>MHOE01000001.1:0-15615 GCA_001819985.1 Candidatus Spechtbacteria bacterium RIFCSPHIGHO2_02_FULL_43_15b
ATTTCGTTTGGAAAATTACGGAACCGCCCATCAAATACAAAGAAATTGATTTTGGCTAATTCTTTCTTATGGCTAAAAAATTAAAAGTTATAGATTTATTTTGCGGAGTGGGCGGATTAAGCTACGGCTTTGCTCATGACGATAATTTTGAAATAGTCGCCGCCAACGAAATTTTGCCGAACATGGCGAAAGCGTATTCGTTGAATCACCCCGCGGCAAAAGTTTATGTTGGGGACATAAAAGATTTTGGCGCGGAAAAAATAGAAAAAGATTTGAACATCAAAGCGTCCGAAATAGATATTATCGTTGGCGGCCCGCCTTGTCAGGCGTATTCAACAGTCGGGAAGAGATTGACTGACGACCCTCGCGGAAAACTCTTTCAAGAATACTATCGGGTGCTTAAAGAATTCAATCCAAAACTTTTTCTTTTTGAAAATGTAAAAGGTTTGTTGTCCATGCAAGGCGGCGAGTTATTGAAAACGATAATTTCTCTTTTTGAATCATCGGGTTACAAAGTGCAGTATAAACTTCTCAATGCGGCGGACTTCGGCGCGCCGCAAATAAGAGAAAGAGTCATAATCATTGGCTCAAAACTCAAAAACGATTTTCAATATCCGTCGCAGACGCATTACAGTACCGAAGAAGCTCCTGATTTGTTTAGAAACGGACTGAAGCCCCATCTTACGCTTGAAGAAGCGATAAGCGATTTGCCTTTCATAAAGTCCGGTTCAGAACGATTTGAATACGCCTCCAAGCCGCAAAATGAATTTCAAAAGAAAATGAGAATGAACGCCCCTAAAAAATTGATGGATCATAATGCTCCGAACAACAACGCAAAACTGGTAAAAATGATGGAACTTTTGCCAGACGGCGGAACGCCGGAAGATTTGCCAAAAAAATTGCGCCCGACATCTGGTTTCAAAAATACTTACTGCCGCCTTTGGTGGAACAGACCATCAACGACTATAACTCGCAATTTGAGCACTCCGTCGTCTTCTAGATGCATACATCCGAAAGCCCCCCGACCACTCACCACGCGCGATGGCGCGCGGATTCAATGTTTTCCCGACTCCTATCAATTTTTCGGGTCGAGAAGCGACAGAAATTTACAAATAGGGAATGCCGTGCCAACATTTCTATCAAACGCTGTGGCGGGAGCGATTTTGTCTAATTTCAAACAAGAATACACGAAAAACTACGGACAAGTTTTCGAAGCGAAAGAGAAACGAAATAATGTCAAAAATTCGCTCCCCAAATACGCAGTTTGAAAAGTATTTTATATCGGCGTTAAAAAAGAGAGCTGGCAAAAAATTTAGAACAAATACGACGGATTTAAGGGGCAAACCGGACATCGTTTTTCAAAAAGAAAATTGAAAACAACCGTGCAAGGGACAGAAAAAATACGGCATATTTGAGAAATAACGATTAGCGAATTATGCGAATTTGGGGGCATGAAATCAAAAAAGACATTGGCGCGGTTGTTTCGTCCATTGTTGAAATGATTTGAAAATGTCGCCGCCGAAGCGAGGACGCGGCGGAAGGGGGGTGTGGGGGGAATTCCGCCGCGCCCAATCATTCTGTTTCGCCGTTGAACTTATTATCTATAGAATTTGCATTTTTTATAAAACTCCGCTACAATGAACTTATATGTCTAAGTTTGAACAATTAGGAAACTCGGAAAGGTCAAAGGGTCCTGAAAATAGCGCAGAATCGCGCGAGCAATTTGGTGTCCGTGCCTTACAAGCAGCCCAAGAGATTTATTCCGATGAAGTAAAAACACTTAAGCATAAAATTTATCGTTATGAGGCATTGAGGGATATAGGATATACGGTTGCCTTACCTGGAAGTCTATACATCATTGGTAAATTCTTTGGTGTCGACATTGGAAAAATGACAGGGCTTAATATTTCCGAAAGTACTGAGGCGGTAGTCAGGCTTAGTTGGTTAATTTCTGTGCTTGGGGCGAATAGTGCATATTTCGCTAAAATGTACTTTGAGAAAAAGTTGAACTATTTCAAAAAAAAATTTGGCGTTCTATCAAAACCAGAAAGTCAAGAGACGAAATAAATTATGGACCAAAAAATCAACCAATCACAAATTAAATTAGAAGAACTTTTTAGAGAAGTTGCTTCGCTTGGTAATATTTCTGAATCGCAGAAGCAAGAACTATTTACGAAACTTGAGGGGGCTATAGTTTTAAATATTGTTGGAAAACTTTTTGATCAGCTACAAGAAACAGGCAAAAAGATTATTGAACAGAAAAAATTTAAAACCAATGAAGATCTATTTAAATTTTTAAGCAGTGCTGTTTCTCAAGATAATTTTCACAAAGTTGCTACTCTCGCGGTGGAGGAAGTTGTAAAAAAGTTTTTGGAAAAAATTTAAATAGCCTTTGTCCGTTTTTCAGAAACTAATCAGTAAACTTTCTTTACACAAAACTTGCTTCTCCAAGTATAGTTATAACTAGAATTGCTACCCCTCCGCTCTGCTCTGAACGAGCAGGTGGCGGAGGGGATCTCTATTTTTGCTCGGACAGCTCGGGAAGAGGGGTTCAAAGGGGAGGAATTCCTAGCTGTCTTCGTGTTGTTGTTCAAAGTGAAAATATTTGATACTATTTTATCATGAATAATAGTGAATCACCAGAAAATTTAGACGAAGAACAGCCCAGTGAGAAAATGGATAAGTCCAAAGAAATAGAGAGAAAATTTTTGGTTGCGTCTCTTCCGGAGAATTTAGATAACTATCGACACGAAGAAGTTATTCAGGGTTACATCGTAATTTCTAGAGATGGAACCGAGGTGCGTTTACGGAAAAAAGGAGATAAATATTTTCAAACCGTAAAAAGCGGGGGTGGTAAAGTTAGAGCCGAATATGAAATCGAAATTAGTAAGGAACAATATGAAGGTCTCTGGCAAACAACGGAAGGTAAGCGGATAGAAAAGACGCGGTATAAAATACCTCACGATGGTGCTGTAATAGAGCTAGATGTTTATGGTGGTAATTTGAATGGTCTCGTAACTGCTGAAGTTGAGTTTAGTTCCGAAGAGGCAAGTGGAAAATTTGTTGCGCCATTGTGGTTTGGTGAAGAAGCAACAGATGACAAAAGATATAAAAATCAGAGCCTTGCCATTCATGGATTACCTCAAAAAGAGTAGGACAAAACACGGAGGATTAGTAAATTCCGAATCGTCTCGGAGTAACTTCAACTTTAACCCAAGAATTTTCTTCGACCAATCTGTATTTAATGTCTGGTATAGTGTCGTATACTGGCCTAAATCCCATATTGCTATGACTTTCGTCGGGGTGTATTTTTAGATCAAGCGATGTTTGATCCAGCAAAAAGATATGACCCCTAGTTGCTACGGTTAAATCTGTATCTGGTGCCCAATATCGCCATGATTCGGGATCACCAAAGGTGTCGGCGGAAAATATTGTTTTTGGTAAGCCATTCTCATCTATCAAAGATGGCTTCATCATCCCCGGATGCGCCTCTGTTATAGTAATACGCTTGCCATTTTTTGTTTCCGCGACCATCATTTCATCGATACTTCCAACATTAGCGTGATCAAATAAAAATGATTTATCCAAGATAAATGTATCTAATAATTCTACAAAACTACTATCTCGCAACGAATTAAGCATGTGCCTATCATTTAAAACTTCCGCTTCTTTATATACTCCCCAGTATTCTGAAAGACTAAGAATGGAAATGTTGCTACTTTTAACCCTCCTTTTTATATCCAGAAAAGAAAGATAATTTTGGGGTTTTTGGATAACATCGGCAGAAAAGTTATCTTGATCAGATGATGAGCCGTCATAAAAACCTCTTGCCACGAATTTATTTAACGCTTTTGCATAAAAAAACTTAGTATGTTCATTGAGAAGCGGCTCTAGAAGCGGCGTGAGGATAAGTCTCGGCACTTGTTTATTGGGAGAAAATATCTGAATAGTATTATCCCTCTTTTGAATACGAACCTTATGTTCGTGAAATACGCTATATGCGCGTTCGAGTAATAACAACAATGCATCACGAAATCCGCTATCGTGCCAGTCGTGGTTAAAAACACAAACAATCTCCTCATGGTTAACTCGAGTACCATCGTTTAGATAATCAACAAATTTTATAATGGTTAATGGCAGATTTTGAGATTTGTTATTTGCATGTGCTATTTGAATTATAGATTCGCGGATATCCGCCACTTCACATGTACCCTCTCGATTATAAAAGTCTATGGTTTTAACTACTGAAAACCCAAGCATAGGATGGCTTTGCTTATAATCTCTTTGAAATAGGATTGCAGGGTCTTTCACCAGTAGTAATGGTTTGGCCACTTCTTTTGATAGAAGCTGACTATTTTCAACTTGGGCAAGTCCACGGAGATGTTCAAATAGACACCTATCAATATATGTCATTGAGTTCATCAATTCATACTCTGCCTCAAGTAATGTTGCTTTAAATAATATTTTTGCCAGTTTTTTATCTAATAAGAAACCATTACCCAAAATTTTATTGTAAACTTGGAGGGTGCTTGCCCAACTTCTTTCAGCAGAAATTGATACAAAATAAGGGAAGTCCCTTTTTATGAAATGGTGATCTATAATTCCCTCAACAAATTGAGGCGTCTCGAACTCATGCCAATCAACCAATACCCACCGGACCAATCCCGATTGTCGTGCAACTTGAAATATTTCATCATTAGTAGTAATGATTTTATTAACTAGTTCCTCTCCAAGAATACTTACTGTTTCGGGTGGGATTACTCCGTCAACGACTGGGATTACAATCTCATGATAAATGCACGAGCGTCTGTATGCTTCAAAAATGCTCGAGACAATAGAATCCGAGTCTGGGTTGCCATGCCCCATAACAACAATGATTTTTTCTTGATTTTGTACACCGCTGATTAGTTGAGTTTTCGTTTCTCCTAAGTAATTACACAGCCCGCCTGAAGTTAGTAATTTCTCCTTATTAATACCGCCTTGACCCTTGCCATGCCATTGCTGATAAGCTATAAATTTTCCATGTATGTCTATTATGGATTCGTCCAAAGATCGTTTTTCAAGTTCTTCCGGAATATAACCACTACTAAAATATTGCTTTATAACCCGAGTTTTTTCTTCAAAGTTGCTGAAAAAATAATCGACCTCATCTTTTTTATCGCCAATTGGACTAATTACAAGGGTCTTGCGATAGTCTTCAACTAATTGCAAAGCTACATTTGCCGTCTCGTTTGGTGTAGGAATATCAGCAATCGATCTGCGACATTCGCGAACCATTAATTTAGGTTGTTTGGCAAAAAGAGGAATATCTAAGTCAAGTGAGTGCGTGCCTGATGATAAAACATAACCCCTGATGCCTGCCACGGGAATATCCTGACGAAAAGTTGACCAAAATTTCCAAACTTTTGTACCCCTTTTGGATATTTTCTTTTGTTCAACTTTTTCCGGAACCCCCATAGTTTTTAGATGTTTTGAGTCATATCGAAACCACCCCGGTCTGCCAGTTGGCATTTTAATCTCTGATACATCGTTTATTTCAGATGGATCACTAGAAAAAAGTTGGTTTGTCGTTGGGTGTTCAAGTTTAAATACAGATTCGTTTCGTCGCCAGAAAATCGTATCGAGCCATTCAGCAAAATCGTTAGACAAAAGTTTATCGTGGTCCGGTCTCTCGTTCTCGAGTTCATCAAGTACAATTGCGTATTCATGCACACTCAACATAGAAGATCCCAAAGCTTGCAATACCTTCTTTGCATCGATAAAAGAAATGTTATTAATTCTTCCCTGTTCATCCCAACCCAAAGAGTCAACCCCTGCATTTTTGGCGGCCTTGTGTACTCTGCTTGATATGTATAACGGTGTTCGCGATATATAAAGATCAAGTTTTTTTGAATATAAAAAATCTTTAGGATTCATTTTTGTATTTTATCTTTTTTAATCACTTCGAACAACAACACGAAAACAGCTCGGGATTCCTCCCCTTTGAACCCCTCCTCCCGAGCTGTCCGAGCAAAAATTCAATTGCGGAATCCATCCGCGATTTCTATTGCTTTTTTATGAAACATTGTATAATATCTTAAATATAAAAATGGGAGGGATTATGAGGATTTTGGACAATGCCGCTCTTATTGTGGTCGATGTGAACCACAATAATGGATGGAGACCCGAACAGGTGGCCGCGAGCGAATTACGGCAATCGGTTCAGGGAAGCATGGAAAGAGTTCTTGCGGATTGGAGAGAGAAGGGTCAGGTTGTAGTCCATGTAATTTTTACAACATCGCCAGATTATTCCGGGCAAGAAGGACAGCCGAGTAAAAATTTGATCGAAACGAAAGGTGGCCGGAGGTTAGGCATATTTCGGCGGGGAAAAGACGATGCGAATAAACGCCAGTCACTGTGCTTGATATGCGATGCGCCAGAAATATTGCGTGTCGCGGAATTTATAGGACACAGGTGCGGTTCCGAACCCGCGTTTGTGAAAAAAGCCGGAAATGCTTTTTCAAACGCGGGACTTTCTGGGTATCTGAAATCAGAAGGTATTACGACCGTTTATCTAATGGGTTGTAACACATTTGAGTGCATTAAGAGTACGGCCATCGGGGCTACAAAGGAGGGATTTGATGTGGCTTTGATTTGGTACGCCGTATATCCCAAATTTGCGTCGAGTAACGAAATGACGCTTTGGTTTCGTGAAGTCCAAAGCGAAGCTGATAATAGCAGGCGCGTATGGTCGGTATAGCAATTTTTGACGGGCGTGGAATTCCACGCCCGTTTTTCAAAATTTTTAGGAGCAACAAGGCGACTGTTTGATTTTCAGGCAGTAAGATGTTAATTTGAGTAATAAAGGAGTTATATGCTGAAGAAAGCCACCCTAGCTCAATTGGCAGAGCAATACTTTCGTAAAGTAGAGGTTCGCGGTTCGATTCCGCGGGGTGGCTTAAAATTTTATTTTGAATAAAATCGTGATATAATTACAAAGTATGGTCGAGCCATTAGTGGAAAAACTTAACAATCTCAAAAATAGGGCCCTCGAGCTTGAGGGCCATCTTTGACATACGGCTTAAAAAAGACAGGATATCGGATCTTGAGAAACAAATGCAGTCCCTGGGGTTTTGGGATGATATGAAAACCGCGCAAAAATTTTCCGGAGAACTTTCTCATCTGAAAGATAAAGTTAAAAAATCCGAAAATATTCTGAGCGAAATTAAGGGGATCGAAGAATTCATTATCTACGCCAAAGAAGAAAGTCCGGAGCTGGACGAATCATTAAGAGACGATACGGAAAAAAAGTTAAAGGTTCTGGAAAAAATCATCGCGCGCGAGGAAACGGAAACATTTTTTTCCGGGCCATACGATAAAAATAACGCTATAATAACAATATATTCTGGAGCTGGAGGAGCGGACGCTCAAGATTGGGCTGGGATGCTTTTGCGGATGTATGAAAGGTATATAGGCGAAAGTGAATTCAAGGGTACGCTTTTAGCGCAGAATTTTGGAGAGGAAAAGGGGATAAAAGAAGCAACTATAGAAGTTGAAGGCAAATACGCGTATGGGTATCTAAAGCATGAAAACGGCGTGCATCGTTTGGTCAGAATTTCTCCGTTTTCATCGCAGAAGTTAAGGCATACATCTTTCGCGCTCGTCGAGGTTCTTCCGCAGATAGAAAGCGGATCCGAAGATGACATAGAAATTCGTCCCGAAGATATACTGGTTCAGACATTCAGGTCATCGGGTCCCGGCGGTCAATATGTGAACAAGACAGAGAGTGCCGTGAGGGTGAAACATTTGCCGAGTGGTGTGGTCGTGGAGTGCCAAAGCGAGCGTCTGCAGGGAGAAAATAAGGAGAAAGCGCTGAAGACCCTAAAATCAAAAGTTTTCGCAAGAAAAATAAAGGAAGAAAAAGAAAAGATTGCCGAAATACGAGGAGGTTTCATACCCGCGGAATGGGGAAATCAAATCCGTTCCTATGTGCTACATCCCTATAAGATGGTAAAAGATCACAGAACGGGCGTTGAAACCTCAAATACCGAAGCGGTGCTGAATGGCGAGCTGGACGAATTTATAGAAGCGGGCATAAAAATTGTTTCCTAGGAAATGAATTTGGACTATAAGCATAAGAGCTTGTAGAACCTTAGACCTTAAACCTGGAATTTAGAAAAGTTGATCGAGTTTCATTCTGTTTCAAAAATTTACGGCGAAGATTATTACGCGCTTAACAATGTCTCTTTGAATATTGGAGAAAAAGAGTTTGTTTCGGTTGTGGGAAGATCCGGAGCTGGAAAGTCAACGCTTATCAAGCTGTTACTAAAAGAAGAAGCTCCCACTAAAGGGAGAGTTCTTTTCAAGGGGGTGGATGTGGTAAAATTGAAAGGGAATTCCATTATGAGATACAGAAGAAGGATAGGGGCGATTTTTCAGGATTTCAGGCTTCTGCCGTCAAAAAATGTCTATGAGAACATAGCTTTCGCGATGGAAGCGGGCGGAAGGACTAAGGAGGAAATAAGATCCGATGTGCCGCAGGTTATAGAAATAGTGGGTCTCAAGGGTAAAGAAGAAAATTTTCCGCATGAACTTTCGGGCGGGGAAAAACAGCGCGTAGCGGTGGCAAGAGCGCTTGTTCAAAGACCGGAGGTGATACTGGCTGATGAACCTACGGGGAATTTGGATCCAATTCACACATGGGAAATTGTGAAACTGCTCTTAAAGATAAATGAATTCGGAACGGCTATAGTGCTTGCCACGCACGATAAAGACATTGTAAACTTTCTAAAAAGAAGAGTTGTTACTCTTGAAGACGGAAAGGTTATGAGAGATGAGAAAGTGGGGACATATAAGATTTAGCAAAATCTAAATGAATTTATTAAGAATAATTCAATATGGCTGGGCCGGATTTTGGAGGAATTTTTGGGTATCAAGCGCTACGATGGGGATAATGGTTTTGGCGCTTTGCGTCGTGTCGCTTTTGCTTGTGATGGGGTACATAACGGATGCGTTTATCGAGGATGTTCAGGGCAAGGTGGATATAAGCGTTTATTTCGAGAGGGATATTTCGGAAAATGAGGTTCTAGATATAAAAACCAAAATAGATAATCTCCAAGAAGTAAGGGAGACGGAATACATATCCCAGGAAGAGGCGCTCAAAGTATTCCGCGAACGGCATAAAACAAACGACCTTTTAATGGCGTCTCTTCAGGAACTTGATTCAAATCCGTTCCAGGCATCATTAAATATCAAAGCCAACGAAGCGTCGCAGTTCGATTCCATAGTTTCTTTTATAGAAAAAGAGGATGGTCTTGGCGTAGTTGCGAAAATCAATTTCAAAGAAAATGAAAAAGTCATCGAGCGGCTTATTTCCATAACATCTTCAATCGAAAATATGGGGGTATTTGTGACATTTCTTCTTTCTTTCGTGGCGATGCTGATAACTTTCAACACCATACGGCTAGTGATATACAATCAAAGAGACGAAATCTCCGTGATGAAACTTGTAGGCGCGAGCGACTGGTTTATCCGCGGTCCATTCGTGGTAACGGGATCAATATACGGCATCACAGCGGGGGCGATAACTTGGGCAATATTTTTTGTAGCGCTGTGGTTTATTTCGGAGAAAGTCGGAGCTGTTTTTCCCGGAACCGATGTTTATAAGTATTGGTCCGGAAACTTATTTGGAATATTCGGCTTGCTTGTTGGTTTTGGGGTCGCGTTGGGGGCCGTATCTTCTTTTGTGGCAGTCAGGAGATATCTTAAAACCTAAAATAAATCCGCGGATTTTACGCGGATTAATGTTTAATCTTTAGTTTCTCTATTATTCTTCTTATAAAACCCGTCAGGGTTTTTTTTGCGCAACTTCATGGATGTCCCGTATTCCTAGTTCTAAAACAAGCGTTGTCGTGGCCCTGTCGAAATAGATGGGTTGCGTAAGCTGGTTTGCTATGCACTCTTTTATTACTTCGGGATCTTTTTCTTTTCTCCCACTCTACATCATTAACAAGTATGCAAACATTAAGGACAATTCTATACGGAAATGAAAAAATGTCAAATTTTAATCAAAAGCGGACGAGTAATCGGTAGATTTTTGCCGTATTCTATGATAAAGTGAGAAAAACGCTTATTTAGCGCATAAACATTGCCGGGTCTTCTAATGGCAGGAAAGTGGACTCTGAATCCATTAATCTAGGTTCGAATCCTAGCCCGGCAACTATTGCCACACGAGAAGTAATCCCGCCTTCATCCGTAATAAACGCCGCCGCTTTTTGCAGTGCTGGCACAAATTCAGGAGTGGTCATGTGAGTAACAAGCACCTCTTCATTTTGAATAGCGCCTAAATCATTTTTCGAAATAATCAATCTTACTTGTCCTTTTATAAATCCGGGATATGCTGTTTTGCCTTTCACTAATTCAGTATTTTCGCCGCCAATTTCCCCCTTTGTGTTTATGTTGGATTCTCCTACGGTTGCCAAATCATCTAGCAAAACAACCTGATATTTTTTAGCAAATTCTTCCCCTGAAATTTTTGTTATTATTTCTTCCTCAAAAAATCTAAAACCATTTTTCCTTAGTTTTAATTCCTCTAAATCGGGAATTTTATTGTTTATTACCTCTTGAGCACTTATCATATCCGCATATTCTTTTAATTTGGGATGTTTATCTTTGATGGCTGATAATAAAATCTCCCCAGCCCTATATTCTATCTCTTGAAATTGGTCACGCAATTTATAGGATATTTCTATCATGTATGGTAAAATAAAGCATGATGTGTTATTTAGGCGAAATGGGTGAAAATAGTGATTCGGCAGAACCTCAAGATTTAGATAATGGCCCTACTAATCTTGACACCGGTGATGTAGTCCGTGGTGAAATGAAACCTGATTACGGCGGACAGATGGAAGTCCCCCCCAGCGAAGAGGAATCTAGACGCGCGCTCAATGAAGAGCGTGGTCGCCTGGAAGCTTCCCAAGGCGAATCGGAATTCAGATCCGAACTCGATCAAGAGCTGAAGCGTCTTTATATAGAAAGATCAGAGAAACTTAAAGAACTCATTGAGCTTCGAAAAGCTTACAAGAGGAAAAACGGTAAGGAAGAAGGCCGTCCGATATTAGGTAGGGCGCGATTTGACAAGGATCATACCCGCATGAGCCAGCTTCAAGAAGAAATAGGAAAACTTCCTATTCCCGCCGATGAATTGCGGGCACATATAGTGTCAGAATTCGAGGTAGTATTGCGTAGAGTGGATGAGGGAGTACCTTCTGTTGCTAGGCGCATATCACAAGTAATGGTAAGTTTTGCGGAAGAGAATATTGGATTGGATAAGTTGGACTTGGCAGGTTCTCTAGGGATGGTGGAGGATTTTATAAATCAAATAGAAAACTATGACCTTCGTAGAGTTCACAAAAGTCGGGTAAATTTTGTCGGTGAAGCGGGAAAAATTGAGTGGATTTCAGAAGAAGTTAAGAAAAAATTGGGCACGCCCGAAATGGAGCAAGATACGGATGAATCTAGGATTTCGTTATTGGAACGGATAGATTTTATTAGGGAATCTTGTAAAAGAAATATAATGGATGATATTGCTCGAAATAGGCCTCTTTATATTCTTCAAACCGCGGAAAATCTTATCCAAGGGATTAATCCCGGAAACAGGGAGCAAAGATTACGATTTATTGAAAATCTGCTCGACAACTTCGTTATTAGATATTGGTTCGCCTTATATAAGTATGATCAAAAATCGAGAACCTACTGTCGACTTAATCGTAATTTGGAAACTTTCGAACCGGTACCGGAGTCGCATTTTTTGCAGGCGTATAGGAATTGAGTTATCTCGTCGGAATGGAGACATTGACATTTCGGTTTTTTAGTGTATAAATAGTGTATAGTCGCAAAATCTATTGATGATAAAAATAAGGAGGGGTTGGATGCCAATATATCTCGGACCAAGTTGGGCGGAGCATTTAAAAAATATGGCTGTGGTCGGAAGGGCGACAGGAAAATTTGGGATCGTTTCCCTATGTAGCCATAGGTCGGTTATGCAATATAGGGAACGCAGCCCTAATGGTTTTAGGGTTTTTTCCCCCGTTTTTCTTGAGTGGTCAAAGCGGGAAAGCTCCGTGGAGGTCGTTCTAAGGAAAACTTTTCCTGGAAGACACTTTGTTTTTGTAGCCACTTTTTCGGATTCATCAGTAGAGAGATTAAGGATAGGCAACGATAATTTTTTCCAGTGTTCGACTTGGAAGGGTGTGGTTTGCCAGGGAGGGTACATACTGGATGAGCATTCAAGGCAGTATTTACCCGATTCCCTAGCTTGGGAGATCAGCGGGACTGAAAACGCTAAGTGTTTTAATCGAGATAGAATTTTATTGCGGTATCCGAGAGATCCAAAGCTTCTGCTTCGCCCTTCCGATTCCATAGAACCTCCGGTTGGGAAGAGGGTTGTGGTAGTGGAGTTGTCTAATTGCGAAGGAGGGTATCATTCCAGTTTAGTATTTGGAGAGGACGAGGAACCTGTAAGCTTTGAACGGCTGAAGGTTAGGGACATTATAGGAAGTCCCTTCGCGCCAAGTGCGCGCATCGTCTGAAGTTTATGAAAGGACTCTCGAAAGAGAGCCCTTTTTGTTTGCGGTAAATTTATGCTAGAATTATTTTATGATTTTGGGATTTATTGATCTAAAAACTTTTTACCTAATTTTTCATCTTATCGGCATTGCTTGCGGAGTTGGAGGAGTTTATATGAGCGGATTCATATTTTTCAGCTCAATCAGGGACGGGAAGATCTCGGAAATTGAAATCAAATTCATCAAGCTCGCGAGTTTAATGGTTTGGATCGGGGTGGCGATTTTAGTTTGTTCGGGAATTCTTCTTTTTTCTCTGGATGTGGAGAGGTATATGGCGTCAACTAAGTTTTTGGCGAAAATCACGATAGTCGGCATCATCATACTAAACGGAGTTTTTTACCACATAAGGCATATACCAAAACTTGTCCGCGAAGAAGGTAAAGAATTAAATTCCAGAGACAGCTCTATTCTTTTCGCAAGCGGCGCCGTATCTTTTGTGTCTTGGACATCTGCGTTAATCCTCGGAGCGTTTCGTAGTGTCCCCTACGGTTATTGGGAAATAATGTTTTTTTACGCCATGGTTTTGGCTGTTTCCGTAATAAGCGCGCTAATCTTGAGAAGTAAACTTTTACGGAAAAAAATCGAAAAACAGAGTGTTTTATAATTTCTATAATCGCAGGGGGACAAAGGTAAAACCGTCAAAAGTTTTTGTCTCAAGACCGGCCAAGGAAATTTTTTTAATTCTGTAAATCGCTGTCTTTACGGGCATCACAAGGATTCCCCCTATCTTTAATTGTTTTATCAGTTCTTTTGGGAGAGTTTCGCTTGCCGCGGATACGAGTATTCTGTCGAAAGGCGCTTCACGCGGCAAGCCCAGTATTTTTCCTGCCTCCGCTATTTTGGTTTGGGGAAAATCGTATTTTATAAGATTGTCTTGGCCGAATTTAACAAGTTCGGGAATAATTTCAACGCCCCATACTTTGCCGCTTTGCCCCGCGATATCTGAAAGAAGCGCGGTGGTCCATCCCGAGCCGGAGCCGATATCAAGTATGCGTTCGCCGTTTTGGGGATGGAGAAGTTCGAGCATAAAGGCCACGGTGTAGGGTTGGGATATGGTTTGTCCGTGCCCGATCGGAAGCGGATGATCTTCGTATGCCTGGTCTTCATATTCGGGCAGGACAAAATCTTTTCTGTCTATTTTTTCAAACGCGGCTATGATATTTTTTTCGCGCAGAGCGCCTATTGATATCAAGTATTGAGTAAGATTGTTCATATCTCGTTAGTATGCTATCTTAAAAGTCGAAATTTGAATATAATTAAAGTACGCATTAAAAAATTTATTATGCCGGAAAGTTTCGGGGAACAATTAAATAATGGAGGCGATTTGGAATCAAAAGACGCTAAAGTGGTAGAAGATTTGGTTGATGAAAGCTTTACGGAATTACAAAATCCCGAAGCAGAGCAGTCAAGAGAAAAAGTGCTGGAGATACTTGAGCAAGCGCTTAAAGAAGGAAATGAAGTTGATCTTTTTATAGATTCTGTGTGGGCGCCAAAGCTTTTAATTGACAGCATTGATACTGGCGAGGGTTTTCTTATGGTGACATATCTGGATGAAAACGGAGAGTCGTGCGAGGGGATTCCTCTTGAAATAAACCGCGTTGAAAAAGGAAAACTAAGATAAGGGGGTGGTTCGCGTGATTTACAGAGTGGGCCGTTACACTATCGAGCTTGTAATTCAAGATTGGTTTAGATTGGACGGAGGAATTATTTTCAGCGGGGTTCCGCGCGACATCTGGTCCCAATTCGCGATTGCTCAAGATTTGCCGCGTTACGGCGAGAATACGGTTAAGCTTCCGGTGAATTGTTTCTTGATAACTTCGCCGAACGGAGACAAGGTTTTAGTTGACACATCTTTCGGAGACGCGGATTATTCCCGCTGGAAAGATAAAATTCGGGAATTTGGAATGGAGAACGGGTTTAATCTGTTAAATGGGAGGCGGGATTCGGAACAGCCAAATATCGTGATACCGACGCATTTGCATTTCGATCACGCCGGAGGATGCGCTAAACTTCAAGGGGACGAGCTTGTTCCCGCGTTTGAGAATGCAAGATATATTATCCACAAAGACGAAATCGCCCACGCCATGAAAGCTCATCCGAAAACCAGATCAAGCTATTTGAGAGAAACTATTGACGGGATAAAGATGTTGCGGGACAGAGGGATAATCTCACTTATAAGCGGAAGTCGTTTTTCCACGGATGAATGCGTTGAGGTTTTCCGCACGCGCGGGCATACTCCCGGCCATCTTTCAATAAAGATAAAGTCGGAAGGCGAGACAGCTTTGATAATGGGGGCTCTGGCGCCGACTCGATGGCACATCAATATTCTCGCGTGCGGAGTGGGAAACGACACTCACGGTTTGGAAGCTGTTGACCATAAGTCCAAGTTTCTTCGCAGGGCGGCAAAAGAGAAGTGGCTTTTATTGCTTGAACACGATGAAGGAGTCGCCGGACGCGCGATAGAACTTAAAAAAGATAAATATGAATTCGTGCCTGCGCCGTAGCAGGGCCATTTATCCCGCGTAATTAAAACATCGCGGGTTTTTTATTCGCGTTTCGCGATACGGTACGGGTCTAGTATGCGTAAATAAATCGAGCGGGAGTAGAAAATTTATACGGGTTCGGTAAACAAAAAACCATCAGGCAAATTCCTGCTGGTAATGTCCGTTACGCGCTTCAGGTCGCTACTTTGTTTTGCCTCGCGTGCGAAGCTAAATTGTAGTAGTGTACTCAAGTGCGTGGGGGAGCCGGCGTTCCGACTCCCCCGTTGCGTTGGCCGGGGGCTAGCTTAAAGAAAGTTCTCCGCCCCCGGCGGGATTTTACCGCCCCACGGCTCCTGGTCGGAGCCGTAAGTTGCCCCCGCCAGGGGGTCACGGGGGGCGGGCGTGGTGGTGGGCTGGGCGGACTGGGCGGACTGGGCGGACTGGGCGGACTGGGCGGTGTTTTCCATGTTTCTCCGCCTCGTCGTTTTTTTTTGGAGTTCTCCCCAGGAGTTCTCCGAACGGCGAGG
>MHOE01000001.1:15625-16012 GCA_001819985.1 Candidatus Spechtbacteria bacterium RIFCSPHIGHO2_02_FULL_43_15b
CCGCTAAGTACTTCGTTAAACGGATATTTCATCCCTCGCCGGTTTTCCTCCATACGCTCTATGCTGAATATGATTTTTTAAATGTTTTTTGCTATATCCTTTTCGTTAAAATAGAAACAAACCAAAGTTTATGATCGTATTATAGCATATTATCAGGATAATGTCAAGTTCTTTTGCCAATCAAACCGCATAAATACCTCACGAATAGATTATCAAACCCATCACTACAAGCGCTAAGTATAGGATTTGGCTTAATTAAGCCAAATCCTATACTTAGCCAGCATATAACTCCCATATCTTATAGTATATTCGCAAAAAAAACAATACATCAATTTCTAATTGTCTTTCCTGCATTTTATGTTATGATATGAGAAAATAGCAAAACTG
>MHOE01000002.1:0-22499 GCA_001819985.1 Candidatus Spechtbacteria bacterium RIFCSPHIGHO2_02_FULL_43_15b
GGAGTAGCAAGTTTCTACAACACCTCTACTTCTTTCAATGGGATTTCATACGGGTGGCCAAGCGCGGACGGTTCTCTTAATCAGGTTCTTACAACAAATGGCGCGCGCGTTCTTACATGGACAAGCGCGGCTAGTGGAGGTGAATGGACAGACGACGCGGGCGGATTCCTTTACCCATCCGAAACCGTGGACGACATAATATTTGGCGCATCGGCGACATCTTCCGCGCCATTCTTCTTCGATGTTTATAGGTCGTTATTCAAGATATCCTCGACAGGAACGGTTGCTTTCGGAGATTTTAATTCTTTCGAAACTGTAATTGACGATATGGAATTTACAGCCATACATTGGACAGCTTCGGATACATCCAATACGCCCACAAGCACAGCTACATCTACCGACCCAACTTCCACAACGGCTCCAAAAGTGGGCACTCAAGCTCTAAGAATAACTACAAACGGGAACTCATCGATAGGAGATACGGTTACCAAGTCATTTTCGGCAAACAAGAATTTTTCTTCATACGAAACAATAGGATTTTGGATATACGCGACAAATCATTCAACCACAACATCACAGATAATATCCATACAGTTAAACGATTCATCAACCGGAATACTGGATCATAATATCAGTATGAGGGAGGCCAATAGGTGGCAATACGAGGAATGGAATCTTTCGGTAACTACAACATCCGCTTATGACGATGTAAGCGCTGTAAGATTTATAATAGACAACGCAACATCGTCTCCGACATTTGTCGTGGACCATGTGCGATTATACGACAATGACGAAAGAACCTCCGAATTATATGTTGACGGAAACGGAAACGCCGTTTTCGCGGGCAGAGGCGGCGTAGAACTTGTTGCCGGAGCTGGAAACTCGGGTCAACTGCCAAATGTTAAAATCACTAATACCTCCGTGGAAATCAGCACACCTCTAAATGTGAATGTGGGCGGAGATGTCGGGATAGATTACGATCTTCAATTTTTGAATACCGGCACATCGTACATAACATCCGAAGGGCCTCTCCAGATACTTGCGGGAGATCCAAATCACGCAGAAAATCTTACTTTGGGAATCCAGGGAACCGGCAATGTTGTGGTTAATGTTCAAAACGCGAGTACTACTGTGGGCGGATTTATAGTGAGGGGGAGCGGAGGCAATGTGGCAAGAATCACTCCGGACGGCAATATGCTTCTTGGCTCAACAAGCACTATAGACAGCGCGAATATTCCAGACGGTTCGTTCTATGTGGGAAATGGCGCCGTTTGCGTGGATAATTACGGAGATAATTGCGATGATTCTTCGAGAAGCAGGGGAAGTATTTATGCGCACGACGGCACATTGCAGACCTTGGATGTGGCGGAAAATTACCCGACATTAGACGAGTCGCTTGAGGCGGGCGATATTGTGATGATTCAGCCGGAATTCGGGCAGATATGCTTAGTCAGCGCAGAGAATGAAGACGGAACAAAATATTGCGAAGAGAGCGCGACTAGCAGTATTCCTTTCGTGGCAAAATACAGCGGGGATGACCAAAGCAAAGTCATAGGAATTATTTCCACGGCCCCAGGCGTGCTTCTTGGAGGATTTGGACACTCGGACTTCATGGAATATAAGCAAGTGCCCGTGGCTTTGGTCGGGCGTGTTCCGGTAAAAGTTTCTACTGAAAATGGTGTTATAAATCCGGGCGACAGAATTTCAATATTGCCATCGGGTTTTGGAGCAAAAACCCTTGCAAGCGGACAATCTATAGGTATTGCCGTCGAACCATTCCCGTTTGAGCGCAAAGAAACGGATGAAGAAACGGACAAAGAAACAGATGAAATTCAGACCGGAAAAGTATTGGTATTTGTTAATCTTGGTTACTACAAACTCACCGTTTCGGAAGGAGAGGACAATTATTTGAATTCTATCACTCTTGAAGATGTGGCATTGAAGCAGTCGGAGTTTGAAGAAAGAATTTCATTTTTGGAATTGAAATTAAATGAGGCCGGAATTCTGGACGGCTTTGACGAAGTAAACGGCGAAGTTATTTCCGAAATCGGGTCTTCGGATGATTCGAGCGGAGTTCTATCAAATATTTTGTCCACATTCGGTTCGATAGGGGCTAAAATATCAGATGGAATATTTAGCATAAAGCAACTGATGACGGGAAAGATTATAGTTGAAAGGCCGGAAAATGATAACGCGAAAAGCACTATTGGAGAAGCAATAATACTGGCTGGTTCCACATCTACGGAAGTTTCAGCTACGGAACTTGGTCTCTATGACAAGATTTTTGTAACGCCCGAATTGCCCGTTTCACTCGGGGTTATCAAAAGAAAACCCGGTAGCAGTTTTACGGTTGGGATTTCGGCGGTCAGCGCAAGAGATATTTATTTTGACTGGTGGATTGTGGGCGTAAAACCGACAACAGACAGCACGGATACTCCTTTGAGCAGTTCATGCGAACAGCGTATAACTTATGGATGGAACCCCGAAACTCCGGAAGACGCGCCTATAGGAGCGCAAAGCGGCGGAGAGTGTAAAGCGTTTGACACTTCTTGCCTGCCAAGCGGTTTTATTGAAGTCGAAAATTGCAGTACAAAGAATCCGGTTAGCGAAGGAAATGATTCATCCGAAGACGAAGAAATTGATTTGGATGATAACGCTACAACTACTTACAGCGACGAGATAATAGACGAACCAGCCGATGAGCCAACGGTATCCGACGAACCGGCAGATGAAATAGCGGACGAATCGGCGGACGAGGTAACGGACGATGGCAATACAATTACCGATAGCGAGGAATTGGCGGATGAGAGTTTAATCACAAGCGATGAGACGAGTGATGAAAATTCAACAACAGAAGATTCCGGTTCTGTTGAGAGTATTACGATCACGGAGAATCAGAGTTCGGAAGCTGGCAGTGATTTAAGCCCAGAAGAAAATACTGAAAACGAGAATAATACGGCTGAAAACGGTGAAACCATCGCTGAAACAGAGGAGATTTCCAATTCCACAGGGACAGATGCCGGCGGGATATAAATTTATTGTATTAAGAATTTATGACGCAAAAATCTAAATGAAGAGAAAACTGACAATATTCGCCATATCATTTATATCAATATTTGCTTCAGCCAGTATCGTATTGGGTTTGAACGGTTATTTCGGCGGCGGCGCGGGAAGCGAGAAAATAGACGCGAGTTCTTTAACCCTCGGTCTTGTCGCGCATTGGGCGTTCAACGAGGGTTCGGGGCAAATCGTAAAAGATTCATCCGCGAATAATACGAACGCGGTACTTGGAGATACTGTGGCTGAAGGTTCGGACGATCCGCAATGGAGCGCGAGCAAAGCAGGTTACGAAGGCGCTTTGGATTTCGACGGAAGCGACGATGATGTTAATGCCGGTGATATTAACGCAGTGGACGGCATATCTCAAATGACGGTGTCGGCTTTGGTGAAAATAGACACTCTTAAGGATTCAGGGACAATTATCGGAAAATATGATGACGGCGTGGATAATACCGGATGGGCAATGCTAATGGGATCCGTTTCGAACGGAGGCAATAATGACGCGGCGTTTCTTTTGGCAAGCGGCGCCTATGGCTATACAACGGGGGATATTATAAGCACGGGAATATGGCAGTATTGGACGGCAGTTTTTAACGGATCGTTAAGCGGAAATTCAAACAGAGCTAAGTTTTATCTCAATGGAGTCGAGCAGTCCCTGACATTTGTGGGTACTATACCGGCTACAACATTGACAAACGCATACAATGTTTTAATCGGGAATGTGCAGGCTTCGACTGTAAATATGGACGGCAAGATAGACGAAGTCCGCATTTATTCAAGGGCGTTATCCGCGGCTGAAGTGAAAATGCTGTATAACCGAAGCGGACCTGCCGCTCATTACAAATTAGACGAAGGGTCAGGTTCTACCGCGTATGATTCGGCAAGTACTACGGGAAGCGGGACTATAACCGGAACTAAATGGGTTACGGGAAAATACGGTACCGCGCTCGATTTTGACGGTTCGGACGATGTCATCACGGTATCAAACGCAAATCCGATAGATTTTGACATCGGATTAAAGAACGCGGTTACTTTTTCGGCATGGATTTTTGCTCATTCGGACGGCGAAAACAATAATGGGCAGATAATACAGAAAGGCACCGATACTTACATAAG
Source organism: Candidatus Spechtbacteria bacterium RIFCSPHIGHO2_02_FULL_43_15b (assembly GCA_001819985.1). GTDB lineage: Bacteria > Patescibacteriota > Minisyncoccia > Spechtbacterales > HO2-43-30 > HO2-43-30. Next base: position 4,177 of record MHOE01000002.1, read on the forward strand.
ATTGGGAAACGAATCAAACACAAAATTAAGCATTGGGGCTTCGATTGATCTTTCCACGACTGATGCCAACGCCACTTCAACAGGTTCTTTAACGACAAATACATGGCACCATATTTCGGTGGTGTGGGAAGACGATTCGGATGACGACCTTTCAATTTATATAGACGGTGTTTTGAAAGCCGTATCGTCTAACGGATCCGGAGGGCCAGCTTCGGACGGGAATAATCTTTTAATCGGAGGCGCAACTACCAACAATTTCGACGGGCTTATAGATGACATAAGAGTATATGGGTACACTAGAACCGCGGAAGAAATCAATTTGGACTATAATGCCGGATTTTCTGCAAGATTCGGAGGGTCGCCGAACAAAGATGCGAACAGAGATCTGGTTGGATACTGGAATTTCGATGAGGGAACCGGCCAAACCGTAAATGATACTTCAGGATCAAATAACGACGGGTCTTTGGGCGCCGATACGGGCCTGGCCTCGGATGATCCGTCTTGGACTGCCGGCAGGGAAAAAACCGGCGGAGGAGCATTAATATTCGATGGAACTGCGGAATATGTGAGGATACCGGACAGCGCGAGTCTAAATTATAATGGCATGCCCGGAGCAACGGTCATGGGATGGGTGAATTTGGATACTTTGCCAAGCGGAGACCAAATGACAATATATTCACACAGAAACAGTACTGCCGCGAATAGGACATGGAATATCGAAGGAACTCTAGGAGGCAATGTGTTATGTGAAACAAACGACGGAGATGGTTCAGCGACAGCCACAACGGATTTCACTACCGGAACATGGTTTCATTTCGCTTGCGTTTGGAGTCCACTGGGGCTTACTGTTTATTTCAACGGAGTCGCGGAAGCGACGGATTCCGCGGTCGAGGCAACCTTGGATGATAATAGTAATATTCATGCTATCGGAGTGAGGGACCAAAGCGGGACAAGGAGTCAGTGGCTTGATGGAAAAATTGATGAAATTCGCATTTACAGCAGATCTCTTTCGGCTTCGGAGATACGATATTTTTACAATAGCGGGGGGCCGATTGCCTATTACAAATTCGACGAAGGAATCGGCTCCACGGCGTTTGATTCATCAAACTTGGCAAACAACGGCAGTATTACGGGAGCTCGTTATGTCGGCGGAAAATACGGTACCGCGCTCGATTTTGACGGTTCGGACGATGTGGTAACTGTGACAAATACAGGCGTTATCGATTTTGACGAAGGATTGAATAGTGCGGTAACCTTTTCGGCATGGATTAACGCGGATTCCGACGGGGAGGGAAATCTTGGGCAGGCGATATGGAAGGACGACGATACTTACATACGGGTAGCGAATGAATCGGGAGGTTTGCTTGACATTGAAGCGGGAATAAATCTCGTTACAATAGATCCCACTTTATCAATTTCAAGGGCCATTACCATAAATACCTGGCATCATATCGTTATGATTTATGAAGACGACGCGGATGACGAGATTACTTTGTATATTGACGGAATAATTCGCGGTTCTTCATCAACGGGATCGGGAGGTCCGAAAGTAACAGACACTAATAATCTTTTAATAGGAGGGACAACAACCGCGAATTTTGATGGCAGGATAGACGATGTGCGCGTGTATAACTACGCAAGAAACGAAGAGGAGATACTTGTTGACTATAACGCGGGTCTTGCGAGCCGTTTCGGAGGTTCTCCGAACGAAGATAAAACTCGCGGATTGGTCGGTTACTGGAGTTTTGATGACGGAGCAGGCCAAATATTAAACGACGGATCGGACGCGAATAACGACGGCATATTGGGAGGGGCTTCCGCGGTCGAGGCGGATGATCCCAAATGGGCCGCGGGTAAGCAAGGAAACGGCGGTGCGTTGGATTTTGACCAAACTGATGATGTTGTAGCCGTTACGGCAAACTCGACTATAAATGATCTTTTTGATTTTTCTCTTACGGCTTGGTTTAACGCTGATGATGGGGGAGCGTCAGACCTCGGAAGAATATTAGAGAAAACCGGCGCATTTCTTATTTTTATGTCCTCGGTCAATTCAAGGCTCACATTTGAAGCTGAAAGGTGGTCCACCGATGGTCAGTGGCGCATGAACTATCCCGTGAGCATATTCGGAGCGTGGCACCATTTGGCGGTAGTTTACAGTTACGCGAATGTAAGCATTGATCCCGTAATATATCTTGACGGAGTGGTTTTCGTGACAGATACAATCGCGCCGGTGGGTCCTTTATCAAGCGAGACATCAAATTTGTATTTCGGGAATGTTTCCGCCGGAAACCGCGGTTTTGACGGAAGAATAGACGAGATTAAGATTTATAACAGAATGCTTTCCGCCGCGGAGGTGAGAGATGATTTTAACCAGGGAAGACCGATTGCTTTTTATAAATTCGAAGAAGGTTCAGGCGCGACAGCGTTTGATTCGATGAACCTTACGGCGGACGGGAGTATAACCGGCGCATTCTATGTTACCGGAAAATACGGTTCGGCTTTGGATTTTGACGGTTCGGACGATGAAGTAACTGTTACAAACGGAAGCACGATTGACATGGATATTGGTCTTAGCAAGGGCCTTACTTTTATGGCATGGATAAACGCTGATTCCGGAGGAGAAGGAGGCACCGGAAGAATTTTTGAAAAACGCGCAGGAACATATATGCAAGTAGATACGGAAAGCGGAGGAAAACTTGACCTTGAAGCCGCCTTGGACCTTGTAACTACCGACGCGAGTATAAATTTGTCCGGATTATTGCGGATAAACACATGGCATCATGTCGCGATGGGATACACAGACGATGACGACGATGAAATCTCCGTTTATGTTGACGGGAAGCTTGCCGGAACTTCGGTAAATGGAGTTGCCGGCCCGCTTACTTCCGATTCAACAGCTTTAACGATAGGAGGCGGAGGCGGAACAACTCTAAATTTCGACGGAAGCATTGATGAATTCAAGGTTTATTACTACGAAAGATCCGCAAGCGAAATCCTTTCTGATTATAATGAGGGCTTGAATACGCGGTTTAGATAAGCATAAATGATACTTTCGATTTTCGCATACGATATGGGCAGTAAGGAATTTTTAACTAGAAATTACCCTGTTTAGTTTGCGTAAAAGAGGTAGGACAGTTTATAATTAAATGTATTACAATTAAGTTTCAAAACCGTATGTTAGAAAAGCTCGCAAAATTTTCCAAATATTTACAAAAGGGCAAGGGCGGCATGGAGTTTTTAAGAAAAAATTCCGAAAAATTCGATAACAAAGCCGGCATCGCGGAAAGAATAAAGGACAGCAATTCTTCTGCGTCCATTCAAAACAGTCCAAGGTCGGGTATGGATAAGTTTGAGATGTGGGATAAGATAGGCAGAGTGTGTGTTTACCTGCTGTTTGGCGCTGTCCCCGTATTTTTTTTACCGTTTACTTCATTTCCCGTAGTTGAAAATAAAACAGCGCTAGGGGGACTGCTTGTTTTGACCGGTTTGGGTTTATGGTTTGTAAAGATTTTGAATACTGGTAAAATTTCCCTTCCAAAAACTAAGATTTGGCTTTTGGCGGCATTATTCTTATTGATAACGGCAGTTTCGACAATAAAATCAGAATCAAGCGAAACAAGTATATGGGGCCATCTTTCATCTCCGGATTCATTTTCTCACCTCGCTTTGTATTTGGCGGCTATGTTGCTGGTCCCCCTGTTTTTAAGGGGTACGGAGCATCTCATAAAAGCGCTTTTGTTTTTTAGCGTATCTTTGTTTTTGATTTCAATATTCAGTTTACTGCAATTATTCGGCATTTTTACGCTTCCATTCGATTTTTCGAGAAATACGGCATTTAACCCCATCGGCAATCCTCAAGGTCTGGCGATATTTCTGGGTTCTGGGCTTGTGATGCTGGTGGCTTTGCTTGCAAGTTTCAAGGTAACAAGGTTAATGAAAGCAATATTTTCAATCGCGGCTCTACTTCTTGGGGTTATACTTATGCTGATAGATTTCAGCTATATATGGATAGGCCTTTTCTTGTGTTCGGTTTTATTGGTAAGCTGGCAGGTTATGAACTCAAGGCGCGACACGGAGCATACTGAAGCGCCTTTACTTAAAGGGGGATATGGCGGAGAGGAAAACGGAGCAGTTACTCTTAGACCGAAATTCGGTTTGCCTGTGGCGTTAATGATAGTTGTCGCGATTATGTTTTTCGCGAAGCCGCCTATTTCAAGCATCGTTAATGTGCCGCCGGAGGTGAGGCCGAGTTTACCGGCTACATTGGGCGTAGCAAGCGCATCCATGAAATCTGATTTTTCAAAAGTGCTTCTGGGATCCGGACCATCTACTTTTCTGTACGAATATTTATCATATAGACCGCAAGAGTTGAACGCGACTGCTTTCTGGAATACTCGGTTCTCACAGGGATTTTCAACAATTTCAACTATGCTTGTCAATCTTGGAATATTGGGAACGGGGTCGCTTTTGACTCTTATGGCTGCGTTTAGTATGTCTGCTTTCAAAGGGATAACGGCGCTTTCACTGAAAAAAGAGCCGTCATCCGGCAAAAAATCCGTTAAATCCTCGGAAAAGATCGCGCTTATCTCTTTCGTGAGCTTCTTATTCCTGATACTTTTTTGGTTTGCGTATCCTGTAAATTTTTCCGTGTATCTTCTAACCTTTTTGTTTATGGGAGTTGTGCTCTCGGCTTTAACTGCCGGAGGAGCAATGAAAACATTTGAGTTTTCTTACATAAAATCCCCCCAGCATACTTTCGCGGGTTCGGCGATAGCGATAGTTATGGTTGTTTTCGTGATAGTAGGGGGGTACTGGCATATCCAAAAGTATGTTGCGTCGGCTTTTCATACTTTTGGAGTAAACACTTATAACGGCGAGAAAAATGTGGACGCGGCTATAGAAAAAGTGCAAACCGCGGTTAAGCTCGACAGTGACCGCGATGATTATTGGAGAACATTGTCGGAACTTTTGAATCTAAAAGCGCGCGCAATAATAAATTCGGGCAGTATTTCTTCGCCCGACGCGCAGAGAAGATATCAAGTCGCCCTTCAAAATCTGATACAATCGGCGCAAGAAGTTACAAGATTAAATCCTCTGGATCCGTTGAACTGGAGCCAGCTTGCTTCCGTTTACGAATTGAATATCGATATTGTCAGGGGATCCGAAAGATTCGCGATAAAAAATTACAAGGAAGCTTTGGACCGAAACCCGAAGAATCCTCAAGATTACTTAAATTTAGCTCGCGCCTATGTGCTTGCGTCAGACGGATTGCAGAAAGGATCCGCGGATCCGGATGAAGGAAAGAGCCCGGCGGAACAAAGGAAAGAATATTTGGAATCCGCAAGGGACAATCTTCAAGAAGCGATAACTTTGAAAAACGATTATGCCGCCGCTCATTTTATGATCTCTCAAGTTTACGAAAGGTTGGGCGAAAGGGCGCTTGCGATACAAAAAAACGCGGATGCCAGAAATTTGAATCCGCTTGATACGGGAGTGGGTTATCAGCTGGGACTTCTGTTTTACATTAACGGCGAGTTGGAAAACGCAAAATTGGAACTCGAAAGAGTTGTCAGAATCAATCCCGATTTTTCGAATGCCCTGTATTTCCTCGGTTTAAGCTATGAAAAATTGGGAAATACCGAAGCCGCGATTAAGAGTTTTACCAAGATCAGGGAATTAAACCCAGCTAACAAGGAAGTAGAAAAGATTCTTGAGAATCTCCGCGCGGCGAGACCCGCTCTTTTTGGAATTTCGTCTTCGGAAGATTTTCCAGAAGAACGGCTGGAAGCGCCGATTGATACGGAAGGAACCGGTCCGGATGTCGGAGGAATAGAGTAAATTCTTAGCCATTTACGCGGCTGAAAGCAAAATATTGACACCGTCGAATTATGGGTGTAAAGTGTTAATAATATCATGTACCCGTTGTCTTGGATTATGCTAATTTGACTTTTTGCCGGCTATGATTTATCATTGGATACATTCGGGTATTAGGTTTATCATCATTACTACTTTATCCATAAGTAATTAAATATACATAACAGGTTTGACAATAAACCCATATTTTATTATGGGAAGATGTGTTTATTTTAACTATTCTTGCCCTTAACGGTATTTTTGAAAAGGGTAGAAATTCAGTTTTTTAGTTTTTAACAGTAATTATCCTGGATACCCCATCCGACAGTTGGCGGATGGTTGCCCTCCAAGGTCTAGGAATGAAAACAAAAAATTTCGGTAAACACACATACAAAGAATACGATTTCCCCAATTTTCTTGAAATACAAAGGAGATCATATCAATGGTTTTGGGATAAGGGACTCCGCGAATTGCTAGATGAAATTTCTCCTGTTAAAGATTTTAGCGAAAAAGATTTTGAGATCAGTTTCCTGGAATATAAGCTCGATGAGCCAAAATATACTGAATTTGGCGCGAGAGAGCGTAATACATCTTACGAATCCGCTCTTCGGGTAAGAACAAGTCTCAAGAATAAGCACACAGGAGAAGTTAAGGAGCAGGAGGTGTATTTGGGTGATTTCCCTATTATGACAAAAAGGGGAACTTTTATTGTGAATGGGGTGGAAAGAATCGTTATATCCCAGCTGATTCGTTCAGCGGGTGCTTTTTTTACTTCAACATGGTATGGAGGAAAACAGCTTTTCGGAGGAAAAATCATACCAAACAGAGGCGCTTGGCTGGAGTTTGACACGGATTCGAACGGAGTATTGGGAGTAAAAATAGATAGAAGAAGGCGAATGCCGGTTACTACTTTGTTTAGGGCTCTTGGAGTTGAGAAGGATGAGGATGTTCGCAAGATTTTCAAAAAAATTGACTCCGACCCGTCCATTTCTTACATAGAAGAAACTCTAAAACGCGATCCGTCAAAGACGCGAGATGAGGCATTGATAGAAGTTTACAAAAGAGTGAGGCCGGGCGACCTTGCGACAGTAGATAATGCCAAACAGCTTATAGAAAATATGATATCCAATTTTGAAAGATACGATCTTAGCCGTGTTGGAAGGTGGAAAATGGAACATCGGCTGGAAGAGCAATTTCAGTTGAAGAAAGCCAAGGAGAACACGGATTACAGCAAAGAGGAAAGAGTTTTGCGCGTGGACGATATACTGGGAGTTGTTTATGAGATTATAAGGATGAACAACAACCCTGAAGCTAATCCGGATGATATAGACCACCTCGGCAATAGGCGGGTTCGCGCGGTTGGAGAGCTTCTGCAAAATAGATTAAGAGTCGGGCTGACGAGGATGGAAAGGATTGTCAAGGATAAGATGTCCACTCTTGACCCGGCTACCATCACGCCGTCCCAATTGATAAATGCGAGGCCGGTTATGGCGGTTGTGCGGGAATTTTTCACGACTGGCCAGTTATCTCAATTCATGGATAATACAAATCCTCTTTCCGAACTCGAACATAAGAGGCGTCTTTCGGCTACGGGACCGGGCGGCTTAACGCGCGAGAGAGCGGGATTTGAAGTGCGGGATGTTCAGCCGTCTCACTATGGACGAATATGCCCGATACAAACTCCGGAAGGGCCAAATATAGGGCTTGTCGGCCATTTAGCTTCTTACGCGCTTTTGAATGAGTACGGTTTTTTAGAAACCCCGTATTTTAAGGTTAAGGACGGAAGAATTACTGGAGAAATAGAATACCTGAACGCCCATCAAGAAGAAAGGATGAATATAGCTTCAGCGGATGTGCAGGTTGTTGATGGGAAAATAACGGAAAAGTTTGCCAGGGCTAGAATAAAAGGCACGCCCGGGCTGATAGAAAAATCAAAAATTCAGTATGTCGATGTTTCGTCACAGCAGGCGATTTCAGTAGCTACCGCTTTAATACCATTCCTAGAGCACGACGACGCAAACAGGGCTCTTATGGGTTCTAATATGCAGAGGCAGGCGGTTCCTTGCATTAAACCCCAAGCTCCGTATGTAAGAACCGGTCTTGAAGAAAGAGTTGCCCGAGATTCCGGTCTTGTTATGCTCGCCGAAGAAGATGGCGATGTGCTGGAAGCGGACGCAAGCCATATAAAAATAAGAGTAAAAAACCCTAAAGGCGGAGGCAAGATTAAATCCAAAGCAACTGTCGATTACAGACTTACTAATTTTAGGAGATCAAACCAATACACGGCAATACACCAAAAAACCCTCGTTAAGCCGGGAGACAGGATAAGAAAAGGGGATGTAATAGCTGACGGTTCAGCGGTGGAAAAGGGCGTTTTAGCTTTGGGAAGAAATGTTCTCACGGCTTTCGTATCTTGGAGGGGCAATAACTTCGAAGACGCGGTGGTTGTATCGGAAAAATTGGTTAGAGAAGACGCGTTTTCGTCTATACATATCGAAGATTTCTCGATAGATGTGCGCGAAACGAAACTTGGACCGGAAGTTACGACTTGCGATATACCCAATGTTTCAGAGGAAAAGCTTAGAGATCTCGACGAGGAAGGTATCATAAGAATCGGCGCTTATGTTGAAGCCGGAGACATACTTGTAGGTAAAATATCACCGAAAGGAGAAAGCGACCTGACATCCGAAGAGAGATTGCTTCGCGCGATATTCGGCGAAAAAGCAAGGGATATAAAAGATACTTCTCTTAGTCTTCCACATGGAAAACGAGGAAGGATTGTGGGGGTGAATATATTTCTAAGAGATTCCGGAGACAAACTTCCTCCGGGAGTCATAAAAAGCATACAGATTGAAGTGGCGCAGTTGAGAAAGATCGGCGCGGGAGATAAAATAGCGGGACGGCACGGCAATAAAGGAGTTATAGCAAGGGTTCTTCCGGAAGAGGATATGCCTTATTTGCCCGATGGAACGCCTGTTGATTTGGTTATCGACCCATTAGGAGTGCCTTCCCGTATGAATATAGGTCAGGTTTTAGAGACGCATCTTGGATGGGCGGCAGGTACGCTCGGATATCAGGCGTTAACGCCGGCTTTGTCGGGAGCGACAGAGGAAGAGATTAAACAAGAATTGCAATCGGCGGGTTTGGCCGAGGATGGGAGAACGGTTCTATATGATGGTTATACTGGTCTTCCTTTTGCAAACAGAGTAACTGTCGGATATATGTATGTAATGAAACTTATACACATGGTTGAAGATAAGATACACATGAGAGCAATAGGCCCGTATTCGCTTATTACGCAACAGCCTCTTTCGGGTAAAGCGCAGTTTGGAGGGCAGAGGTTTGGAGAAATGGAGGTTTGGGCTCTTGAGGGTTACGGCGCGGCGCATACTCTTCAGGAAATCTTAACTATAAAATCTGACGATGTAATGGGCAGAGCTTCGGCATACGAAAGCATAATAAAAGGAGAACCCATAAAAAAGCCGAATGTGCCTGAATCATTTAATGTTTTAATTTCAGAGCTTAAAAGTTTAGGGTTGAATGTGGAAGTGAAGGAAAACAAATCAAGCGAAAGCGAGTAGACCCAAACAAAGCTTGGTGTTTGGCGCATTTTGTTAATTTTAATTAAAATATAAATCTATGGCTAAAGTTAGTGACTTTTCTTCAATCCGCTTAAAAATCGCTTCCCCGGACGATATTTTGTCATGGTCCCATGGAGAGGTAACAAAACCGGAAACCATAAATTACAGGACTCAAAAACCGGAAAAAGACGGTTTGTTTTGCGAGCGTATTTTCGGACCGGAAAAAGATTATGAATGCTACTGCGGTAAATATAGGCGAATCCGTTACAAGGGTATAATATGCGACAAATGCGGAGTCGAGGTTACCCGTTCAATAGTAAGGCGAGAAAGGTTGGGACATATAAAACTTGCTGTGCCGGTAGCCCATATATGGTTTCTGCGAGGCATACCTTCTCACATAGGGTTGATTTTGGACATACCTACTCAACTGCTCGAGAGGGTAGTTTACTATGCTTCTTATGTTGTCATATCCGTGAACGAAGAGGCAAAAAAAGAAGCGGTGAAACAAATAGCGGACGAATTTAACAGGAAAGTTAAAGCTGAATCGAAAAGCAGAAAACAGCTTGAATCAAGGAAAAGCAAAGAGCTGGATTCGATAAAGTCCTTGAAAGTCGGCCAAGTTATTTCGGAAGTGGAATATTTTGATGTCAGTTTGAAATATGGCGAGTGTTTTAGCGCCGGTACTGGTTCTGAAACATTAGTTAAGCTTATAAGTGAAACAAATCTGAAAAAACTCAAAGAAGACCTCGAAAAACAGGCTTCCGAGGCGCAAGGCGCTAATTTAAAAAAAGTATTCAGGAGATTAAGGACTATCAGGGGTTTTATCGAGTCCAATATGCGTCCCGAATGGATGTTTTTGACCATGTTGCCCGTGCTTCCTCCGGAATTAAGGCCGATGGTTCAGCTTGATGGAGGAAGATACGCCACAAGCGATCTAAACGATCTTTATAGGCGCGTTATAAACAGAAATAACAGATTAAAGCGTCTTTTGGAGATAAATGCCCCGGAAGTTATATGCAGAAACGAAAAAAGAATGCTTCAGGAGGCGGTGGATGCTTTAATTGATAACTCTGCCAGGAAAACTCAAACAGTTACCGCAACAACAGGAGGTAAAAGGTTGCTTAAATCTCTTGCGGATATGCTTAAGGGAAAACAGGGAAGATTTAGGCAGAATTTGCTGGGTAAAAGAGTTGATTATTCCGGCAGGTCCGTAATAGTGGTCGGACCCACTTTGGAATTAAGCCAATGCGGTTTGCCAAAAAAAATGGCGCTTGAACTTTTCAGGCCATTTGTAATACAGAAAATCCTGCAAAAAGAGCTTGCTTATAATATAAGAGCCGCTGGGCGGCTTATAGAAGAAGGCAGGCCGGAAATTTGGGAAATACTAGAGGAAGCCATACAAGGGAAGTGTGTTCTCTTAAACAGAGCTCCAACTTTGCATCGTCTTGGAATACAGGCATTTCAGCCAGTATTGATAGAAGGTGACGCTATACGGATTCATCCTCTTGTATGCGCGGCTTTCAACGCGGATTTTGACGGAGATCAGATGGCGGTTCATGTTCCTTTATCCGAAGAAGCGCAGGAAGAAGCAAGGAGTATAATGATGTCATCAATAAACTTGCTAAAACCCGCTACCGGAAGTCCTATCGCGACACCGACAAAAGATATAGTTTTGGGTTGCTACTGGATGTCTAGATTAGATTCCGAAGAAAAAAAGAATATAAGATCGTTCGGGTCTTTCGATGACGCATTACTGGCGTATGATATGGAGATAGTAGGATTAAAAGAAAAGATCAGGGTGAGGATGGAAAATTCTTCGGCGAACAATGAGAGCGAGAGAAAAACGGAATATATCGAAACATGCGCGGGCAGGATATTGTTCAGCAATGCTTTGCCTAAGGATTTTCCGTTTGTTAACGAAGAGTTAAACTCAAGAACTTTAAGGGATATAACATCTAATATCTATGAAAGATACGGTTCAAAAGAAGCAAGTGAAACTCTAGATAAGGTAAAGTCGTTAGGTTTCTTGTATGCTACTTTATCGGGTATAAGCTGGGCAATGGGCGATCTTAATGTGCCAAAAGAGAAAAGCGGAATTCTTGAAGGAGCCCGCAGTAAGGTTGAACTTATTCGTTCTCAATTTAACGAAGGGTTTTTGAGCGTTGACGAAAGGAGATATAAGATAATTGAAGTATGGCAACAGGCAAGGCAGGAAATAACGAAATTAGTCCCGAATTATTTGGATAAGGATGGTTCTGTTTCGATAATAGCGAATTCGGGAGCGAGAGGATCGTGGTCGCAGATACATCAGATGACTGCCATGAGAGGTTTGGCGGTAAACCCCGCGGGTCAAACTATGGAACTTCCAGTAGAATCAAGTTTCAAGGAAGGACTGACTCCTCTCGAGTACTTTATTTCAACTCACGGCGCAAGAAAGGGAACGGCTGATACAGCGTTGAGAACCGCTACTGCTGGATATCTCACGCGGCGTTTAGTTGATGTGGCGCAGGATGTGGTTGTTATTAAAGAAGATTGTGGCGATGCGGAAGGACTTGAAATTTCTAAACAAGACGCGGGCATGACAGGGCAGAGTCTTTCGGAGAAATTAATTGGAAGAATCATAATTTCAAGCTCTGGGGAGAGTGTCAAGTTCGGCAAATCTCAAATTATAGATAATAAATTGGCGGAGCAAATCGAGAAATCGGACGCCGATTCCGTAACGGTGCGCTCGCCTCTTACATGCAAATCAATCGGCGGAATTTGCGCGAAGTGCTATGGATGGGATCTCGGACGCAACAGTATGGTGCGCCTCGGAGAAGCGGTCGGTATAGTAGCGGCTCAAGCTATCGGCGAGCCGGGAACGCAACTCACAATGCGTACATTTCATACGGGAGGAGTTGCCGGAACAACCGATATAACCCAAGGATTGCCTAGGGTAGAGGAAGTTTTTGAAGCCCGAACTCCAAAGGGTAGAGCGGCTATATCTGAAGTTCAAGGCGTTGTGGGTTCTATAAAGGACGAAATCAAGGAGCGTTTGGTAATTATTCTCGCGGATGAAAAGAGCTCCGCGGCGGCTATAAAGAAATCAAAAACCGCAACAAAGAAAAGAGGCAGAAAGTCAAATACGGATGCGGAAGCCGGAAGTGTGGAATACAAGATTCCTAAAAATATAGCTTTACTTGTTTCTAAGGGAGATCTGGTTTCTCCGGGCCAGCAACTTTCAGAGGGTAATATCGACTTGCAGGATTTGTATAGGGAGTTGGGTAAAAGACCCACGGAGAGATACATAATTGAATCAATACAGAAAATTTATACATCCCAAGGAGCTAATATACATGATAAGCACATAGAGATTATGGTAAGACAAATGTTTTCCCGCGTGAGGATTACTAGAGCAGGAAATTCCGTATATGTGCCGGGAGAAGTAGTGGAATTGGCGGATGTGGCAAAAGAGAACATACGGCTAAAAAAAGAAAAGAAAACTCGCATTGAGTTTGAAATTGTGTTGCTTGGAGTAACAAAAGCGGCTTTAGCAAGTTCGAGTTTTTTGTCCGCGGCTTCTTTCCAGGAAACATCAAGGGTTTTGATAGAAGCGGCAGTTATGGGGAAAGAAGACAAGCTAGAGGGCTTAAAAGAGAATGTCATCATAGGAAAGCTTATACCGGCAGGAACAGGTTTCAGAAAGCAGTAGAAAAATTATCCGCCTTTGCAAAGACGAATAATTTTTCTATAATAAGTAGTGAATTAAAGGTTTTAGTCGGCCATGTTTTTGAATATATTCAAACTCCAAAGTAAAAAGAAAAAAGGCAAGAGGGATAAGAAAGAAGATAAAGAAAGGCCATTGTTCGATGTTCACAGAGACGCGATTAAAGCGGTGTGGGGCGTAATATTCATGGTACTGTTTGCAATAAGCATTCTTAGTTTATTCGGTAAAGCGGGAACCGGCGGCCACATGATCGCGTCAACATCGGAAAAGGTATTCGGATTGGGTAAATATTCGGTTCCGCTTGCCTTTATAGCCGCAAGTTTTATTTTATTCGCCTCACGAAAGCGAAACGCGTATTTGCCTCTTGTAGTCGGCGGGATTTTATTCTTTAGCGGAATGCTCGGGGTTCTCGATGTTTTCGGAGAAGGTGAAATGAGCGGAGGTTACTGGGGTTATTTTATAGCATGGCCCTTAATCAAATCATTCGGGGAGACAGCGTCTATTATAGTTTTCTTAGGTCTTATATTCACTTCAATAATAATAAGTTTGAATTTGCGAATAAGCAGGTTATTCAGGAAAAAGAAGAAAGAAGAGAATAGCGAAGAGGAAGGCGGCGAGGAAGATAGTGATGAAGGTAAAAGTACAAAATCAAAAGAAGAAAATAAAGATATTAAAGTTAAAACATGGATAGAAGGGTCAGACGAAGTGGCTGACAGGAAAGATAACAAAAAAATCGGGAAGTTTTCCGGCGCGATGGCGCGAAATAACAAGCAAGATGAGGAAAAGGAGGAAAAGGCGTTCGCGGTTCGAACGGGATCTTTTGCGGACAAAGATTTTCGGCTTCCGCCTGCTGAATTACTGGAAAAAGAAACCGGCAAGCCATCCTCCGGGGATATAGTTGCAAACGCGAATATTATAAAAAGAACTCTTCAGAATTTTGGAATAGAGGTTGAGATGGGCGAAGTAAGTGTCGGGCCAACAGTCACGCAATTTACCCTTAAGCCCGCAGAGGGAGTAAAACTTTCAAAAATAATAGCTTTGCATAACGATTTATCTCTGTCTTTGGCGGCGCATCCCATAAGAATAGAAGCTCCAATCCCGGGGCGTTCTTTAGTCGGCGTGGAAATACCAAATAAAGGCATAACAATCGTGCGCCTTAAGAATTTAATAGAGAGTTCTGATTATAAAAATCATAAGGGGAATTTAGTTTTTTCTCTAGGCAGGGATGTTTCCGGAACTGCGGTATATGCTGATTTAACAAGGATGCCCCACCTTTTAATAGCCGGAAGCACGGGTTCTGGGAAAACTATATGTCTAAACAGTATTATATTAAGTCTTTTATATCAGGGGACGCCAAGCAGAGTTAAGCTGATTTTAGTAGATCCAAAGCGCGTGGAATTTCCCGTGTATTCCGACATTCCCCATCTTTTGGCTCCCGTAGTAGTTGAAACGCAAAAGACGGTAAACGCGCTTAAATGGACGGTTGCGGAAATGGAACGAAGATTTGAGGTATTAGCGGAGGCAAAAGCGAGAGATATAGGCAGTTTCAATTCAAACAAAAACAATATCAAAGAATTTGGGGTTCTCCCTTATATTGTTGTAGTTATAGATGAGTTGGCAGATATCATGGCATCGAGAGGCAAGGAGGTCGAAGCCCTTATTGTTCGTCTTGCGCAGATGGCGCGGGCTGTCGGAATTCACTTAATATTGGCAACTCAAAGGCCTTCGGTTGAGGTTATCACGGGGTTGATTAAAGCTAACATAACTTCGCGAATAGCGTTTCAGGTGGCGTCTCAAATAGATTCAAGGACGGTCCTCGATATGGCTGGCGCGGAAAAGCTTTTAGGCAACGGGGATATGCTGTTTATGTCGGGAGACGGATCTAAGCCAAGAAGAATACAGGGAGCGTATGTAAGCGAAAAGGAAGTAAGGCGAGTAGCGGATTTTGTAAGGGAGGAGGGCAATAAGATGCAAAAGGATGACGAATTATCTCAAAGCGATATTTCGGAAAGCAAGAATTCTCATAGACGAAAGGAGGAAAGAGGTTTGAGTGGCGGATATTCTCCGGTGGAAGGTTACAGGGCGGGTTTTGCTTCGTCATCGCCCGTGGATTTCGAAGAGGACGGGGAAATGGATGACGAACTCTACGAAGAAGCTAAAACAGTTGTTATACGGGCGCAAAAAGCTTCAGCGTCTTTGCTTCAAAGGAGATTGAGGGTGGGATATGCGCGGGCCGCCCGTTTATTGGATTTGCTGGAAGAAAATAATATCATAGGCCCGGGCGATGGCGCAAAACCGCGGGAAGTTTATTTAGGGAAAGAGGACGAAGAAGTTTTAGATTCTAATGACGAGGGTCAATGGAAAAGCGTTTAGCGCTACGAATCATGAAGCATTCACGAGAGAAAAATTATTCTTCTTTTGGCGAAACATTCAGAAATTTTCGTGAAGGATTGGGGATGTCCGTTAAGGAATTGAGCGATTTATCAAAAATTCAAATTCGCCACTTGGAAAATTTGGAACGGGAAAAATTCATAGAATTGCCTCCGCTTGTTTACACGCGGGGGTTTCTTTATAAATGTTCCGGAATATTCACTAACGGTGATATATTGTCGAACGCAAAAAATAAGAAAAAACTCAAAGAATCCGGAAATTGCGATTTGTCTAGGGAGGAATGCTTTATTGCGCTTCTTAGATTGTATTCTGCCGGAAAAAGAGTTTATGAATCCGCTAATTTTGGAGCAGGAAACTCGCGTGATTTCCCTAATAGCGGAGAAAAAAATTCAAATAATTCAATATACGCAATAAACAGTAAGCATCGAGGGTTTTTGCCTTCAGCCCTTATTACTCCAAAAGGTATTCTATATTTCGCAACTTCGTTTTTTTTGGTAGTTGTGGCAGGATATCTTGCAGTACGGTTTATTCCCTTTGTTTTTATACCCCAAGTAATAGTAGAAAAGCCGGTTTCGGAAAATGTTATTGTGAATTCCTCAAGTATAACTTTCGAAGGTCGCGCTAAATGGACTTCTTCATTGACACTTGATAACAGCGAAGTGTATATTGGAGAAAAAGGCGAATTCAAAGCGGATATAAATTTGGAGGAGGGAGTGAATATAGCGATTTTTAGAGCAAGGAACATATTTGGTAAGGGAGTGGAAGTAGCGAGGAGGATAGTATACATAAAAAGCTGATTAAAGATTAAGGATCTAAGATAAATGTTCGTTAAACTTAAATCTTATAACTTTAATTTTTAATCAAAAAATGTGCCCAAAGCGACTGTAAAAAAGAAGGAAATAAGTAACGACCTTGAAATAACCCTATCCGATATACGAAAAAGGTTTGGAGAGGGGTCAATAATGCGTTTAGGAGACGCAAAGAGAGTGGATGTGTCGGTTATATCCACCGGTTCTATATCCATGGATCTCGCCCTTACCGTAAACGGCGTACCTAGAGGCAGAATAACAGAAGTATTTGGTCCGGAAAGTTCTGGTAAGACAACTTTGGCTCTTCACATAGCGGCGCAGGCGCAAAAAGCCGGTGGGATAGCGGCATTTGTTGACGCGGAGCACGCGCTCGACCCCGATTATGCGGGAAGAATAGGTCTTAATGTGAAAGATTTGCTCGTATCTCAACCCGATACCGGAGAACAGGCGCTGGACATCGTAGAAGCGCTTGTGAGGTCGGCAAAGGTGGATGTGATAATAATTGACTCCGTTGCGGCTTTAACGCCTCGCGCGGAGATAGAGGGGGATATGGGAGACCATCATATCGGGACGCAGGCAAGATTGATGTCGCAGGCGTTAAGGAAATTAACCCCCATAGTTCATAAGACAAACACGGCAGTTATATTTATAAATCAAATACGGATGCAGATTGGTATTATGTTTGGCAATCCCGAAACCACTCCCGGAGGAAAAGCGCTAAAATTTTTCTCTTCCGTGAGGATTGATTTAAGACGAAACGCCCAGATAAAATCAGGGGAACAAATAATAGGGAACAGGGTGAAGGCCAAGGTTGTAAAGAATAAGGTAGGAGCGCCTTTCAGGACGGCGGAATTCGATATTATGTACAACGAAGGCATATCGTATCTTGGCGACCTATTGAATACGGGTATAAAATACGAAGTTCTTTCAAGGGGAGGAGCTTGGTTTAATTTTGGCGATATGAAGCTTGGTCAGGGAATGGAAGCATCTAAAAAGTTCTTGAAGGATAACCCTAAAATCGTAAAAGATGTAGAGAAATTAATACGGGAAAAAGCAAAAGAAGCATAGGGGATTAGGCGCCGGGTTTTTTGGCAGTATTAGCTTTTAATAAAAACAAAATCCCCGTTTAGGGATTTTTATTGTTGGTTTACTGTATTTCAATTTCGTCTTGTTTTGCCTTATGCTTTTTTTGGTGAAATATCCAAAAACTTGTCTTAATTCTTTTTTGACATTCCGGGCATTCAAAACAGCATCGAGCTATATGAGATATATGTTTTCGGGCTTCATGGCACGCGCAATCACACTCCTCTATATTATCAGGTTTTTTAATGCAATGCAAAATATACACAGTTCGACCTCCATGTATATAAAATAACGGTTTAGTCCATATAGAGAAAATCTAGACGCGTTATCTAGCCGTAAACGGCAAAACAGCCATAAATCTGGCTTTTTTGATAGCTTTGGAAAGCCGTCGCTGATGATGCGCGCAAAGATGAGTTCTAGTTCTGGGCAGTATTTTTGCCTGTTCGGAAATGAAGCTTCTAAGATACTCCGCGTTTTTCCAGTCAACTATTTTTTTAGTTTTGCATATTTCACAGTTTGCCATATTAAAGTAGTTTTAGAATGGTATGTCCTTTACATTTATTTCGCCTTCGTCTTCTTTTGTTTGGTTTTTTCCGGATGAAGGGAGGTAATCGTCGCTTTCTATTGTAGGTATATCTTCCTGCTGGCTGGGACTTGCAGATTTTTCTGAAGAGTTTTGAGATGGCCGCTGAAATCCCCCGTCTGTTTGAGTTCCGGCTGGTCTTGGCCCAAGCTGCATATTTTCCGTTATGATTTCGGTTCTGTATCGTCGGTTTCCTGATTGGTCATTCCAGCTTCTTGTTTCAATCCTTCCCTCTATCATCACAAGAGACCCTCTTTTAAGATACTGATTTGCTATTTCGGCAAGCCTTCGCCACGCCACTACATTGTGGAATTCGG
>MHOE01000002.1:22518-25030 GCA_001819985.1 Candidatus Spechtbacteria bacterium RIFCSPHIGHO2_02_FULL_43_15b
GGTGTCATTATCATTCCATATTCTGTTTGTGGCTACTGAAAAACTGCATACCTGCTGGCCAGAGGGAGTGGTTCTTAGCTGGGGATCTTGGGTTACTCGGCCTATTATAATTGCTCGGTTTAGGTTCATAATGCAAGCTTTATAGCTTTAGATGTTTTTTATTATTTCGTCTAATTTTTTGTCAATTTCTTCTATGCTTACTTTTTCTCGTTTTTCTTTGGCGTCTTCATTTTCATGCCGCAAGGATGCCGTATCTGCTGATTCCGGGGAAAATGTTTTTGTTAGCGGTTTTTTTCGGACGCGTCGTTCTCTGGTAATTACTCTATTTCGCTCTTTGGATTGTATAATAAACCGCATAAGGTTTTTATCGCGAGACAAACCCTCGTTTATTTGCGGCACCGCGTCGGAGTCAATAACAAAAGTAGATTCGCATAAATATCCCGACCCGCCCTTTTTTATAGGATAAGCTAGTTTCTGCGGAGTCATTTGGCATACAGACGACTGTATATTGCCGCCGGCATTCTGAATAGCTTCATTTATATTTTCTTTATATGCGGAAACCCCTTCTTGCGCTATAGATGGATTTAATATAAAATTTAGTGTGTATTCTTTTTTCGTTTTTTCTTGAATTTCTTCCATATTTAACCACATTATCATATTCAAGAGAATTCTGTCAAATATCACTAAAACGCTATGATTGAGCATTCAATGTTCCGTGAATACGATATTCGCGGTCTCGAAAGCGAAAACGAGCTAAACGAAGAATCTATGATGCTTATAGGCAAGGGATACGGAACTTTTTTACAAAAAAGAGGAATTTATGATGTTGTAATAGGCCATGATAATCGTGGGACTTCGGAAGCTTTTTACGCGGCGGCGATCGAGGGATTGTTGAGCACGGGGTGCAGGATTTACGAGGTAGGAATGGTGCTTACCCCCATGCTTTATTGGGCGCAGTATTACTTTAAGGTTGAGGGGGGCATGATGGTTACCGCATCCCATAACCCCGTCGGATGGAACGGGGTTAAGCTCGCTAAGGGTTATTCATATACGATAATAGGCGAAGAATTGCAGGAAATTTATAGTTCTATAATAAAAAGCGGTTTTATAGAAAAACAAGGCGGGGAAATTGTTCGAAAAGAGAACATTGAAGAAAGATATGCGAATGATCTCCTGCAAAGGGTTAATATCAAGAAGCAATTTAAGGTCGTTGTAAATACGGGAAACGGAACCGTGGGTTTGATAGCGCCTAAGATTTTGAAAAAAGCGGGGTGTGAGGTTATAGAACACTTAACGGAACTTGACCCGACATACCCGAATTATACGCCAAACCCTGCCAATGCGGAGATGATGCTAGATACGGGAAGGGTTGTAAAGGAAAATGGCGCGGATTTCGGCTTTGCGTTCGATGGAGACGGCGATAGATTGGGATTAGTTGACGAAACCGGAGAAACAATCTGGCCTGACAGGTATTTAATACTATTGTCCCGGCTTGTCTTAGATAAAAAGCCGGGTTCTAAAATAGTTTTTGATGTCAAAGTTTCACAGGCCTTGCCGGAAGACATAATGGCGCACGGCGGAGTGCCGATAATGTGGAAAACCGGCCATTCTTACATAAAACAAAAACTCAAGGAAGAGGGCGCGGCTTTGGCCGGGGAAATGAGCGGGCATATTTTCTTCGTGGAAAATTTTTACGGCTTTGACGATTCGATATTTACAGCGTTAAACTTGCTTGAATATTTTTCCAAAGACGACAGGAAAGTTTCGGAAATAATAGCGGGTACGCCTTATTATATCTCAAGTCCCACCTTGCAAGCGCCGTGTCCGGATGAAAAGAAATACGAAGTTATTGAGGAGCTGACAAAAGAATTCAAAGACGAGGGGCATGATGTGATAGATATAAACGGCGCGCGGGTTTCATTCAAAGAGCATAATGGCTGGGGTTTAGTGCGAGCGTCGTCTAATATTCCAGCTCTGGTGTTGCGGTTTGAATCTAAGACAAAAGAAGGGTTTAACGCGATAGAGAAAATTTTCAGGGATAAACTGGCGAGATACGATTTTATCGGGAAGAAATGGGAAACGGGATAGGAGGCGTATTCTTAAGATAATCTTAGGTCACGCTAAAATAATGGTTCAAAATCCGCTTAAAATAATTTTCAAAAGGAGGTCTGCAAAGGGTTATTATATGGACATAAAAGTATTAAGCGAAAACGATATAGGTAAAGAGGAAACATTAAGATTAAACGCGCTTCAAAGGCAGTTAAGAGGTGATGGATTCAGGAATTTGACGCTTTTAGAATGGAAAAAGATGGCTGATCAGTCGGGCCTCGAGATGATAGCCGGGTTTGAACGCGGAGAAATAATAGGAATGTCTATTTTGCGTTGGCATGATCTTCCCGGCGGAAGGACGGCTACACTTGAGGATGTTGTTGTTGATTTAGCGCATAGAGGAAAGGGATACGGTGAATTGCTTGTAAAAGAAATTATAAAGATGGCTAGGAAAACAAAAGTG
>MHOE01000002.1:25108-41923 GCA_001819985.1 Candidatus Spechtbacteria bacterium RIFCSPHIGHO2_02_FULL_43_15b
AATACAAACCTATACAGATTCAAAATAAACCGATAGCCCTTTGAAAATAGAGGGCTATTATGTTAAGTTAATAAGTTATGAGAATAAATAAACAAATCAAAACAGGCAATATTTCCGCGCTTACTTTCGATTCAAAGGCGGATGGTTGGGACAGTTCAAGCGGCTTTTTTATGAGAAAAGTTCCTATGCCACGCATAGATGAGGAAAATGACCCGAAGGATGCCGTCAGCGTTATTATAAAAGTTATGTACGCGGGCATTTGCGGCACGGACAGAGGAATATGGGCAAGGCAGGTATTTCGGGAACTTATGCATGATTCGCTAAACAAAGAAGGCGGTACTCTTAGGATTTTAGGGCATGAATTTGTCGGCGAAGTTGTGAAAGCAGGTTCCCATGTGGAAAATCTCTATGGAATTAAAGTTTCGCAAAAAGTTTCCGGGGATTCTCACATCACATGCGGAAGATGCTTTCAGTGTAAAATCGGAGAGGAGGAAGTGTGCAAAGACCAAACGATTTTGGGAGTAAGCACCAACGGAATTTTCGCAAAATACGCGAAAATTCCGGCGAAAAACTTGTGGGAAGTTGATTTTTCAAGGATAAGGCCCGAGGTGGCGGCTATTCTTGACCCATTCGGCAACGCGGTGCACGCGTGCTCTAAAGTTGATTTGCGCGGGAAAAGAGTAGGTATACTTGGGTGCGGGCCTATCGGGATGTTTACGATACTTTTATGTCGAACATTCGGAGCGTCCAAGATTATTGCGGTTGACAGAAATTCCGAAAACCTGGATATCGCAAGGGAACTCGGGGCTGACAGGGCTATTTTAATCTCAAGAAAAGACGCGAGTACATATTTGCCAGATAAAAAACTTGAAAATGCGGTCCGCAAACTTACATACGGAAAGGGTGTGGATGTTGCGTTTGAGATGGCTGGCGGCAACGAATCTGTAAGCAACGCTTTGTCTATAGCGAGAAACGGAGGGGATGTCATATTATTTGGTCTCAAAGATGGTGATTTTACCATCCCCAAGTTTAGCCAGATAATAGTGAAGCGTCTGAATTTGCACGGCGTGATCGGAAGGCAAATTTTTCAAACATGGCAGACAAGCCAGAGGATACTGCACGATAAAAAAAATGGAGTTCAGGATAAGATTTGGAGCGTGATTCTAAAAAGGGGAAGGGGAACGGTTATGGATTTCGACAAGTACACGCCGGAATTGTTCAAGGATAAAATGAAATATCCTAAGATTTTGTTAAAAATGTAGTACTAATTTTTAAATACAATGTACAACCATCTAAAACCAATTCTGGAAAGCGAACTCGCTAAAATATATGAAAGCGGTCTTCACAAAGAAGAGCGCGTATTGAACTCGAGGCAAGGGAGAATAGTTAAAGTAGGAAACGGGCAGTTTTTGAATTTCTGCGCGAATAATTATCTTGGTCTTTCCGGTTCACAACGGATGTCAATCGTGGCAAAAAAAGCGATAGACAGGTATGGTTTCGGGCTTTCGTCTGTGCGCTTTATTTGCGGGACGCAGGGCATCCATAAAAAACTAGAGACAAGCACGGCGGATTTTGTCGGCAAAGAGGACGCGATTTTGTATTCTTCTTGTATGTCCGCAAATATCGGTTTTTTTGCCAGTTTCATGGGCGAAGAGGATATTATTTTTTCAGACGCATTAAATCACGCAAGCATAATAGACGGAATAAGAATGTGCAAAGCCGAGCGTTTTGTGTATAAGCACATGGATATGGAATGTTTAGAGGGCGGATTAAAGCAATTTTCCGGCAAAAGAATAAAGTGCATAGTGACTGACGGAGTTTTCAGTATGGACGGAGATGTAGCTTCGCTCAAGCAGATTTGCGATCTCGCGGATAAATACGGCGCGTTAGTAGTAGTTGACGACTCCCATGCCACGGGTTTTATGGGCAAAAACGGCAGAGGCACGCATGAGCATTGCGGCGTGTTAAAAAGGGTTGATGTTATAGCTTCCACATACGGCAAGGCCCTCGGAGGAGCTAGCGGAGGTTTTATAGCTGGTCCAAAAGAGCTTATATCCCTCTTGCGGGAGCGTTCGCGAACTTATCTTTTTTCCAATTCATTGCCTCCGGTTGTCGCGGCAACTTCGCTTTTTGCGATTGATTACATTAAAAAACATCCTAAACTTCGGGAAAAGCTATGGGCAAACACTTTGTATTTTAGAAAAAAGATGACGGAAGCCGGATTTACGGTTCCTAAATCGGAACACCCGATAGTGCCAGTTATTATTCACGATGCTCAAAAAACGCAAAACATGGCAAAGCAAATGCTAAAAAGGGGCATATATGTTGTAGGTTTCAGCTATCCCGTCGTTCCTCAAAACGAAGCGCGAATAAGAGTCCAAATCTCAAGCGAACATAGAAAGGAAGATATAGATAAATTAGTGAACGCATTCGTTGAGTTAAGCTAGCGGCTAGTAAATTGTAGAAATATCATTTGACAACTCGCAAATGCCCAGTAGTAAAATTACTTGACATATATTCTGAATTTGTTTATAGTATTCGATAAGTACTTTATAAATGGGGAGGACAAAATTGAGTAATTCGTCGATCAATCCGCTTTATTATGCGAATGGAGTAGCCAAATTCAGGGGTTTAACCTTGCCCCATGGCTTTTCAACGATGGCAATGGGGAATATGGCATCAATGTGGGCAACGACTGGAGAAAAACGGGAAATAAACGACGGTCCGTTTTATCAAACTACGGGTTTGGACGGAAAAAACCGCGTGCATATTGTTCCGTCAAAAAAATCCGGAAGTATTATGCCATGGGAGTCAGAGTCCGATATAAGTCCGATTATATATTTACCAAGCGGAGATCCAAGTTCCGTAAGAGGATTTGCATGCGATGCTGTTTTCACTACTGATAGGAGCTTAACGCTATCAGTATGTCCGGCTGATTCATTCCCGATAATAGTTACAAATATCAACAGGGGGGATGCCGAGCGGGAACGAGATTTTGTAGCTTTGGTTATCGCGGGTTGGCGAGAAACAAAGCGCCGCATAGTGGAAAGGACTATTACTAGATTACTCGATAGGATCCCCTTAATCTATGGGGTTCCGACCAAACAATCACAGGAAAAGTTTTTGAAAAGCTTTCAGGTTTTTATTGGTCCGGGAGTTCAGTATTGCTGTTACCGGCCAAGGTTTCTTGCCAGAGTTGCGGGAGCGAAAAGCGACCTGCTGTCAGAAAATATAAAACAGATAGTGGGATGCGGTGTAAGTCCCGATAATATACATACAGCCACCATCTGTACATGTTGCGTAAAAGATCAAAACGGCAACTATCGTTTCTTTTCGCATCAGCGTGCAAAAAATACCGGCGAGCGGGAAGGCAGATTTCTAGCGGCCGTTGGTCTTGGCTTAGAAAATCCGCGTTAGTGCGCTAGTAATCAAATAACCGTTAATAAGCGGTTATTTTTAGTTCTAATAAAACTAACGGGGTCAGACCCCGTTAGTTTTATTGAAGGTCTATTCAAGGCCAATTTTTTGCGATACAAGTTCCATAACCTTTTCCGTTTCGGTTCTTGCTTTTTCCGCGCCTGTTTCGAATGCCCTTTCGACAAACGAAAAATTTGCCGTGAACTCCGCATATTTTTGCTGAATTGGCGCTATGTGGGCGACTACGGCATCGGCAAGAGAAGATTTCAAATCAGCATAGCTTTTGCCCTCAAGTTCTTTTTCAAGGTCTTTTATTGGTTTATCGGTAACGCCGCTGTATATGGCAAGGAGGTTGGATATCGCAGGTTTGTTTTTGGGGTCGTATTTGATCTCTTTTTCGGAATCCGTTACGGCCTTTTTTATTTTATCGCGTATCGAGGATTCATCCTCGAACAGGCCTATGTAGTGCTGGGGTCCGAGAGATTTCGACATTTTTTTTGCGGGATCCTGCAACGACATAATCCGCGCCGTTTCTTTATAAATCATAGGATTTGGAATCTTGAATATTTGCCCGTATGTCTTGTTGAATTTTTCCGCTATATTTCTGGTTAGTTCGAGGTGTTGTTTTTGGTCTTCTCCTACAGGCACATAGTCGGGATTGTATAGAAGTATATCGGCGGCCATCAGCGTTGGGTATGTGAGGAGACCCGCATTAACGCCGTTATTTTTGAGCGCCTGCTTTGCTTTTTCCTTATACTGGGTCATTCTTTCAAGCTCGCCCAAGGGCGTGAGGGTAGTAAAAATCCAGCCAAGCTGGGTGTGCGCGTGGACTTGGGATTGCGCAAAAAGCGTGCTTTTTTCAGGATTAAGGCCGATAGAAAGCATTGCTATTTTCGATTCTCGTATATTTTGCCTAAGGGTGCGTGCGTCATGCACGGTTGTAAGCGCGTGCAAATCAACTATGGTATAAAAGCATTCATTGTCCCGATCTTGGAATTTAAGCCAATGTTTGAGCGCGCCTAAATAATTGCCGAGGTGAAATTGACCCGTAGGTTGTATGCCGCTTAAAATTCGCATATTATTTCGATTCTAAAATTTTAGTAAGTTACACTTCGATAATCACGGGAATAACCATGGGCCTTCTTTCCGTCTTCTGAAATAGGAATTGCCCCGTCTTGTTCCTTATTTCGTCTTTCAGATAGGTGGTATTGATTGTGTGTTCCTGGGCAATAGAGCTTTCTACGAGCCGCCTTACTCTTTTTCTTACCTCCATTAATAATTCCTGGGATTCTCTTAAATAAACAAATCCTCTGGATATTATGTCTGGATTGCCTTTTAATCTGCCGGTGGCTGTATCTATTGTTGAAATTATAACAAATATGCCGTCCTTTGCCATCATTTGTCTATCTCTAAGAACTACCTGGCCCACATCTCCAATGCCTAGGCCGTCAACCATGACATAGTTTGTCGGAATTCGTCCTTTTATTGTTTGCGCCTCGTTGCCTTTGAAAGACGCGGTTTTCCCGTTGGCAAGTATAAGGATATTTTGGGCGGGTATTCCGACGCTTTCGGCTATTTCTCCGTGAAGCCGAAGCATAAAGTGATTTCCATGGATAGGTATTAAGTATTTTGGCTTAACGAGGTTAAGCATAAGTTTAAGGTCTTCAACTTGAGCGTGGCCGGAAGCGTGCACATCCATAAGTTTTGAGTGGAATATCTTCGCGCCTTGGTACATAAGTATATCTTTTAGCGCGCTTACTGATCTTTCATTTCCAGGCACGACAGATGACGAGAATATCACCGAATCTCCTCTTTGTATTTGTATGAATCGGTGTTCCCTGTGAGCTATCCTCATAAGGACAGCATCGCCTTCGCCCTGCGCTCCGGTGCACACAATAAGGGCTTTTTCCGGCGAATATTTGTTTATGTCTTTTATAGGGACAATGGTGTCTCGTTTTACCTTGAGAAACCCAAGTTCTCTCGCGATTTCTACATTAGTGCGCATGGTATAGCCATCAACGGCGAGTTTCCTGCCGTATTTTTCCGCGATATTTATAAGTTCCTGCACCCTTGATAAAAGAGATCCAAAAGTACCGGCTATAACGCGACCCTGGGCGTTTTTTATGACATCATCAAGAGCTTCTTGCACCTGTTTTTCGGATATAGTGTATCCCGGCACTTCCGCGTTTGTGGAATCTGAAAGAAGAGCGAGAACTCCTCCGTCTCTTGTCGCAAGCTGAACGATTCTTGAAAGATCTGCTGGTTCGTCTCCAATTGGGCTGTGATCGAATTTGAAATCGCCGGTATGCATAACCGTACCCTCCGGCGTATGGAGCACGACACCCATACTGTCCGGTATGTTATGGTTTACATGGAAAAATTCCACCTCGAAATGGCCGAGTTTCAGTTTGTCTGTTTTCTTTACAGTTTCGATATTAAGTTTAGGGGCGTTTGGGAAGTCGTCGTGTCTTTTTAGTATTATTCCGCGAGAAAGGGCAGTTGTGTAAATGGGCGGATTTCCGAGTTTTGGCGCAAGATGAGATATCGCGCCAATATGGTCGAGGTGCGCGTGCGTTATGACGATCCCTCTAATATTAGCTTCCTTCCCCTTAAGATATTCGATATTCGGTATTATGTAGTCGATACCAGGCATATCCTCCTCTGGAAATTGAAGGCCCATATCAACAATTACAATATCGTCCTTGTATTCGAATAAAGTCATATTTCTCCCCACTTCTTCAAGACCCCCGAGGGGCGTGATTCTTAGGGCGTTTTTGTCCACTTCCTGCTCGCGCAATTCAAGAAATTTTTGCCTCCGCGAAGCGGCGGTATCCTGATACTGGCCGTCAGCTTTTGCGCGCGCAGGCGGCCTTCTTCTTGTTTGAGTTCTCATAAAATTTTCTAGCTTTTTAGTTTCCGCCAGATTCCAATAAGAAGCTGGGGGATTTTTAATTTTAACAAAGAGTAGGCAAAACTTTCTGGCAAGCCAGTAAGTCAGCAAGTTAAAACCTAGTTCAGTGCGGACGAGAGGAGTCGAACCTCCATAAGATTGCTCTCACTGGCTCCTGAAGCCAGCGCGTCTGCCATTCCGCCACGTCCGCTTTCGATTCGCCAACTAAACTTTTATTTGGTATATCCGCTAAAAAGTCCGCGAAAGATACTCGATATATATTTAACTAAATGTTATGATTGCTTTGAAGTTTCAATTAAAGGATAAAGCGATAAATTAGGGGGGATATGAAGGAAATAGGCAGGGGTCTTGGCACAGCTGGTTTATGGGTAGGAATAGGGGCAGGAATTTTCGCTAGCGCGGTTTTTATTCCGGACAAATTAGTTGTTTCCGTGGTCCCTCTTGCTATAGTCGCAGGATTCTCCACTTTGTTTATTTGGTATAGATGGTAATATTTACAGGCACCAACAGGTGCCTTTTTCGTTTGGCGCTTTGTATCATCCTCCCTTCCTCTTAAACTAGCGAGAAAAGAAATATCCAAAACCCTATTTCCAAACCCTCTTTGTCGTCATATACCACCGTTCAACATCCGCGAATCTCCACGACGGATCAGCTATTTTACCCTCCTTTATGCCTTTAATATTTCTATTTATGGGATAGAGATAACTGGGGCTATACAGAAATATCGCGGGTATATCCTGCGATACATAATCTTGCAAAAGAACATATTTTTCAACTCTAGAGTTTGAATCAAGAGTTTGGCGCGCTTCTTCAAGAAGTTTATCGACTGTTTTGTTTTCATACAGGGATATATTGAGGCCGGGGTCTTTCTTTTGGGAAGAATGCCAGAAAGAAAAAGGATCGGGGTCTATTCCAACCACCTGTCCGAAAACTATAGCTTCATATTCTCTTGGCCTTATGAATTCTTGCTGTATTTCTCCCAAGGAGTAGGCCTCTATATTAACTGATACGCCTACCTTTTCCCATTGATTTTCCAATACTCTCAATACCTTTTCAAGTTCGGGCCATTGGACGGTTATAAGTTTAACTTCAAGCTTTGTGGGTTCGGTTTCATTTTTGATTTTTTTTTCTCTTACTCCGTCTCCGTCGGAATCTATCCAGCCAGCGCTGTCAAGAGATTTTTCTGCCTTCTCTACGGAAAATTCGTATTTTTGTTCAATTTGGGGATTGTAGCCCAAGAGCTCTTTCACTATCGGCCCAAAAGCCGGAGAACCTTTGCCTCCAGCGGCTTCCTGTATAATTTCTTCTCTGTTGGTGGCGTAAGACAGCGCTTCTCTCACAGCTTTTTCGGAAAGCGGTTTGGATTTTGCTTGATTGAAAAATACGGCGAAGTATCTCGGCAGAGAAAAGTTGCGCACCGTTACATTCTTCAGTTTTTCAACATTAACATTATTGAATCCCGATACAAAACTCATAGCCGAAACATCTCCATTTCTAAGCGCCTGAAGGGCTTCGTCTTCGCTGTCGAAGAATTTGAAAGTTATTCCCTCGATATTTGGAGTTGATCCGTAGTATTTGTCATTTATTTTCAAAGTGTAGGACTTGATGTTGCCAGAGCTGTCTTTTTGAAATTTTTCGAATTTATACGGGCCGGAACCTATGGGTTGAAGATTGGCGTCTGCGTGCGGAAAGCTGTTGGGAGACGAATTTTCCCATATATGCTTTGGAAGTATTCCAACCGTCGCATTTTCAAGAAACGGACTGTACGGACTTATGAGTTTGAATACTATGGTATTTTCATCCTGTTTTTCGACTTCCACGCCTTGCCAGTTTTGCCTTATGGGACTCGCGTATTTTGGGTCTTGTATGAGTTTTATGGTAAATATAACATCATCGGCTGTGAGTTTCTGCCCGTCATGCCAAAGAGCGTCGCTTCTTAATTTGAATTTGTAAATTCTGTTTTCCTCTATAACATAGCTTTCCGCCAAATCTTCAACGATTTTTCCGTCTTTGTCGTATTTCATAAGTCCGGAATAAATAAGATGCGAGATATCCCTGTCCGTATCGCTTATTTGGGAAAGCGCGGAGTTCACGAATCGGGGTATGCCAAGCATAGCTTCGATGTGAGAGCCGCCTCGCGCGGGCACAACTTCGGTATGGGAGAAATAAAAGTTTATGCCGATAGCCGCCATAGACGCCAATATAAGCATGACAAAAAAGGAAATCAGAGATTTTTCTTTTACATTCAGCGATCGGATAAGGACATTTTTATTTATGTTGACGGTGCGTTTTACTTTCGCGAGATCTTTCATTGAAAGAGTGGTTCTATTTAAGCAAGTTAATCACTGCGAGCCCGATAAAAAGACCCGAGAGCACAATGGTAAGGTTGAAAAGAAGTTTTTCAGCGCCTCTTTTCTGATAATAGACGCTACCCGCGCCGCCAAAAGCTCCGGAAAGTCCGGAACCTCGTCGTTGCATTAGGATAGATGCTATCAGCAATATGGATACTACGATTTGTGCGATGCTTAATATCATAAAATAAATGCGAGACAATAAAACATGAAATATTTAACACAAAACATTTGTAACCCCCTAAAACATTTTTGTTTGCCTTAAGGATGTTTATGTTTACGAATTCAAGTTTTATGCCTTAAAGCCACGCAAACAGCACATTTACAGCGCTCAAAACTATCGTGGCCAACAGGAGCGGAATAATTCCGTCTATAGTAAGTTCGGCGAAGAAATAGGAAATACCCCAGAGGACTGCGGCATTAACAATAAAGCCGAATAGTCCAAAACTCAATAGTACAAGCGGAAAGGCAATTATTTTTAACAAGGGATATATGAAGGACTGAAATACGGCAAGTATACCGCCAATAAAAAATAGCATAACAAAATTTCCCGAAAATGTAAAGCCATCAACAAGAGAATTGGCGAGGTATATGGCTCCCGCATTTAGAATTATCCTTAAAATTAGTTTGGATATCATTATAAGGACATTATATCACCAGAATTAGAAAAGGCAAGATGTATGCTAACTTATGCAGATGATGGATATGCGGCGTTAAATACAGCAACGATTCTTTACAAAATTCTATTATTGTGGTAGTCAGTTGGTAGTGTTCCATATCAAAAAGGAGGCGACATGGTCTCTGACATAAAAATCATAAAGGCGGGGTTATATGTCCGCCCTATGGATTCTCCAGGAAAAGTGATCTATTCTTTGCCAAACATTGCGTTTTGGGATCCGGATATTCTGGATCTCGAGCTAGAGACCATTTTTAGGAATTCCTGGATACTTTTGCCGAAGCAGTTGCTTAGGGAGCACAACCCCAATGTGAGGAGCTTGTGGATAAGACCCGCTCCCGGACACTCGCATTTCGATGTCTTGGGACAAAGGGGCGGGTCTGTTAAACTGCGAATTCTTGGGGAGTCGCTAATGATTTACAGAGGGTTTTCGCCAAAAGGCGCGCCGGAACTTCGATGTTTTGCGAATATGTGCCCGCACGCGCGATATCCATTTTTAGAAATCGCGCAGGACGCAGATAGCAATCCATATATTAAATGCCCTCAACACGGCCTTGTGTGCGATGAAAACGGACAATTTGTATCGCACCGAGCTTTCCCAAACCCAAGGGACGAAGAGCGAAAAGGATTATCGATGGCACGATATGGTATCGAGGAATGGTTTGACTTTTTATTTATTTCGAGGGCAGAAAATCCGGCCCCCTCATTCGGAGACACAATGAGGCCAGTTTTTGAAAGCCTCCGGAATATGCCGTTTGCGGATTTTCAGTACAGAAACATGGGGGTTCAGCAAAGAATTGTGGAAGGGAACTGGAAGCTCCATACCCAGAATTACGAGGACTGGTTACACATCAAGGATATTCACAAAGCCCCCAATGGCCTCGCGGATTCAATGGACCTTAGTTCGGCTAGAATGGAGCTTTATGATAACGCCACTTTAATGTGGGGGTATGCCGCGAATCCCGAAGACGGGTTCGATCCTAAGGTTTTGCCTGATAGATTCAGGGACCCGAAAGATCCGGAAAATCGGCGCGTATTCGCGCTTTGGTGGTTTGTGTTTCCGAATCTCGCCTTGAATTTTTATCCATGGGGATTGTCGGTAAATATATTCATGCCGGCGATGGTTGATACCGAGAGAATGAAATTTGATCCAGAAAAAACAGAATTTCTCTGGTATCATTATGTTTGGGATGAAGAGAAGTACAAGGATATTGAATCGCGGTGGCTAAATACCCTAGTAGATTTCGAGGACATAGAAGCGATTAAGTATATCGCGGAGAATTTAAGAGGGCATTCCCGCCCTTGGTCCAGAGGACTTTTCGGCAAATTGCCGGACGGATCAAACACCGAGATTGGGCCGTGGTGGTTCAATCTGAGAGTTTATGAGAGGATGTTCCCATAGTTGCTAGTTGTAGTTAAAATGAAAACGACGCAAAATTGCGTCGTTTTTGATTATGGGTATTGACACAAAGGTATTTTGTGTTAACATACCATCACGGATAAAAGGAGGAAGATCTTTGAAAAATTTACAAACGGAGGCATCGAATGAATAAGTTTTATGATTTTGGTAGGTTAGGTTTTTTAGCCGTTTTAGCGTTGTTTTTTATTGCATGCGCGAATCCGACACCGCAACAGGGTAACCAGCCAACGGGTGTGCCTCAACAGCAGGCAACTCCACAGCAGGCAGTACAGCCAGGTAATACCCCAAGCGTGGTTCGCGCGCCTTCCGGGGTGAAGGCAAATCATCCGGGTGGTATCGAATATTTAGATTCGATACCAATGAAACTTCATGGCGGCGTCACCAAAGCGCCTGTGCGTATCTCAAATGGGGTAACAAAGGCGCCGGTGATCACTTGGGGCGCCGATGAGGCGACGATTTTCGCCAACGGCGGGAAGACAACCCAGCCCGGGTCTATATTCGCTCGGGAGGGCCTTAAGCTGGAATTGTTCCGGGAAGACAATTTCGTAAGGGCAGTAGAAAGGTTTTTATCGGGCGAAACGCCGTATCTTCGCGGCACGAAAGACATGATTGCCTCGGCACAGGAAGTTTTGAGCGCGAATGGGATCGAAGTGGTGGAGATTTATAACCATTCCCGATCCTACGGCGGAGATACCATGGTGTGCAGAAACACCTTGGTGCAAAAACCGTCTGATTTGCGTGGACAATATGTTGGGCTCCAACTGTATGGACCCCATATGTACTTCCTCCAGAGGATACTGAAGGATAATGGGATGACCCTTAACGATGTTAAGATCAGATGGCTAAGGGAACTGACAATTCCCCCCTACGATACCGGAGATGTGGCGGTCGATCCGATGAGCGCAATGCAGAAAGATTCTACATTGGCTTGCGCTATGGTTATTTCACCAGATATGGTGGCGTTAACTTCCGGGGGCAAGGTTGGCACCGGCGCTGAAAGTTCGGTAGCGGGTGCCTATATGCTCGTCTCCTCCAAGGAGGCGGATGTCATATACGATGTTTATGTTGTCCGGAAGGACTACCTAGACGCGAATCGTCCCGAGGTACAAAAATTTGTCCACGGTCTTATGGTCGGGGCGGAAGAACAGGTTGATTTATTCAACCAAGCAGATGTCCGCGCGGCAGAATACCAAAAGTTCGTTCGTTCAGCCGCGTTGATACTGCGCGACAACGAACAGCTCACCGCGGACATAGAGGGAATGTACGCGGACATGAAATTCCAGAAATATGGAGGAAATGTCCAGTTTTATTCCGGAGAAGCTCCTAGAAATTTCGGTGTTCTCTCAAAGGAAGCAGAGGAGGCCCTTATGGGATATGGCCTCGTGTTAAGACACATCCCGCTGGACCACGCAATGTGGGATTACGCCATACTTGCTGTGGGCCTTCGCGACACCTCTGGGGTAAAAGTCCCGAGGTTTGATCCGGTTAAGGTTCAGCAGTATGTGGCCGAACCGTCAGTCCAAGCGCGTTCGGGGTTTATTGAGTTCGTAGTGTATTTTGAAGCTGGAGAAGTAGATTTTTCAGCTGAAGAATACAGGGTCCAACTTGACGCGGTAATAGAAATGGCGCCAGTATATCCTGGAGCTATTATCAACATAGTCGCGTACGCGGATCCCGGATTTTTTAACGAAATGAAGAGACGAGGCGCGTCGCCACAGGAATTACAGCAGATAAAAACTGCGGCTATAAATACATCGAAGAAGCGCGCCGATGCTTTAGAAGCGGCAGTTCTTGAACACGCGCGCGAACGAGGAGTTCTCATAAACGAAACACAGTTAGTTCCAACGGGACGAGGATTTGACGGGGTGCCTAATCCAAATACCGTAACTCCAATTACGCTGGATGCGGCATCGAGTCAGTATGTCTACGATCCCAATCAAGATACACCAGAAATGAAAGCGCAAAGAGCCGATAATCGGCGGCTTGTTTTTAAGTTCATTCCCGCCGTAGCGGAAATCCAAGAGTAAATATGATATTTATGAGCAAATTACAAAAACCTCTTTCAGCTCATGGGTCTCTTTGGTCTCTTTTCTTGATGATTCTTTTTTTGATGGCTGTTACAGCATGCGGCGCGGCACCGCCAATCTTACCTACTACGGCAACGGTAGATGAGACTTTTTCCGAGGAGAATGAAGGTGACTTAGTGCTACCGGAGGGGGTAGCGTCGTTCGACAAAAATTTCCTGATCGTCTTTGACAATTCGGGGAGTATGGCCGAAAGTGAGTGTGGGGGCAAGGATCTTCAGCCAGTGGAGGAGTCCCTGGGAAATAGGCGAGTAGATGTTGCCAAATGGGCAACTACAAAATTTGTTCAGGAGTCGGTGCCTGCCGATGTAAATGTCGGATTCTACCCATTAAATAAAAGCGAATGGCGAGTGCCTTTTGGAAAGGACAACAGGGAACATATCCTTGCGGCAATCGCCAATATGGGCGCTGGCGGCGGTACGCCTCTTAATCGGGCATTGAAAGAGGGAACCGATTTGCTGAAAGCGCAAAGAGCCCGCCAGCTTGGTTACGGTGAGTATTATATCGTAGTAGTTACCGACGGAGAACCAAGCGACGGCGACGATATGAAAGGGGCGGAGTACGCTGTCAATAATAATGTCAGCGTTGTGACCATAGGTTTCTGTTTGGGCGAAAAACATGCCCTCAATAAATACTCGGTCAGTTCCCATAATGTCGCAGATCCAAGCGAACTGTTCCGGGCGCTTCGCGATACACAAGCGGAGCTCAAAGAATACGATTTTAAGTAAGTTCAAATCCCCTAATAATAGGGGATTTTAGTTTGCGTAAACACCTTGACATATCTAGTTTTCTACTATATATTATAAGGTCTAGGGCGGGAAATCCGTCTATGGCAATCAGTTTTTTGACAATTTGCAAAAAAATACGGTAAGGAGGTCCGGAGGTTGAAAAAGGTAACGATAGTGTTTTTGGTTCTGATTGTTTTATTTCTTGTCGCAGGCGGTGTATTTTATTTCCGGGCTTCGCGCGCCGAGAAGCAAGGTTTTGAAGGCGCGTCTAACACCGGAAGAATAAAAGGCGATGTAAAAATAGCGGGCGACAATTACATTATGTATTGGCCGCTGGCTGACAGTTCCATTTTTGAAAAGAATTTGAGGCAGGAAGGGTGGCTTAGGGAATGGACGGATGACGGCGGAAATTACGCCGATCGCTTAGCTAAATTTTGCGCCGGGAAATTCGACATTATAGTTCTGCCCGTGACGGAATATGTGTTCCATGGCAAGGACTGTAATTATCCGGGAGTTGTGGTAGTGGCGCTTAGCGAGTCGAGTGGCGCGGACAGCGTTTTGGCGTATAGAGATGCAATATTGGGAAGCGATACCAGAGATCCGCAAGTCAACGATCTCAATAACGCGAATCTCAAGATATGCGTTACTCCTCAATCGCCGTCTGAACGGGTGATAGACATTGGAATCACGGATTTTGACCTAGACCAACTTAAAGGCACAAATTCCTGGATGGTTGAGTCGAATGGGTCAAGCGACGCGTTGAAGCGTTTTCAGGGCGGAGAATGCAAAGCCGCAGTATTGTGGGAGCCGGATGTTTCGAGGGCTCTGCATATGCCGGGCGTTGTGGAAGTATTCAGCTCGGCAAAATTCAAGGAATATATCGTCGATGTCTTTGTGGTACAGCGGAGTATGGTGACGGGCGATCTTGATAAGGTTACCTCTTTTTTCCGCGCGTATTATAAGACCCAGCAATATTATGTGGATAATCCAGAAGAAATGCTGGACCACATGGAGAAATCATACAAGGGCATGGACGACCCGCCGTTTAAGAACCGTGATGAAATCAGAAAAGCGCTCGATCGAGCGGTATGGTTTGACGCGGAGGACAATTGCTTCGATTGGTTTAGCGTAGATGTGCTGGGGATTAGTTACGACCAGCGCCGGGAAAAAATGGCCGAAACGGTTTCAAGAGTTACTCGGCTAATGATGAAATCCGGCGATCTTTTAGCGGATCCCATCGGGGGAAATCCCTATATGGTAACTACGAGAATTGCCGACACTTCGAAAGGCGAGCAACTTGACTTTATCACTTTGCTTTGCCGGGAAATGTTGCAAAATATCACAACCCCGGGTGCGTCAGTATTGGTGGAAAGACAATTTTCTAAAGTGACGGACGAGGAGTGGGAAAAACTTTCCGTGATAGGCAAGATGACGATAGTGCCTATCGAGTTCCGTTCAGGCACTTCCGAAATGACAGATACCGGAAGAGGCGCCATAGATACGGAAGCAGTTTTCGCGCTTCGCAATAACTATCCCGATCATCGGATTCTTATAAAGGGCCATACGGCTTATTCGGCAAATGACCGGGATATAAGAAAATGCGGTGAGGCGGCAGAAAACATTTTGCTTTCGCAAATGAGAGCGGATGAAACTAGAAGTTACTTAATTTCCGCTCATCAGTTCGACCCCAATCGCGTAAGAGCATTAGGAGTTGGATCATGCGATCGATTGGAGCGATATCCCGGGGAAGGCGATCTTTCATACAAATCCCGCCTTTCGCGGGTCGAGTTCATTCTGGTTGAGGACAGTTGAGGTAATAGATGCGGGATGACAAGCGAAGAGAGATCGAAGATCTCTCGATAGAAAAAATTAAGGGGCGGATTTTCTGGGACGCAATACAGCACCCCCTTACCCTTGGTTCAGTAGGGTTGGCGACACTTTCCACTATTTATTTGGTAACGGTGGCGCCATTTGTAGGCGGAGCGCTGATTGCTCTGCCCGTTGCTATCGTAAGCGGTGTCGCAGGAGTTTCTTCTGTTGGTTGGCACTGGCTCATAAGAGGCAGGCATTATATTGAAGAAAAAGGACAAGAGCTCGCGGAACTTCGCGAGCAAATGACAAGAGATCAGGAAGACAAGAATTTCAGAAACCTCGCGGCACAAATTCGCGTAAGTTTTTCCAAGATGTGTTTTGAAGAAGGGATCCGCGAGTTGGATGAGTTACTGCATGAATATACGGAGTTCGCAGATCTCATTAGGAGAATAACGATCCCAATCTTCAATCTTGGCCGTATCGATAAGTTGTCGCGCGAGGCATATCATCAAGGCCTTAGCGCGCTTTCAAAAGTTGCGGAAAGTTTACGGCTTGTCAGGGCTTCTAGCCGGTCTGTTCTGGAGGAGGAAGCGCAAAGGCTTAGTACGGAAATAAAAGTTTTCGAAAGCGATTCGGAAAAAAGATGGCAACTCGATATAGCGAGAGAAAGATTCGCGCTCACTAAAGAGCGGATTTCAAAGGTTGAGGAGCACGAAAAAAATATTGCGAAACTTCTTCAAATATCGGACAGGTGCGAAGGTCAGCTCCATTTAACGGCTATAGATATAGCCGCGATGGAGTCCGAAAATTCACATGAAAAGGCAGGTGAAGTGGTGAGTCGCCTGCAAGATGTAGTCAGTATGGCTATAGAAGTCCAGGAGCAAATAAAGCGACTGGAAGGGTTTAACGCGGCAGGAATATGAAATTCAAAGGAGGTGAATAATGGTTGAGCGCGAATTGCCCGAAGAAGTAAAAATTTTAACATCTGATTTACAAGAGCCGACTCTGCCACTCGGGATTTCCGCTGAAGATCGGCGGAGTCTTGAAGACGCGGCAAGGGCGGAAGTGCGCAAATTCGTCAATGCCGAAGGCAGTGAGGAGTTGACGATTGAGGATCGGCTTGCGTTAGTAGGAAGAGGGACGCAAGTAAAGTTATCCGGAGAAAATTCGGACCTAGGTTTACTCCAAGAAAAAATGAGGCGACTGATTGAGGCCGACAAAAAGTCGGCGTCCGGACAGCTATCTAGTGAGCTTGAAGAATTAACTTCAGCTCTTGATAGGATTAACCCCGATGAAATAAAAGGGGAATTGTTCTTTAAGCTAATGCGCCTTATGCCGTTTGGCAACAAATTGGTAAGAATTCTGAAAGAAGCGGCGGACAGAAATCAAACCGTTGCCGATTTCATTGACAAAATG
>MHOE01000002.1:42049-71609 GCA_001819985.1 Candidatus Spechtbacteria bacterium RIFCSPHIGHO2_02_FULL_43_15b
ATGCGGGAACTGGACACGGAAAAGCAAAAAACAGATGATGCTCAAATGCAGGCAAAATTGCAAAATCTCCTGTTCAGAGTGTCAACAAGAGCGCAGGACCTTTACGCGATGGTCGAGACTTACGAGCAAGGTTTGGCAAGCGTAAGAATCATACGGGAAAGCAACTCTTTGCTTATTGGTTCTGTGGACAGGATGCTAACATACGGTATGGACGCCGTGTATATCGGTTTCGCCATTTATGTGGCGCTATACCATCAGGGTAATGTCTTAAACGCCTATCAGAAGACCCGCGAATTTGTGGGTAACCGCATAAAGCAGAATGCGGCGGCGATAGAAGAACACACGCGGAAAATCGGCGACATTTACAAGGAGCCGATAATTTCCATGAAGGCGCTGGAAGAGGCGCATTTGAAGATCATCAGCGCTATGAATGAGTTGGATAAGAATAAGGCTATTGCGATTGAGAACGCACGGGTAAATATCGGTAGGTTAAAAGAAATGTCCGAAGATTTGCTCAGGCGTTCCAAAGGCACAGAGGTCGTGGAAGTTGACTCCATTAACGCGAGCAATCTAGTGGCCACGCGGCCCACATCAGCTCCGGAACGGCCAAAGATCGGTGGATAGAAATAATCCCTCACGCAAGTGGGGGATTTACTTTTTCTTGAAATCTTGTATAATATAGCCACTGCACATTAAAAAGTTCACGGAGAAGAAATGCCCAAGAAAACAAGCGACGCGGTTATGATTCCTGGATTTGTTGAAAAATTAGCGCACGCTCATTACGTCCGTCTCGCGCGTTGCGTGGTGCTGACCGGCAATATTTACGATTTATTTCCTC
This sequence comes from Candidatus Spechtbacteria bacterium RIFCSPHIGHO2_02_FULL_43_15b, assembly GCA_001819985.1. Lineage (GTDB taxonomy): Bacteria > Patescibacteriota > Minisyncoccia > Spechtbacterales > HO2-43-30 > HO2-43-30. Next base: position 42,888 of record MHOE01000002.1, read on the forward strand.
TAAGTGAAGGCGGAAAAACAAGATTTGTCGGGTTGGACGAATTAATGGAAAAGGTGCTTCATAGCGCGAAGTACCTGTGCGAACCGGCTGACGAGCAATTTATTGTTGTTAAAGTCAAAAGCGACGGAATTCATCTTGCGTCATACGGGGAAAATGCTAACGCATCCGTACAAAGGATGATCGAATCCAAAAGTAAGAACGCTTCATCGCCGGGAAATATTCAAGTTGTCTCAAACCTTATTCAAGATATCGCTCGCGCGCGTAATATCGTTTCGGCAGTGCAAAATCAGTATGTAAGACCCTTATGCGTTATCATTGATCACGCCGAAACCATTTTCCCAAATGTAGAAGCGGGCCGAATGAACACGCAACAAGTCGAAGCGTGGAAATGGTTTTCTGATTTGATTCGCAGGGAGGATTTGTGGGCGAGTGCCGAAACCGCGGATCAACGCCCCGACCTCATTATTCTTTTATCTCCAACGATTTCCGAGATAAATCCAAAAATTTTTACTTTGCCAAAAGTCGAACTTGTCGAAATTCCATTGCCGAATAGTTCTCACGGAATATTGCCTCCGGAATTCGAAGAAGACGCGCGCGGGCTTACGCTTAGGGCGATGGACGATTTAGTTACCGCTTCAAAGCGAGATCCGATAAATTCCCCCCTTACTCGCGAAACCGTAGTGGCGGAAGTTACTAAGCGTTTAGTGCTTGAGTTAAGAGGCACGGTAAAGCTTGTCCGGCCGGAGCATACGATGGCGGATCTTGTAGGATGGAGCAAGCTCAAGCCGAGATTGAGCCATCTTGCTCGCCGAATAGACAATTCAAGGCGCGCGCCTGTCGGTATGGTGGTAACGGGTCCCAATGGAGCCGGAAAAACATTTGGCATTGAAGCATGGGCCGCCGAAATGGGACGCACGGTGCTTACTTTGGCCGGCGGAATGAAGAGCAAATGGTATGGAGAAACGGGGATTTTTCTTGAAACTTTTGAAAGGATGCTGTCTGTTTACGGCAGGACCTGCGTAGTCGTTGACGAGGCGCACAAGGCCTTCGGGTCCATACAGGACCCGGATACTTATCAGGCGGATGCCGAATACGCGCGGCATATTATTCAGATGATGAGCAATCCAAAATACAGATCTAAGGTATTCTGGGTGCTTATCACGACCCGCCCCGATCTTTTGGACCCCGACTTCAAGCGTAGCGGCAGATGTTCGGTGTTTTTGCCCGTATGCGATCCGGAAGGCGAGGATTTTGATGCCTTTTTCGACTGGATGATTGAAATCCTTGTAAAAGAGGGTATCACTCTTACCGAAGATACTAAAGTTTGTCTTCGCGAAAAGGCGAAAAAAGAGAAGTACGCTTTTTCAGCCGGAGATTTCCGGAGGTTTATTGACGAACTGGTTGGTGAGCTTGATTATTGGCAAAACGAAGTAAAATCAAGCTTTGATATGCCGGAATTTATCCGAGCATGGAAGCCGAGCGCCGCTCGTATCGGTCCGGAACGCCGTCTGCATACGCTTCTTGCGGTAAAGGATGCTGACTGGCGCGAGTTGGTTCCCGCTAGCTTTCGCGATATGAACGAACGCCAAATTGAGATGGAAATATCAAAGTTGAAACTCCTGATCGATATGTCGAATTAAAACAAAGTATGTCAAGCTAAAACAAAGAAAAGGAGTCCTTCGGGCTCCTTTTGTTTATTTCATCGCTTTATCGCATCGCAGATTTTTCGATTTTCTAATTTGTGCTTGAAAAATTTTTGCAATAGACAATAGCAGACAACAATTTTCGTAGATTTTTTGAATATCTATGTATGCATCACGCACCGCGTATGCATCATGCACCGTACGAACATCTATCACATTATCCCACGATCGTGGGATAATGTGATAGATGTTCGTACGGAAGCGGGACGGAAGCGGAAGTGGAAGCGTAAGCGTAAGCGGAAATGGTTTTAAAATAGTTTTACAGTTACAATTAAAAACTAAAGCATGCTTTTCTTTCTATGCAGTTTCCTGTGGTAAGTTACAGCGAATCTATGGGATTCGTCGCGGGCGTACATTAAAAGATTGCGGAGTTTGGCGTCCATATCCGCGAGCTTGATAGATTCTTTTCGCCCGGGAATAAAAAGTTCATTCTCTTGTTTCGCGAGAGCGGCGAAACGAGTATTCGATATTTTGCACCCAGTATTTAGAGATATCGCCGAAAGAGCGGCGCTAAGTTGCCCTTTGCCGCCGTCAATAAGAAACAAATCCGGGTATGGCCATTCGGGGTGGCGAAGTCGTCGGCGTATCGCTTCACGCATCATAGCGAAGTCATCCGGTTTTTCGGGTAGGCGGATTCTGAATTTCCTGTACATTTTTTTGTTCGGTTTTCCGTTATCAAAACGCACCATTGACGCAACCGGCTCTTTTCCTTGAATATTGGAGATATCGTAGGCCTCCAGCGAACCGAATGACCAACCGAACCCCAATTTTTCAAAGCCGAACTTTTTAGTTTTAATTATTGGAATTTCCGGCATTGATTTGTCATTTGCCATCTGCATTTGGAAATTGTGCGAAAAAATATTTTCAAGCGCGAGTATTTGCCTCTTAAATATATCGGCTTTTTCAAATTCAAGATTGTCGGAATATTTTTTCATCTCCTTTTTAAGCGAAGTAATCACTCGCGGTTTTCTGCCGTTTAGAATTTGTTTTATCTGTAAAATATTTTTTTTGCATTCTTCAATATTCGGGTTTGGGCCCGGGCATAGTTCTATGTGGCAGTATTGGCATGGGAGGTTGCCGTGAGGTTTGGTGTAGTACGGAAATATTTTTCGCAAGTATCGCAGAACGATTTTTATGGAGCCGCCGTCGGTGAAAGGGCCTATGTATGGGACAGGTTTTTCTGCCCGATGCTGATCAGCTTCCTGATAGTGGTTGTAGGTTTTGGGTTGGTGCGTTATCGTCAGGTACGGGGATTTTTTCAGTTTTTTATTCCTTGTTTTATTTTCTTGCGGTATAAATCCCACATAGAAATACTGCTTATCGTCGCGAAGCATAATGTTGTAGCGGGGCTTATGCTTTTTAATAAGTTCGGACTCTTTTATCAGCGCTTCCGGCTCGTTTTTAGTGATTATATAGCCGATTGTTTTGGTTTCAGCGGAAAGGGGATTTGCGGCAGAAGGGACAGCAGACCAGCGCGAATTTTTTAGGTGGGTCTTTACTCTTTCCTTAATATTGGTGGATTTTCCGATGTATATAGTTTTATTGTTTTTGTCGCGAAGCAAATAAACCCCGACTTTGGCCGGGAGTTTGTTTACATTGCCTCTCTTCGCGTAGTCAATCATTCTAATATTGTACAATACATTTTATTAAAAGCAAGTATTGACTAAATTCATATCATAATTGCTTCCATCTTTATAAAAGGAAATTTTTATTCCTAGCGGGAATGAGCCATACATAGCTTTTTCGGAAGCGTATGTGGCGGAAAGCGAGTTCGGCGGAGTTTTCTATGTTAGTCGAGTCGGGCGCAATTTATTTTTGCCGGAAGGCCTGGCTATACCTTAATTTTAACACTTGGCGCAAAACGCGCCTTTTTGTTTGCGTCGTTGAAAAGTATTTGCATTTCATGTATAATATTAACCGTTTATGAAAGGTGGAGATTTTATAACTATCAAAGGCGCAAAAGTTCACAACCTCAAGAACATAAGTTTGAAGATTCCAAAGAATAAATTGGTTGTGATAACGGGCCTTTCGGGTTCCGGGAAATCATCGCTCGCTTTCGACACGATATTCGCAGAAGGCCAGCGAAGATATGTTGAATCTCTTTCCGCTTACGCGCGGCAATTTCTTGGAGTTATGCAAAAACCTGATGTGGATGACATAAGCGGAATATCTCCGGCTATTTCCATAGATCAAAAAAATGTTTCCAGCAATCCTCGTTCCACTGTTGGCACGGTAACGGAGATATACGATTATCTCCGTCTTTTGTTTGCCAGAGGCGGGACTCCATATTGCCCTAATTGCGACATAGAAATAAAGAAACAAACAATTTCAGCAATCGCGGATGAGCTATCCAAACTCAAGGGAGAGTTTTTGATTTTTGGGCCCGTCATAAGGGGAAAGAAAGGAGAGCACAGGGCGGTTATCCAAACGGCGGCGGATCACGGATTTTCAAGAGTGAGAGTGGACGGAAACATTACGGGAATCGATGAAGCCCTTGGGCTTGATCTTGACCCTAAGAAATCTCATGCAATAGATATCATCGTGGACAGAATCAACGGCGACGAGGAAATTGATAGAGTGCGGCTTGTGGATTCAATAGAAATGGCTATGCGGCTTGGCAAAGGCTTAATCGCGGTTTCGAAGGCTGAAACTGCGGATTTTACGGTTGCTGAAAATTCTAAGTTTGGAAATTCGGCCCATATCCGCGATCTCGTATTTTCTGAAAATTTCGCGTGCGCCAAATGCGGATTCAGTTTGCCCGAAATCCAGCCACGGACTTTTTCTTTTAACAGTCCTTATGGAGCGTGCCAAAAATGTTCCGGTCTCGGAACGGAAACTGATGTTGACGCGGATTTGGTTATTCCCAACAAAAATTTGACAATATCGGAGGGAGCCGTAAAGCCGTGGATGAGCGCGTCTCACAAAGTCGGCAGACAGGGATACTTCTGGCATTTGCTAAGGGAAATGTCGGATAAATACGAATTTTCACTGGATGAACCCGTGAGGAATCTGGATAAAGACAAACTCAAATTAGTGCTGTATGGGGATGAGGAATTGGAGGGCGTGGTGCCTTCGTTGATTCGCCGTTATAAAGAAACAGATTCGGATTGGACTAGGGCGGAAATAGAAAAATATATGGTGATAAAGCCATGCTCCGAATGCGCAGGAAGGCGTTTGAATAAGGGAGCTTTGGGCGTAAGATTTGCCGGTTATAATATACATGAAATAGCAAATATGAGCATCTCGAATTTGAAATCCCAAATTTCGGATTTACAGCTTAAATCGAAAGATTTAAAAATCGTGGAGCCGATAACAAAGGAAATAAAGAATCGCCTGCAGTTTCTTGTAGATGTGGGCCTTCACTATCTTACGCTTGCCCGTTCAGCGGACACGCTTTCCGGAGGAGAAGCCCAGAGATTGCGTCTTGCGACTCAAATCGGTTCTAAATTGTCAGGAGTCATATACATACTGGATGAGCCCTCAATAGGGCTCCATCCGAGAGATCAGGCGCGCTTGATTAAAACCCTTAAGGACCTTAGAGATTTAGGTAATAGCGTTATTGTCGTTGAGCACGACTCTCAAACCATACTCGAAGCCGATTGGCTTATCGATATAGGTCCCGGCGCGGGGAAAAAGGGAGGAGAGGTAGTATTTGAAGGAACATCAAGAGAGCTTTTGCATTCGGATGGTTTAACGGGTAAATATTTAAGCGGACGGCTAAAAATTTCAAAATCGGCCGATTTCGCCAGAACTTCAAACGGCAGACAAACAGAAGACGCGAAACAAATCCAAAAACGAAAAATTAAAACCGTAAAACACCTGACGATAAAAGGGGCGTGCGAGCATAACCTAAAGAATATTGATGTCAAGATTCCGCTTGGGAAGCTCGTTTGCGTTACGGGCGTGTCTGGTTCGGGCAAAAGCAGTTTAGTGAATGATATACTCGCGAAATCATTAAGGCGAGATTTCAGCGGAGCGCACACGATACCCGGAAAGCATGAGAAGATCGAAGGTTTGGAATTTCTGGATAAAGCGCTTGTTATAGATCAGGGCCCCATAGGCAGGACTCCGCGGTCAAACCCGGCAACATATACCGGAGCTTTCAATGTAATACGAGATCTTTTCGCCTCGACTCGCGAGGCAAAAGCAAGGGGGTATATGCCCGGCAGGTTTAGTTTCAATGTGAAAGGCGGAAGATGCGAGCAGTGCGAAGGCCAGGGAGTTAAAAAGGTGGAGATGTTTTTTCTGCCGGATGTGTATGTTGAATGCGACGAATGTCACGGGACTCGTTACACAAAAGAGGTTTTAGACATAGGATACAATGGGAAAAATATAGCTCAAATTTTATCAATGACGGTTGAGGAATCTTTTAAGTTTTTCAAAAATATTCCCCAGCTGTCAAATAAATTGGATGTTTTGAACAAGGTGGGTCTTTCGTATTTGGAATTGGGCCAGCCGGCGCCTTCTCTATCTGGCGGCGAAGCCCAGCGCATAAAACTCGCGTCAGAGCTTTCAAGGAAAGCTACGGGTAAAACCCTGTATATTCTCGATGAGCCAACAACAGGCCTTCACTTCGAGGATATAAACAATCTGCTAAAAGTTTTGTTTGAGCTGGTTTTCCAGGGGAATTCCGTGGTGGTGGTTGAGCATAATATTGATGTCGTAAAAAATGCGGATTGGATAATAGATTTGGGTCCGGAAGGTGGTGATGGAGGAGGATATATTATTGCGGAAGGCACGCCGAAAGAAATAGCGCAAAACAAAAAGAGCTGGACTGGCAGATATTTAGAGTAATATGCATATTGACATACCTTATTTTTTATTGCAGTATGCAATAAGGTTGGTTTAGGAGGAATTAATTTGTACTATCGTAATCTTAGCCGGAATGACTATGTGGAAAATATAAAAAATCTTCGGTTAGTTTTGGCGGCATACCTCCAAGTCCAACCGAACGATATACGCTTAGTGAATGATTTTGGTTCGGAGAGAAATTCATTTTCAGGCACACTTTCATTAAGGGTTTGCATGGTCGGTGCGGCGGGTATGGAAACACTATTCACGCTGGCTACCGATAAGAGTATGCAATTTATTACGCTTGATGCCGCAACGAAAGATTTGTTGAGGCAGGCGGCAGGTATGCTCGCGGTGAAAATGGGAGTTAGCGTGGTTGGGGATTCCTATTATAATCTGGTGCAAACCGCGGATGCCGCATTATAGTTGATAAAATTTAGGAAATCAAAAGCCCGTATAGGGCTTTTTAGTTTTTTAGCTTTAAGTGAAAAATTGCGCGGAACAATTTTTCAGTCAGAACTTTTGTTATCCGGAGATGCGGGGCTTCACAAAATAACTCAAAATTTTGTACAATGAAAAGAAGCATATGTTTTGGTTATACAAAAAAGTTGGAGAATTTCTTAAGGACGCGGTGTACGCGGCGAATGACGGAATAATCACAACCTTCGCGGTTGTAGCGGGTGTTGTGGGCGCGTCTTTGGATCCTGTAATAATACTTGTTCTTGGATTCGCAAATTTATTTGCCGACGGTATTTCCATGGCGAGCGGAAGTTATCTGGGGACAAAATCCGAAGAAGACCAATGTACGCAGGAAAGAGGCAGAAACCTGAAAGTGCTTAGAGAGAATCGGGAGCTTTACAAAGAGAGAGTATCGAAATTTTTGAGAAACAAGGGGTACGGCGAAATAAAAGTAACGGAGTTGTCGCAACTTATTTTGGAAAATGAACAATTCGCTTTGGATTTTATGTTGCACGAAGATCGGGGTCTTTGTCAGCAGGTTGAAAATCGGGCATTCAAAGGAGCCGCGGTAACATTTGTGTCTTTCTTGATCGCGGGGCTGGTCCCGTTGGTTCCATACATATTTTTTTCAAACGGCGCAAATACTTTCATATACGCGGTTTTGTTCACGGGGGTGGCGTTGTTCGTAGTGGGAGCGGCCCGTTCGGCTTTTATAGAAAAATCCTGGATTGTGGCGGGGGTTGAGATGTTTTCAGTAGGAGGAGTGGCGGCCGCGATTGCGTACGGCATTGGGTACATGGTGAGTGTAATTGTGGTAAGATAGAAATGTGGATCTAAAACTAAATCCAAAGAGTTGGGTTTGAAATAACTCTAAGAGAAAAATTCTAAATACTAGAACTAGATGATTTCTAGTTGACTGAAACTATAGTTAATCTTAAGCGAGGAGGGGTACTATATGAATAAGCAGGAATCCTTATACTTGGGCGTTGAGGGCGGCGCCACGAAAAGCACAGCTTTTTTATCCGATAGAAACTTAAATATAATCGGGGAAAATACGGGAAGCGCGCTTAACTATCATTCGCTGAAAAAAGACACCATAAGAAAAAATTTAGAAAATCTTTTGAACCCGCTGATTGAAAAATCAAGCGGTTCAAAGATTAAAGCGGTTTTTGGATTAGCGGGAGTGGACAGTATTCAAGATGAAAAATTCTACAGCGAACTAATAGAACGGATTTTGGCAAATGATTGCGTTTTCAAAGTAGTCAACGATTCAAAAGTAGCCATTGAAGCAAGATGCCCCGGCGCAAAAGACAGAATCGTAGTTATTGCCGGAACCGGATCAAACGCGTACGGAGAAAATGCGGCGGGAGATCACTTCAATACTATGTGGTGGGATCATATAATGGGAGACGAGGGGAGCGGCTATTATTTTGGGTTAAAAGCTCTGCAATCCGCGGCGCGTTCGTTTGATGGCAGGATACCAAAAACAGAGCTTGAGGATTTAGTGATGAAAACTGAAAGCGCGAAATCTATTCATGATTTCTATCCCGTATTCTATGAAAAATTGTCAAAGAGCGAGAGCCCAAAAGCTTATGTGGCTTCATTCGCTCCGCTTATCGATAGGGCTTTAGAAAAGCGCGATGAGGAGGCGATTAGAATAAGAGACGATGGAGCTCGAGAACTTGCTCTTGGCGCTTCTACGGTCGCAAAGAAATTGGGGTTTATAGGCAAGGAGTTTTGTCTTGGAGTCGTGGGATCTCAATGGAAGATGCCCGGATTATTCGAAGCATTCCAAAAAGAAGTTTTGGAAAAATTCCCGGATGCGCGTTTTTCGAAAAGCGAAAATCCCGGAGCTTGGGGAGCGATGTTGATGGCGCAAGAATTATAACCGTGTAATTTTTAAGTTAAAAATCGAGGAATAAAAGCGAAAAAGCAAGCTCATTAAAAAAGTTTTCAGAAAAATTTTTTAATGAGCCGCGGATTACAGTTTTTTTCATTTTTATTTCGAGTTTTTAATTTTCAAAATGGAGGGGCAATCGAGTGACGAGAATAGAATAAAAGATAACGAATTCGCAAACACGGTAGCGGATAACGCGCCGGGAGCGGACAAGGAAATTTTAGGCATCGGGACTCGCAAAAAGAAGAATTTTTTAGGTTTTGTTTTGAGAATTGTGCTCGTATTTTTGGGGGTTCTATTCCTGGGGGGCGTTTGTTTTGGCGGGTATATGGCGTATCAGAAATTCACTTTGGAAAGGACAATTCTTTCATTTCTTCCGGACAGTACTGAATATTTCGCAAGAATAACAATAGACAAAAATCACGATCAGGTAAAATTAGCGAGCGAGTTAGTCCACAGGTTTCCGGGAATCGACAAATTAGCGGAGCAAATCAAGCCATTTTTCCACGAAATTTTAAGACAGCCATTAGATCCATTTGAACCGATATTCTCTCTTGCCGATAAAGAAATATTTTTAGCAAAAATATCGGAAAAAAATAAAGGTACCGTTATGGATCAGCTTATTAATATAATTGAAACGAGCGATGCCTTCAAGGTTATAGCGGCGGGTGGAGCATTAAAAAGCAACGAAAAAATCAATTTAGATTCTTACACTTATGAAGGGAAACAAATAAGCCACGCAATACTGTCGGAGCTTGAAAACTCCGGCCTCCAGCAGTTTTTGGGCCCAATACCTTACAAATTAACAATTCCATTTTCAAAAGAGGCATATTTTACCGACTTCGATAATTTCCTAATTTCATCCGACAGGAAGGAAGATATAGAGTCGGTGGTTAATTTGGCAAACTCTCAATCGTCGCTCTTAAGGAACTTAAACTACGGAAGCATACTTGAAGAGAAGAGCTTTAAGAGTTTATCTGGTCTTTTGCCGGAAAGCTATCTTTTTGAATTCTATCAAAAGCAAAAAGCCATACCCAATGTAACCCAGTTTCCCGGGGAATTTTTCAGCGGTTTTATAGTATCAGAATCTTTTCGTAATTTGGCGGCTGTGATGCCTTTTTATCCCTCCATATTATCAGGAGACGACTTTTCCTCGCCGATTTTAGGGAGGAACGGTCAAGGCAAAGCGGTTGTAAGTACCAATATTTTAGAGAAATATGCGGCAAGCTTAGCGGATAATTTATCGGAGAAAATAAAAGGTTTAACATCGAATGAGGAAGAAAGCATCCATGATCTGAAAATCGGAAGGGCATTTACTTTAACAGCGGAAAAGGAGGGCATCGATTTTTCTACAATTCAAGAACAATACGATTTATCACTCGCGCAATTTTTCGGCGCGAAAGAACTGATGTTTGATTCTAACGATTTATTAGCGGATAAAATGCCGCGTACGATATCCGGCGGAGAGATCGGGATATGGTTTGAAGTAGAGAATTTGGCAGGTCAGATTGATTTCGCCGATAAGCTTCTGGGTACTCTTATTAATGACGCGCCGGATGATAAAACTAGGGATGCGTATATGAGGCAGAAGAAAGCAATTGACACCGCATTCGATTCGTTGATTAAAGGATTGTTCCGCGATAAAGGCGTAACCCGCGATGATCTATTAGAGATTTTAGGGGGGCGATTTGCATTTTTCCTAGCTCCTAAATTTGGAGGAGCGGAGCCCGCGGGAGGGTTGATTCTTCAAGGTTCCAACATTTCAAAATTTGAAGAAGCATTTAGTAAGATTTCGTTCGAATCTACACCCAAAAGACCAGCAAGCGATTATAAAAAGCAGTCAGATTTGTCGCAAATTGTAAACGCGGCAGAGTTGTATTATTCCGATAACGGTTATTATCCTTCGAGTATGTCAAAACTGGCGCCTAGGTGGCTGTATGCCGTACCTGTTGATCCGGATACGGGAAAGCCGTATGATTTCGGGATTTCGGATGGGGGTCAGTCCTATTGGGTGGAAGCAACGCTTTCAGACGGGACTAAAATTGTTGCTACGAGAGGTTCTTATCCTGGGATTCCATCTCTGCCAAATATTCTCGTAGGAGCTAAATTGTTAGAAGAATACAATGGAGCGAAAATATATTCATTATCTCATTCGGATTTTTTGGGAAACGAAGAGTTTATTCCCTTTTGGATAGTAGGCGCGGACATAGCAATACTTTCAATAGGCAGAAACAGTAATGACATAAAAGCGGTGTACGATTTCTATATTTCAGGGGATTCTTCCCAATCACTCGGCACTTCGGATGAGTTCAGATTCGAAAAAGCGAGGACGCCAGGCAATATAGGCATGCTTGCGTACATAAAACCGTATAGTTTTTGGGGGTTGGCGGAGTACATTTATAAAGTTAATGTTTCGCAATCTTTCTTTAATCCAGTATTCAAGCCGACTCTCGAAGAGGCAGTAGGAAAAGAACGCTCATTTGTCATAAAATCGTATCTAAAGACCGCGGATCATTTATACGGATACACTTCCGGAGATATGAACGCGATAACATCTTCGTTATTTTTTAGAATAAAAGATCTGCCGGAATCCGAAAAAGTGGAAGCCGAGCAGTATATTAGCTACTTGATTGAAGCGGAAATTGGGTCTCTTGGAAGTCAGAAAGCGCGCGAAAGGAATTCTCAAAGAATAAGCAATTTATCTTTTGTGTATAAACCCAGCCTCGACGCGTATTACGCGAAAAATAAGCATTACCCGCTTTCGAGCGCGTCCGTGAGAATAACCAAAGAGCCGTTGAATGAAGACGCGGTCGATTTTTTGAATTTACTCAAGGGTAATGCTATGGGAGTATTGTTCGATATGACTCAAATAGAGCCGGGGGATTTTTACTACGAATACAAATCCTTGAATAATGGTCGCGACTATGTTTTAACAGCTCGGCTGGAAGAGCCATACAACGAATACGAATGTGATCGGACAATTACGCAGGCAATTTGCGTTTATTCAATAAAAAGCGGTAATTAGTAAACATAATCGGCAGATTGTAACTTCAAATTACTATTTGTTGATTACAAGTTACAACAAATATGAAAGTAGCTATAAATGGTTTCGGCCGAATAGGCCGTACATTTTTCCGCCAGGCATTCGGAAGTGGAGGAATTGAGATTGCGGGTATTAACGACTTAACTCCAGTAGATATGTTGTCATATTTATTAAAATATGACACGGTATATGGAAGATACGAAAAATTGGTAGAGACAAAATCCGAAGGGCAAAAAAATTACCTTGTGGTTGACGGCGAGAATGTGCCGACTTTTACGGAAAAAGAGCCGGAAAAATTGCCATGGGGCGATTTGGGCGTAGATGTTGTTGTAGAGAGCACGGGGGTTTTCGCATCAGCGGAAGGCGCCGGGAAGCACATAAAAGCCGGCGCTAAATATGTGGTTATTTCCGCGCCCGCGGAAGGAGAAACTTCAGTACCCCATGTTTTAGTAGGAACAAACAATGAAGATCTAAAAAAAAGCAATATTATTTCCAATGCTTCATGCACGACAAACTGCGCGGGGCCGGTAGCCGCTGTTATGTCTCAAAATCCGGGTATTGAAAAAGCGCTTCTTTCGACCGTTCACGCTTATACCGCAACGCAGGCGTTGGTTGACGGGCCTAATAAAAAAGCCGACAGAAGTCGCGCCGCGGCGCAAAACATAATAGTTACGACAACCGGAGCGGCGGAAGCGACAGCAAAAGCCCTGCCGGAACTGGAAGGAATATTTACGGGAGTTTCTATAAGAGTTCCGGTGCCTGCCGGCTCGATAATCGATTTTACTTTTGTCGCTAAAAGAGATGTTACTCGCGAGGAGATAAATGAGATTTTTATCAAAGCGTCGAAAGAGGAAAGGTGGAAAGGGATATTGGAGGTGACTGATGAGCCGCTTGTGTCTTCTGATATTGTAAAAACTACGGCAGGAGCTATAATTGACCTCGACCATACAAGGGTTGTCGGAGGAAATCTCGTTAAAGTGTTCGCGTGGTACGATAACGAATGGGGATATTCCGCAATGCTTTTAAGGGAGGTGAAAGAAATAGGCAAGCTCCTCGAAAATTAAAATCTTCGATAGGAGATTTTAATTGCCAGTTCCCTAATATGCCAATGGATTTAATAAGCGATTTAAGAACCGTTATAAAAGGCGATGTTGACGCGAGCGATGAAACTCTCGCGAAATACAGCCGCGATGCTAGTATTTTTGAGGTGCGGCCGAAAGTCGTTGTTTTCCCGAGGGATTCGGAAGATGTAAAAAATCTTGTAAAATTTGTAAACGAAAACAAGGAAAAGCACCCCGAACTTTCCTTGACCGCCCGTTCCGGAGGAACTGATATGTCCGGCGGTCCCCTTGGTGAGTCCATAATCGTAGAGTTCGATAAATATTTTAATAGAATTATTAAAATTGAGGAATCTAATGGGAAATACGAAAATTTCAAGATTGATGGCTACGCGACGGTGGAGCCGGGAGTTTATTATAGGGATTTTGAAAAAGAAACTTTGAAAAAGGGGTTGATATTTCCAAGCTATCCGGCGAGCAAATCAATTTGCGCAATCGGAGGAATAATATCGAATAATTCCGGCGGAGAAAAGACATTGATGTACGGCAAAACGGATAAGTATGTTTTGCGTTTGAAGATTGTTTTAGCCGACGGAAACGAATACGAAATAAAAAGAATAAGCAGGGATGAGCTTCAAAAAAAGCGAGCCGAGGAAAATTTCGAAGGAACTTTATACGGAAAAGTTTTTGAGCTTATAGAAAATAACTATGATGCAATCACGAAAGCAAAACCCGGCGTTTCAAAAAATTCAGCCGGTTACTATTTATGGAATGTATGGGACAAGGAAAGCTTCGATCTCTCGCAGGTTTTGGTCGGATCGCAGGGCACATTGGGGCTTGTTACGGAAGTTGACTTGGGGCTTGTGAAGAAGAAAAAGCACTCTCGTCTTGTCGTGGTATTTTTGAAAGATGTAAAATCTTTGGCGGATTTGGTTAATGCGGTTTTGCCGTCTCATCCGGAGAGTTTGGAAACATTCGACGATAACACTCTTAAGCTAGCGATTAAGTTCATGCCCGATATAGCGAAGAAACTGGGCGGTAAAGGTTTTCTATCGCTTGCTTTGAGTTTCATAGGCGAGACATTTATGGTATTGACGCACGGGCTTCCAAAGTTCGTCGTTTTGGTTGAGCTGACATCCAATGAGGAAAAAGATATTAAAGAAAGGATTCTTAAACTTCATAATGAGCTCGATAATCTCGGCATACCAAATAAGCCGATGAAATCGGAAAGAGACGGCGAGAAGTATTGGGTAATCAGGCGAGAGAGTTTCAATCTTTTGCGCAAGCGGGTGAAAAGCAAGCAAGCGACTCCGTTTGTTGATGACATAATAGTTGATCCAGCTAAACTTCCGGAGGTTTTACCTGAACTTTACAAAATCCTTGAAGTAAACGGAATAAGCCCCACTCTGGCTGGTCATGCCGGTGACGGAAATTTCCACATAATTCCGCTGATGGATTTGTCCCGCGATGAGGACAGAAAAAAAATCCCCGTAGTTGCCGCGAAAGTTCACGAACTTATTCTCCGGCATGGCGGTTCTATAACCGCGGAACATAATGACGGATTGATAAGAAGCCCGTACCTGGAAAAAATGTACGGGTCGGAAATTTTCGAATTATTTAAGCGCGTTAAGAATATATTTGACCCGAATGGCATATTTAACCCGGGTAAAAAGGTCGGCTCGGATCTTGATTACGCTTTGGAACATATTAAGCGAAGCTGAAATTTATCATCTAAATATAGAAGATTATGGATTTTCCACTCACGCAATTCGTAGATCCGCTTTCATTTTTGTTTGATGTGGCGGGGATAGTGCTCGTGGCTTTGGGGGGAATTTTAGCCGTTTACGAATGGGTTCGCGTTCAGGTTGTAGATATTAAGGATAGGGAAAAAAGAAAGAATCAAATTCAGGATTTGAGAATTCATTTTTCGCAGAAAATTGTCCTTGGATTGGAGTTTTTTCTCGCGGCTGACATTATTCGTCTTATCGCAACTCCTTCGGATACGGAAACCCTCATAAGAGTAGGTGTTGTGATAACTATACGCACGATAGTCGCGTATTTTCTTTCGAAAGAAATACGCGAATCAAGGGTATAGGGCAAATTCAAATTTGTCCGGAAGTATAATTAACGGCTAGGAGGCGCTTATGAAGATATTTTTAGGTGCGGATCATGCCGGTTTTAGCAAAAAAGAACTGGTAAAAAAGCTTCTTGGGGAATGGGGGTACGAATGGGAAGACAAAGGAGCTTTTGAATATGATGAAAATGACGATTATCCCATGTTTATGAAAGCCGTGGCCATGGGAGTGGCTGGCGATTTGAAGAATAATATCGGGATAATTTTTGGAGGTTCTGGCCAGGGCGAGGCGATGGTAGCTAATGCCTATGCGGAACAGGGAGTTCGCGCCGGAGTGTACTATGGCAAGGATCTGGAAATTCCGCGGCTTTTAAGAGAGCACAACGATGCCAATATTCTCTCGATAGGAGCTCGGCGCCTTGATGACAAGGATATGGCGGCGGCAATAAAGATATTCCTCGAAACACCGTTTTCGGGAGAGGAAAGGCACAAGCGTCGGATTGCCCAGTTTTCAAAAAGATAAATCGCGGAATATTCAAGTCATATAAAGCGAAATTTTCGGTACGGTATAATACAAAAAGCCCTTTGGGGCTTTTTTATTGACAATAACGGCATTTCGCAGTAAAAGTGCCACATACCCAATGGAAGATTATTCTGTGGAGGTGTGTGAATTGGCGGGTTCGTATTTCCGTATTTCGCGTACGGATGGCACTTTTACAACGGGAAGAGTAAGGACAGATTCAAAAATTTTGATTTCCGGAGGCGGTTACAAAAATGAACTATAAAACTTTTGCTAAAAAATTTTGGTCGGTAGTTTTTTATGTCGTGTTCATTGGCGGTGTTGTGTTTATTAGCATATCGTCTGTATTTGTAATCACTAGATATGAAAATCGGCTTGGAAACCGTCTTAAATACGATTTTTTTACCGCGCTTCAAGGAGGAGGCGAAGATCTTAAATATGGAAGCGCCGAAGCTTACGAAGCCGCCGAGATTTTAAGGAGGATTCCTCCGGATCGGTTGGACGAAGATTTCACAGACATCACCCTTTTGGCTAATTCGATTGACTCTGCGGGAGATTCTACGAGAACTATGGAACTTATTATTTCCCAAGACACATCGAAGCTGGATCGCGTTTCGGCGTACTATTATATGCTTGAAGCTGATGGAACCATTGCTGAAATGTTCAGGGATAGGAAAACAAGAGGCGAAATAAGGTCGGTTTTGGCGGGCAACGCGTCTCCGGAGATTCAAGGCGTGGAAAAGAGCGTAATGATTGGATGGAATTTTATAATTCCGTGGGTTTTATCGTTGCAGTTTGTGATTTTTGGGATTTATTGCGCCATTTGCGGCGATTTTGAAGCAAGGGATAGAATGTATAACCCATTGTTTGATTTGCCCAAAGGTATAGGTTCAAAGCTAAGTATATTAACTACGGTTCCAGGAAGTATTCCGATAATCGTTATCGTCATCCTATTTAGGTGTGCGAAAGTATGGCTTGGGTGGGGAAGAAGTCAAAAAGAAATCTACAATAATATTATTAGCTATGGAGGCGCTAGGGAAATGGAAAGAGCACTTAAAAAATTGAAAGAATTATCCGGATAGATTATGGGCTACAAACACGATGTCAATATGCAACCCTCCATCGCTAGTCGCGCACGCTCAACTTTTGGAAGACGAAGCTCCGTATTAGAAAGAGAGAGTAAAAATTTTAACATTCTTTGCGGATATAATCTCTTTGGAATTTTTATCGAAGTGGTGAAAAGTGAATCGGATGATTTAACGATCGTATATTGCAAAGTTACCCGCATAAATGGAATTGCAATAGAACCCGCGAGCCAGATATCGCATAGAATATACAAGTTTGATTCTGAAATAACCGAAGAAGAAATAAAAACTTTAGTGAGAAATGCTATCAAAGATGACTCCGGTTTTGAAGTAAATGATATGCGCCTGACGGGACAAAGGTTTGCGGATATGCGTTCTAAGTTATCAAATCTACAAAAATTTACCTAGGAGGTTAGAAAATTGTTCGAATTACTTGGGTTTTTAGGGTTTTTAGGCGGCGGAGCTATTTTTTTTGTAACGGATTCACGCAATAGTTTCGCTCGTTCAAAAGCGATTTGGGGCAAGTTAAGCATGGTAGGCGATCGAATTTTGAACGGGCCTCCTAATGCCGAAAGAAGGGCGGAGGCACTTCTTGGAAGTGTTGCCTGCAGGGTTGATGGATTGCGAGAGAGTATCGCCGATTTAGCGGCTAGCAAGAGGCAAAGTGAAAAAATCGCTCAAGAAGAGCGCGCTAGCGCGAATGATGCCAAAGTTTATGCTAGAGGGGAGCTTAAAAAAGGCAAAGATGATATTGCTCGGAGTGCTTTGTTTTTAGCCGAGCAAGCGGTAAAGCGGGCGAATCTTCATGAAACAAACGCAGAAAAATGCGCAAAAATTATGGAGTCGGTGCGTCCTCAACTCGTGAGTGCCGAGCTGGATTTAGAAAAGATGAAATGCCTAGTCGAAACAATTAAAGTTCAGCTTAGTATTGCTGGAATGAACCGCGCCTTGTATTCATCCATATCGGGCGTATCAAGATTAGAATCGGGGGGGTTTACGCCGACAGCGCAACTCAAAGCTTTGAGTGGAGTTACGGAACTAGATGCCTATGCGAGCGAAGAAATGGTTCGCTTGGCGAATGAAAGTCCAGGCGCGGGAAAAGGGCATCTCGATCGCCTTCTTGCGGATGCCAGGGTCGAAAGAGAATTAGAAGGGATGCGGAAAGATATTTTCGCATTGAATCCGGGAAATCAATCCAGCGAGCCGCAACAATAACGAAATAATGTAACGCAGAATTAAATTCCGCAATAAATAGCGGGATTTTTTTTACTCTAATATTAGGCAAATAATAGAGCACAGGAAAAGTGCGGGTTTTCGGTCTATTAACTCTTGTCTCCGATTAGGCGCGTGTTATTATAAAATAAAAATATGGTCGAAATTATTCCGGCAATAATAGCAAAAAGTTTTATGGAAGTCAGGGAAATGGTTGGCATGGTGGAACAGAATGTCCGCTGGGTTCAGCTTGACATTATGGACAATAATTTCGTTCCGAATTTAACATGGAATAACCCCGACGATCTTAAGAGTTATAATCCCGGAGTATTTCTCGAGGCCCATCTTATGATTTCCGATCCGGAAAAATATGTTGATAGATGGATAAGCGGAGGCGTGAAGAGGATTGTTTTTCACTTCGAGGCGACTGAAAATCCCCATGAGATAATTCAGATTTGCCGCCAAAGAAATACGGATGTGGGTATAGCTTTGAATCCGGAAACGGATACGGAAGTTTTGAAACCGTTCGACGAGCTTGTAAATATGGTTTTAATGCTTGGGGTAACCCCGGGATTCGGGGGGCAAAAGTTTAAGCCGAAAGTTTTGGAGAAAGTAAAGCAGTTGCGCGGCAGGAATAGTCATCTTACAATAGGAATAGACGGCGGCATGAATCCTAGGACCGCTAAGAAAGCAGTAGAAGCGGGCGCAAACATCATTGTAACGGGTTCATACATATTTGGAAGCAATAATGCCGAGAAAGCCATTAACGATATGAAGGAATCCGTGAAATAATTTTCGATTGCTTGCTTTGATGAATCGCTAAGTCCCGATGCGGCGAAAATTTTTTGGCGGAAAGCGATAAGAGAAAAATATATAACTATGCAAAAATGCCAATATCAACCCTCCACGACGATAAATTAAAAGCGCTTGAAGAGAAAGCCAATGAAATTCGGCAGGATTTGATAAAAATGCTTGTCGAAGCAAAATCGGGTCATACCGCTGGCCCTTTGGCTATGGCGGATGTTTTTACTTGCATGTATTTTCATATACTTAATCACGATCCCAAAAATCCGGATTGGGAAGAACGAGACCGGCTTATCCTTTCTAACGGCCATATTTGTCCCATACAATATGTCGCTATGGCGTATGCCGGATATTTTCCCAAGGAAGAGCTTATGCGTCTCAGAAAGTATAAATCTAGGTTGCAGGGCCATCCCCATAGGACTTCTTTACCGGGGCTCGAGACCACTTCGGGTCCTCTTGGGTCGGGACTTGGTCAGTCGGCTGGAATGGCAAAAGTTGCGTTGATGGATGGGAAAAAATGGAGAGTTTACTGTTTAATGTCGGACGGCGAGCACGATGCCGGAAATACATGGGAAGCGGCAATGTTTGCGGGAAAAAACAAGCTTTATAACTTAACGGCTATAATCGATAGGAACAATATCCAGATAGACGGATTCACCGAGGATATAATGCCACTCGAGCCGTTACGGGCCAAATATGAGGCATTTAACTGGTATGTCATAGAAGTGGACGGGCATAATATACTTGAAATAGTGGACGCGTGCAGGAAGGCGGAAGCGGTTTATGATAAACCTACAGTTATAATCGCTCACACAATTCCGGGCAAGGGTGTGGAATATATGGAGCGGGATTATCTATGGCACGGTTCGCCTCCTGGCGAGGGTCCCGAAAATGCATTTACAAAGGATAAGCAGGCGGAAGAGGCAATAAAATCATTAAGGACCTTGGGCGGTAAGATAGAAAGCGAACACGAATAAATTTTTAACAACATCGGAATATGTTTTACAAAACTAAGAGAGAAGAATTTGCGAAATGGATATGATAAACAAAAATTTGAATCTTGTCGAAAATATATTTGACGAGGATAAAATCGAAAAAATAAAAACCCGAGACGGCTACGGAAAAGGTTTGGTTGAAGCCGGAGAAAAAAATCCGAATGTCGTTGTTTTATGCGCCGATTTAAGCGAATCAACAAGATCGGAATGGTTCAAGAAAAAGTTTCCGGATAGATTCATAGAATGCGGTGTGGCGGAGCAGGGTATGGCAACTTATGCGTCCGGGATGGCGGCCGAAGGAAAAGTTGTTTTCATATCCTCGTACGCGGTATTTTCTCCGGGCAGAAACAACGAGCAAATAAGGACAACGGTTAGTTACAATAGCTGGGGGAGTGAATCAGGCAAGGAGATAAATGTCAAAATCGCCGGAGCTCATGCCGGAATTTCAGTCGGGCCAGATGGCGCAACGCATCAGGCGCTTGAAGATATAGCATTGATGCGCGTACAGCCGGGTATGGCAGTGATCGTTCCCGCGGATGTGCATGAGACGCAAAAGGCGACAGTAGCTGTCGCGAAGCGTCCGGGTCCGGCTTATATTAGGTTCGGAAGAGTAGATTATCCCGTATTTACAACGGAAAAGACACCATTTGAAATAGGAAAAGCATACACAATTATCGAAGGCAAAGACGCGACGATAGCGGCGTGCGGATCCCTTGTTTACAAAGCGATTATAGCGGCAAAACAGCTCAAAGATGAAGACGGAATAGAATGCGAAGTTATAAACAGCCATACTATAAAGCCGCTGGACGGTAATGCCATATTAAAATCAGTCAAGAAAACAGGGTGCGTTGTGACGGCCGAAGAGCATCAAGTAATGGGCGGAATGGGTTCGGCTATAGCTGAATTTTTGTCGCAGAACTATCCGGTTCCGCAGGAATTTATAGGAATGCATGACAGATTCGGAGAGTCGGGGGAGCCGGAAGAGCTGTTTGAAGCATTCGGAATGGGAGTTTCGCATATTAAAGATGCGGTGAAGAAAGTTATCAGCAGAAAAGGAAAATAAGATTAATAAATAAACGGGTACTAGTTCAAAAATCAGCATCCAGCAAATCTTTGCTTTTAAGTTTGATGCATGACTTTTGAACTTCGATTTTAGAGATGTACGATGTTGTCACAATCGGTTCTGCAACAAGGGATGTTTTTGTGATTCCGGGAGAATTTGAGATAGAGGAGGGAGCAAAATACAAAACCGGCAAAGCCGTATGTTTTTCTTTGGGATCTAAAATTGATGTTCCGGAGATTTATTACAAAACCGGAGGAAGCGCGATAAACGCGGCTGTAACATTCGCGAGGCAAGGCCTCAAAACGGCGTGTTTGGCGAAGATTGGAAATGACAGCCGGGGGCAATCAATACGGGATAGATTAAAAGAAACCGGAGTATCAGACGAACTTGTTGTCGTAGATAAAAAGCGTCTTACGGGGTACTCGATAATTCTTACGGCAGAGGGCAATCGCACTGTTTTAGTGCATAGGGGATCGACCGAATATTTATGCCGTGAAGAAGGCATTCCGTTAAAAAATCTAAAGCAGACAAAGTGGTTTTACATAAGTCATTTAGGCGGAGAATCGAGTAATATATTTTCGCCGCTAATACAGTTTGCTTCGGAGAACGGCATAAAAGTGGCGCTAAATCCCGGGAGCACACAGCTTAAAATGGGAGAAAAACTCTATCCCTATTTGGATAAAGTCGATGTTTTAATCCTAAACCAGGAAGAGGCAAGCAATTTGACCGGCATATCATACGACAAAGAAGAAGAAATATTTGCCAAATTGGACAATACTGTCAGGGGATTTTTGATAATGACAAAAGGTTCTGATGGATTTACGGCGTGCGATAACAAAAGCACTTATCGCGCCGGAGTGCTCAAAGAGCCAAAATATGTTGATAGGACCGGCGCAGGAGATGCGTTTGGATCGGGGACAGTATCGGCTATAATAAAAGAGCAAAGTTTGGACACGGCCCTAGAAACAGGTTCGGCGAACGCAACCGGAGTTTTAGCGGAGTGGGGCGCTAACGAAGGCCTGCTGTCCGCGGATGACGATATTTATAAATTTGGGAAATTGAATATAGAAAAAGCAAATTGCAAGTATGATTAGGGAGTGCTCAAGTTGAAATATTTATGAAGGTGTTGTGAAAAAATTTCCAGCATAAATTCTTGGGTTTTCCGTCATTAATTTCAAAAAATGAACAAAATACACAAAATTTTTCGTATGCCAGACGATTCCGTTATAAAAGAGCTTGATTCGAAGATGGGTAAGATATACGGGAAAAGCGGGGTTATCGAAAAAATCGAAAACGATCTGGATTGGCGCATAGAAAGCACTATTAAGAGATTTGGTATAGACCCGGCAAACGCGACTTCTACCTCAATTCGCGATGTTTTACTCGGGCATTTGAGGAGAAGCGAGCGCGTGCTAAGCGTTTTCTTGGGAGGGGACGGCGACGGCGAATTTTCAAACTTCGATGAGCTTATAAGGCGGGGGCATGATTTAATGAAACCAAAAAAACTGTGGGTGCTGAAAAAGGAGAAATTTCGGGAGATCCTTGAAGAAAATCCGCCGCCAAATATAATGCAAAAATTCGGGTACAAGGACGGAAAAGAGCTTTTCAGAAAAGAGAAACTGGAAGAAATCGCAAGTTCCTTGAGATTCATGGAGAAAAGCGAATGGATGCATGAGGCATTCGATAAAGGTTATTCGGATTTAACCCCCGATGATTTTGAAGAGAGAGAAGCGGAAGTTGTAGTTCTCTCCGGGAAATGGCTTGAGGCGGCGCTTCCGTTCGTTGAGAAAAAAAGGCATAATCTTAGCCATCTTAAGGAGCTGGGAATAATATTCATAATACCCATAAAAATAGATAAGCGCGGAGAGCTTTTAAGGGTATTCGCGCTGTACCTCCATTATTTGTATGAAGTGCAATTTTATTCGGATCTATTCAAGATGTTGCGCGAAAGAAACGATAATTTCTCTAATGGAGTAATTTCTTTATTGAGAGGAGATGTGCTGGATTCCTGTCCGGAACCAAAGAGCGATGCCTCGTATAATTGGCTTATAGTTCAGAGGTATCTGGCGAAAGATAATGAATTTGACAAGCGATTATTTATTCCCCATGTAAATCCGGAAGGAGTGCATTGGAGGAAAGCGGAAGAGGCACTGACAAAACTAGATCAGAAAGATCTGTCGCTTACTTTTGGATTATGGTTTGATTTGGATTGGGTTGGCGGATATTTCAAGAATAATAAGCGAAATGAGGAGAAATTAGTGAGTTTTGATTTAATAGATACGATAATGGGTCTTGTAAAAGAAGATGAGGATTTGGAGTATTTGTATCATCAACAAGAAGCTCTGTGGAATCACTTATTCACCAGTTATGCGGGGGATGGAGATAAATTTGAGAAACTTGTCATGGAGAACCTTCTTAGAGGGTACATAACGCTTCCCTGAAATGTTTAATTATTAATTTTTCAAGGGACATTTTTTTCAAATACAGATGGAGATGAATTACAAACTAAAAAATTTATTAAAGCAAGCTTCAAAATCAAACTACGCGCTGGGCCATTTTAACTTTTCTACGCTTGAAATTCTTCGCGCCGTGGTCAACGCGTGCGTTTTTTTGAAATCTCCTATTTTTGTCGGCACATCCGAAGGCGAAGCCGAAGCCGTAGGTTATAAGCAGGCGGCTTATCTTGTAAAAGCATGGCGGGAAGAAACCGGTTTTCCGGTATTTCTGAATGCCGATCACCATAAAAATTTCGATAATGCGAAGAAAGCGATAGACGCGGGATACGATTCGGTGCAGATAGATGAAACTTCAATGTCATTTGAAGAGAACATAGAGATAAGCAGGAAAGTTGTCGGGTATGCGAAAGGCGTAAACCCAGAAATTTCGGTTGAGGGAGGACTGGGCTACATAAGGGGATCGTCAAAGATTATCAAGGAGAAGATGGAGTTAAGAGAGGAAGATATGACAACCCCGGAGCAGGCAAGGAAATTCGCGGATGAAACCGGAGTTGATCGTCTGGCAATAGTTTTTGGAAATATGCACGGTGTTTCTTTGGCTGGAAATCCAAGATTGGATATAGAAAGATTAAAAAAAGTACATAATGAAATTCCGGATATGCCGCTTACGCTTCACGGGGGGTCCGGGATAAACGATGATGACATAAGGGCAACTCTTGGTTGGGGGATGAGCAATATTCATGTTAATACTGAAATCCGAGTTAGTTACACGGATGCTTTGAGAAAAAAACTGAATGACGACAGAGAAGAAACTACGCCCTATAAGTATATGGAATCGGCCGTATTGGCGGCGCAAAAGACGATCGAGATGAAGTTAAAATTGTTCGGAGCGGTTGGTATAGTAACCTCGTAGCTTGTGATGCGATGTATTTGGGCTTTAGTCGCTATTGAGGCATTTGCCCGATAATATAATTCGCCTTGCAATTTTTATGATAATTTGGTATTATTTTCTTTAATATGCCTAGTAAGAAAAAGGAAGCAGATTATAAGTTTTTGGGAAATTGCCCGATTTGCGGCAAGAAATTTGAGGGCAACGAGGTAACTCCGGTAGAGGAAGAAGACGGCATGAATACATTATACGCGGAGTGCGGAAAATGCAGAAGTTCGGTAGTTTTGGGAGTAATAAAAAATGTTCCGGGGCTTGTAACGACTATAGGAATGCTTACGGATATGAAATTAGAGGATATAGACAGGTTAGCTAGTTTGCCCGCTTTAACAGCGGACGATGTGCTCGAAGTTCATAAATATTTTGAATTGAAGTAAATTATTATGATAACCTTAACAGCTGAAATCCGAGATGAGCTCGGCAAAAAATGCAAGCATCTTAGAAAGGAAGGCAAACTGCCCGCTGTTTTGTATGGAAAGAAAATCAAATGCACTCCCTTGACTCTGAACTACAAAAATTTTGAGAGCATTTACAATGAAGCGGGGGAAACAACGCTTGTATCGGTTGAATTGGAGAATAAGGAGAAAGCTAAAGATTTGCCCGACGAAAATGTGGTTCTTATAAGATACGCCAAAATAAACCCGATAACGCGATTATACGAACATGTGGATTTATACGAGATGCCTATGGATGAAAAAATTGATATAGAAATACCTTTGGTGTTTGTAAACGAATCCGCCGCGGTAAAAAGCGACGGAGCGGTGCTTGTCCGTAATGTGTACAAAATAGAAGTTAGCGCTCTCCCTAAGGATTTGCCCCGTGAAATCGCGGTGGATTTATCCAAGCTCGAAAAAGTGGAGGATACAATAATGGTGAAAGATCTAAAAGCTCCGGAGGGAGTCGAGTTTAACGAAGAAGACGATTTTATTATCGCCCTCGTCGCCGCGCAAGAAGAAGAGGAAATCGCGGAAGAAGAGAAAGCAGTTTCAATGGAGACAATAAAAACAGAAGCGGAGGGGAAGAGAGAAGAGGCGGCGAAAGACAAACAGGAGGAATCTCAATAGAAATATATTGATGCAAATTCGCTAAAGTATCTCTGTATTTAATTTTGAATTTTTTAACTTTTCTACCGGTAAAATTTCTCATTCTGGCATAATGTCAAAACACGGGACAGCTAGAAAAGTTGAGAAATTGATTGTCGGATTTGGAAATTACGCACAAAAAATACTTGTTGGTCTATATAGGCGCTTCTTTGATGTTCGCCCTCTACGCGGTAATTAACTGGGCGCCTTTTTCGTTTGCGCAAAATATCGAAACAGATTCCATACCAGCGGGCAAGGAAGACAGGAAAGAAGAACTTCAGACACAGCTGAAAGCGATTCAGGATGAAATATCAATGTATCGCGACGAAATAAAGCAGAAGCAATTAGAAGAAAGAAGTTTAGCGACTGAAGTAAGCATACTAAACAGCCAAATAAAGAAAGTTGAACTCGAGTTGCGTCAGACGGCGCTTGCGATAAGATCAACGGAGTTTTCAATTGATGCGAATAACGAGAAGATCATGGAGTTTAGCGAGAAGATATCTTACGATAAGGAAATAATGGGGGAATTGATGCGCGCTATGTACGAAGAGGGAAATAAGGGGATATTGGAGCTTATCGTGGCATCTGGGAATATTTCGGACTTCGTGGATCATGAAAGATTGCTTGTTACAATTCAAGCATCGCTTCATAAATCTCTGGAGGATATAAAAGCCGGAAAGCAAAATATAGAAAACGAGCAGAAAAGGTTGGAAGAGGAAAGAGATGAACAGGAGCGGCTTAGGGCTTTGCAAAAAGTGCAAAGCGACAGTATAGAAAACAAGAAAGGCGAGAAGAAAAATTTGCTCGATGTCACAAAAGGCGAGAAAGCGGAGTTTGAAAGATTGGTTGCTCAAAAGCAGAAAGACATAGAGCAAATCAGAAACCAGATATTTCTCCTAGAGGGAACGGGAGTTTCGATATCTTTGGACGAAGCATACAAAATAGCTAAGTCTGCGTCGGATAAAACCGGGGTTCGCCCGTCATTTTTACTTGCTGTGCTGAAGCAGGAATCGTCATGGGGCCAGAATATAGGCCAGTGCTATCTTGTCAATCCGAAAACTGGAGAGGGAAAGGGTGTAAATACTGGAAGAATATTTCAGAGAGTTATGAAGCCGACAAGAGATGTGGAGCCGTTTTTCAAGATAACAGACGAGCTTGGCCGCGATCCGTATTCAACTCCGGTGTCATGTCCCCATCCGGATTACGGGTGGGGGGGAGCTATGGGTCCGGCGCAGTTTATCCCTTCTACCTGGATGGGATATAGAAATAAGGGCGATGGGATATTGGGTTATATTCCGGATCCTTGGGATTTGCGGGATTCATTTACGGTTTCAGCCATAAAGCTTGCGGGCGGAGGGGCGACTAGTCATAGCTATGATTCGGAGTGGAAGGCGGCTATGATTTATTACGCTGGCGGAAATTGGAACAATCCGGTTTATTCGTTCTATGGGGATAGCGTTATGGAATTAGCTACCGTGATAGAAAGGGAAATCGGAGCGCTGGGCGAATAACTTTCAATACTCAACTTAAAACCCCCGATTCAATCGGGGGTTTTAAGTTGAGTATTGAATAGAGGAAATTTAGATTGAAAGATTCGATGTGTACTTTTTCAAGTTTTGTATCTGCCATTCCTGGAGTGCGTTTGCTTTCGTCACGGCTTCATTCAGGATATCCTCGGAAAAAGAAAGTTTTTGACCTATTTCCAAGTAGTTGCTTCCCATTCTGTTTTGAACATAATCTTCCGCGTATATCTTTTGCTCTGGAGTCAGCGATTTTCGGGTGTCATCGAGATACTGATTTATCGCTGTTCTTGCCAGGTGCGTTATGCCATCGCCGCTTTTGGCGGTTACAGTTATGGAGTCGCCCCCTATTTCAAACTGCTTTTTCGAGTTTGAAATTTTTTGTTGCGCGTCATCTTTTTCCGGCATAGGCCCGACTTGATCAATTACAATTTGTCCGTCTTCGTCTAGTTTTATTTCTATGGGTTTTACAAGATTGCCTTCACTTTCATCCCGCGTGTCATTTGTGATGGCCGATGATTCGGATACCTCATCTTCGGATTTATCGCCTGAATTCCTTGAAATTAAACTTCCGCCAAGGAAAAGAATCGCTCCGACAATCCCTATAACTATGGTTTTTTTATGCGCTAAAACGAAAGAAGAGAATTGCGCGCCCCATCCGTTGGACTTGGCGGCTTCGATTTTTTTAGATACCGACGGGTCAAAATTTATTCTGCCGCCTTTGTTTTCAATGTTTACATTGCCGAATTGCGGAAACTGCACTTGGTTTGGATTACGGTTTTTTTCGGAGGATGAATCGAAAGAATTGCTATTGTCACTTTGGCGGTCGTCATCTTTTTTGTATTCCTGCATAATTTTAGGCATCAGTAAATATCAAGCAACGACTTGCTATTTACGATGTTATTATTTCTTCGCGTTTGACCTTTCCCTCCTATTGAATTTTGAAAGAGCAATTGCGCGAGGCATAGAGAATTCTGCGGACAATAAAATTTTGCTTCATTCTCAAGACCTCATCTCTTGCAATGATTTTACTATACTATCTATATCTCCGTCCATAATTTTCTGAACATTGGACCAGCTTTTTTTTATCCTGTGATCAGTTATGCGATCCTGCGGAAAATTGTAAGTTCTTGTTTTCTCGCTTCTTTCTCCGGTTCCGATCTGCTGTTTTCGCATTTCTCCCATCCTTTTCATCTCTTCGTCTTTTTTTATCTGCAGTAATCTTGAACGAAGTATTGTCATGGCCAGCTCCCTGTTGTCTTGCTGGAGTCGCCCCTCTTGTGAAGCAACTATCATGCCGGTTGGAATATGAGTTACCCTGACTGCCGACGAAGTTTTGTTTACATTTTGTCCTCCTGGGCCCGATGCTCTGTATGTATCTATTCTAATATCCTCGGGTCGGATTTCAATATCGACAGGCCTTGCTTTTGGAAGCACGGCAACGGATACGGTTGAGGTATGTATCCTTCCGGTTTTTTCAGTTTCCGGTATTCTCTGAACCCTATGGACTCCGCTTTCGAATTCCAAGTTTTCCACAGCGTTTTTGCCGGAAATTTCTAGAATAATCTCTTTTAGACCTCCAACATCGGTTCGGTGGGAACTTAGAACCTTCACTTTCCATCCGTTTTTTTCGGCATATTTGGTGTACATTCGCAATAGTTGTTGCGCAAAAAGCGAGGCCTCATCGCCACCGGTTCCTCCGCGTATTTCCATTATGGCTTCTTTTTGCCCGCCACTATATGACGCGCCTGCTTGCTTTTGGGAAGCAAGCTGACTTTTTATTTCG
Organism: Candidatus Spechtbacteria bacterium RIFCSPHIGHO2_02_FULL_43_15b; assembly: GCA_001819985.1. Lineage (GTDB taxonomy): Bacteria > Patescibacteriota > Minisyncoccia > Spechtbacterales > HO2-43-30 > HO2-43-30. The sequence continues at coordinate 71,382 of MHOE01000002.1, forward strand.
CCATATCTTTTTGCTATCTTTTTGTATTCCTCCGGATCGGAAGCATATTTGGAATCGCTTAGTTTGTCGTAGAGAATCTGAAGCTCCTGCGCCAAGTCGTTAATATTGTTTTCGGTCATCGGTTTTAGGAAATTATCATGTTTCCAGCTATTTTCGCGCCCTTTTTACTTTTTGTTTTGGCGCCGCAATTTTTTTGCCGATTCGTTCTTTGAATTTTTCAACTTGACT
>MHOE01000003.1:0-163 GCA_001819985.1 Candidatus Spechtbacteria bacterium RIFCSPHIGHO2_02_FULL_43_15b
AAAAGACCTTTTCAATTTTTTGGTGAATATTGATTCTTTGTATAAAATTTGGCATCCAAAAGATCACATCTTTTGCAGGGTTATTTCTGGTTCACTTTCAAAAAAAGGTTGCCGTTTCCATTTTTTCGAAATTATAGGTGGTTTTCCGTTTTATCTGACGGCC
>MHOE01000003.1:232-40129 GCA_001819985.1 Candidatus Spechtbacteria bacterium RIFCSPHIGHO2_02_FULL_43_15b
ACTGGGAAAGCGTATTTTCGAGTTGAAAAAATTTCTGATAATCAATCTAGGCTAGTCAGTTATGTCGAGTATGGCAATAAATTTTTCGACAAAATTGTAAATTTTATTGTTAAAACTTCTGCCGCGAGGAGACACATTAAGGAAGAGGGAGAGAATCTTAAGAAATATTTAGAACGGAAATAATTTATGAAAAATAGAGAAAAAATTATAAGTGCAAAAAAGTTGTTGGTCCTCAATAAAAAATCGAAGCGTATTTTGGATGTTTTAAAAAAAATCAATCAGAGAAAATATGGAAAGATTTGAGAAATATAGACCGAAGATCCTGCACGAAGTTTCCGAATTGGACATGGAATTATCTCCGGGCGAACTAGGGGAGTTTGTTGATGTAGCGATGTTAGAAGCTGGGGAAACCCTCGATGCAATTAGTATTGAGGCGGCATCGTTGGAAACGCAGTATTTTTCTCTCGACGCATTTTATGAACTTCAGGCAATATTAGCTGAATATGAAGGGTTGATTGCCAGTCTTGATATCAAAAATAAAGAGTTGCGTGTTAAAATTACAGGGATTCGCGATATTCTTAGAGATAAAAATCCTATAAGTAATATTGCTGAAAATAATGGCGGATATGTCCTTGTTCACTCTTCAGATCTAAAAAGTTTGAGAAATTTAGTAGAAACAAAAAATGAAGTTGCCGAGGTATGTACTACTGCAAATTCTTTACGGATAAAAGGTGATATTTTCCAGAGTAGCACTAAATCGATTGAGGCTGGTTTTATTTACGATCCCAAACAGGCTACGGCATGGTTTTCTAAAGATGTAGGTTCTCATACACACCTAGGGAAAAGAGTTTTAGAAAGACGATTCCAAGAATTTATTGCGACTTCACTTGACGATGCTTTAAAAAAACAAAGTGGGCAGAGAGTTGAAGTTTGGGTTGACGCCGCAAAAATAAGCCCTGTTGCTATTCTTATTATTAGCGAGGCAAGGATTGAAGATTGTATTAGAATGGGACGAGAGTTTGGATTACCAGTACTTTATAACTCTCATTTCTTTGAACAAGAATTCGGTCATTAAACCTGCCTGTGCCAATAGGCAACTGAAAAGTTTTCTGGGGTTATAGCAAAAATCATCAAAGCATTGGATATTTTAATAAGGATTTGATAAAGTAATCTTATGACCAAAAAAAGAATCCTGCCTGCCGATAGGCAGGTCGCCGTTGCGGTGCACAAAGCGCCAACGGATTTACGAAAAACCCTCATTTCTTCCCCAGCGGCGCCAAATAAAACATGAGTCCAGTAGCTTTGACCAAGAGATACATCCGATTCCGCAAAATCGCGGACTTTGAGCCGGCCATTTTTTTCTTCCAGCCAAAATTCAACGATTTCATCGGCTCTAATCTTTTCGTGCGTGAAAGTTTTTTTAAGCAACTCTTTTAACCTTGCCCGTTTAGCGAAAGATGTTCTCGGTCTCACGCATACGCCAAGGTCAATATCCGCGTCTTGCTGGCCATATCCATTGAGGCGGGAACCAAATATGAGAACTGTCGGATATATGAGCTTAAACAGTTCCGGATTTTGCTCGATGGACGCGGCCATCGCTCGTATTTCATCCATTTCCTGTTTCATGAATTTCAGGTTTTCAGAAAACGGACCAGCCAATTTAGGAATGACGATATTGAGTTCCGCCAGTTGTTCGTCGCGGATAATGAGTAGCTGGCGAAAGCGGCGGAAAGTTTTTGAGAGCGTCTCTCTCGTTTCTGGATCGTTTTTCCAGAGATTGAGCAGAGTCGCTTCATATTGCGTATATAGCACTTGCGCTTTTCTAAAGTCGGCTGACGCAATGAATTCGATTGCTTTCCCAATTCCTTCAATCAACGATTGGCGGCTTGCCGATTTTGCATCGTGAGTAAGGAAAGTCATGGCAACTTCGGGGGAAAATCCATCCTCGACAATCGCCATGCTTATATGTTCCCCCATATACCAGATTGTTTCTTGCCGGCTCTTTTTTTTCAGCCATGCTTTGCGTCTGGGCATAATATCGCCGAAATCTTCGGATTCTATTTGAGAGAATCTTTTATCCAGTTCGGTTTGAACAGACGCAAGCGTTATGGCCATCGGTATTGCGTTTATTTTTTGCTTCCGCGTCTTCGCCCCAATGTTCGCAACAACGGAAAGCGCGGCGGCAATGCTATTCTTTAATATTTCGTCATCGCTATTTTCCATTAGCGCGACGACCTCTTCAACCGTGAGTAAGCCGTTTTGAACAAGTTTAGGTATGAGGTGAGCCGCTTTTACCACTCGCGGCAAGTCGCCGATCCGTCGTTCTACTTCAAGCACATCGCCATTTACAAAATTGGCGCGCACATCGTGCGTGTAAAGAAGGTTTTTCCACGCATCTATATATATTTTGCCGAATCGTTCTAGGGCTTGCTGAAGTTTTTTTTCGTAATGATGCCGTATTTTGTTTGGCAATAATTCAAACGGAAGATAGAGAATAAGGCGTTTATAGTCACGGTCGTCCGCGAGTAAGTCGCTTAGGGCCGTGTAAAGTTTCGTCACTTGTTCTTCTGTTATGTATCCTTCCGCGATTGCTGTTTCTAGCGGTATATCCGGCCGCGGCAGAGAATCAAATACGCCGTCTAAGCATTCTTTGAGCTCTTTGCGTAGTTTAAGCTGGTACATAAAAATTTCATTTCGTGAGATGCTCTTAGGCCAAATATCAGCCGCAAGAACAGAATCAAAAAACGACTCAACTGGAACTAAAGGCAGTATCATTCAATACCTCCATTACGCGTATGCGCGCATATTGTGGCAAATTGTTAAAAAGCAGGTTCTTTTTATGTTATGATTATAAAATAATTCAATCAATGCGTCAATATGCTAAGTATTGACAGAATATTCACATAGTGTATAATATAAATGATACGCTTCCTCGGGTAATAACCCCGACCGGCGTAATCCCTGGCCGAGCAGGGACTTTAAATAGTCTCATTGCCTGGCAAAAGGTACCGCAAGGTACCTTTTGTATTACTTAAAATAATCTAATACGAATATGGAGGGTAGCGATACCGAGGTCAGACCCCGGTAGTTTCATATCTTGTTTAATTGTTGACAAAGTGAATATGGAAGTTTGAATTTTGCGCGGCCACTACCAAGGGGCTGATATTTTATCCGACATTGATTTTTGAGAAAAATTATGCTTTCATATTCTTAAGTCGCTTGTGGGAGGTTAAATGTTTATATGGGTTTGAAATGGATTGTAATTATCGCTTGGATCGTAGTTTCTATATTTGGGTTTTACTTGCTGTATCAAAAAGCTGATTTCGAAACAAAAGAAGAAAAAGTTATTTTTGAAAGCCCCTTGCGGGTCAGATATCCAGAATTAAATTTCGAAGAGAAAAATGACGGTGATTTTGTTGATTTGCGGAGATTGAAAAAGGAAGCGGTATCAAGCCCGGTAGTATTCGCAAGCGCGATAGATGAGTCAAAACCTTTATATCTCATCGTGAAAAAGGTGAATGGAGATTTTGGCGGTTTAGGTCGCAGTACTTCTATAGGACAAATAAACCTTGTTTACATTGGATATTCGCGGTTGGATTATGGTGTTTTAGTTTCCTACATCGAAACTCACAATCCTCCGACAGAAGATTACCGTTGGCAAGTGGGTTCCGTAAACACAAGTGGCGCGACATGGATTTTTGATCCTAACGCAACCGAAAATATTGTCGCCCTTATTATTGTAGGCATTCTTTGGTGTGCTGTCGGCAGTATTATATTGTTTGCGATATATAACAAATAGTTATTTTTGAAAAAATTTATGTAAACAAGCCGCGCAGAATGGCTTGTTTTTTAATGCGCGTTTATGTTTGGACGGCAACGCACGCGATATAACGGCATTTTCTAAGCATAGGGAAAACCGCCATATGTGTGTACACATTACCTAACTATATTGACTTTTGCCTATGATTTGTTGTAATATTCATACGAGAATTGGAAACAGGGAGGAGAAGAATGGACGGAATATTTACTATAATCGCGGGAAGCGAGGTATGCAACGCGCGATGTCCGTTTTGTATAAGCAAAATGACACAGCCGCTCGGCGTGCCTCTGGGAAAACCACCAGAGGTAAATTGGAGGAATTTTCATAAGGCATGCCATTTGGCGCAGGTCAATGGCATAAGTACGGTTCTTATAACCGGAAAGGGGGAGCCGACGCTCTTCCCTTCGCAGATATCGGATTTCCTAGTTGCGATGAATCGTTACGATTTTCCACTTATCGAGTTGCAGACAAATGGTATTATGATGGCGAAAAAACCTAAAGAGTACTCCCAGTATTTGAAGGATTGGTACGGTTGTGGGGGGATGACGACCATAGCAGTTTCAATTGTGCATTACGAACCGGAAAAAAACAGGCAGATATATCTGCCGTACCAAAAGGATTACATTGACCTTAAGGCATTGATAGAGTTTTTGCACGGTCATGGTTTATCGGTGCGGTTAACTTGCACAATGCTGAAAGGATTTATCGATTCAGGTGAAGAAGTTGCCAATTTAGTCAGCTTTGCTAGGGAAAACAAAGCGGAGCAGTTGACTATCAGGCCGGTTAACGCTCCGAAAGAAGAGGCGAGCAGGAATGAAGAGGTGGGAGTTTTAGTAAGGCGAGATATGATGCTCGCCGAAGATCAGATTGTGGATATAAAGAGTATGATCGCAGGAAGGGCGACATTGATTCGGACTCTTTCATACGGAGCTCAAATTTACGACTTCGGCGGGCAAAACCTTTGCCTTTCGAATTGTCTAACCGTGGAAGGGAGTTCGAACTATGTGCGGAATTTCATTTTTTTCCAGGATGGGCATATCCGCACTTCTTGGGATCTTCCCGGAAGTATAGTATTATAATCAAAACTCCCACGCGAAATTTCGCGCGGGAGTTTAATTTTACGCAAATTTTAAGAAAATATGCGTCTAGCTGGCTAAAAAGTTGTTTGGATTAATATTTTGTGATAATTTGTAAGAAGTATAATTCGCATTTTAACAATTTCATAAAGGAGTTCGTTCGCTATGATAAGAATGATGGTGGACCACATAGGAAAAAAGAATTCAAACGGGCAATTGGCAGTTATTCTAAAAACAGAAGACGCCGAAAGCGATGCAGTTTATTTGCTCGTATGGATAGTTCCATACGAGGCCTACGCTATTGTCTTGACTTTTTCAAACAGGGAAAGCGAAGTGCCGCTTATTCATGACTTGTTCAAATCACTTATCAGTTCATCGGGAGTTTCGGTAGAGCGAGTTTTCATATACGGCGTTAGCGGGGATGTTTTTATTTCAAAAATTTTTTTCAAAAACAGCGGTAATTATTTCGAGCTTGACTCGCGGGCAAGCGATGGTATCGCGATTGCTATGCGGGCAAACGCGCCAATATTTGTCGCGGAGAAAGTTTTGAATAGATATGGCAGAAAAAAAAATGGTCAGCTGATAAGAGGAGGTAGCGGCGGAGATAGTGATCGGGTAAAGAGAAGCAAGAAAGTTACGGATTCGGATATCAAAAAAATGTCCGCTTTCGCGGATCTTATAGAGCACCTTGATATAGATGATTTCATCGGCGAGAAAGATTAGATATATCAAAAAATAGCTAGATACAGCTTCGTACATGGCTATTTTTTTAGTCCGAAGCTAAAAGCGTTAAAAATTTCGTATCTATTGCATATTTCTATTTTATGTGTTATAATTTTTCAAGAAGTAAATTACACGATATTTACTTGAATATCGTGTAGATTTGCTTGGGGATTCAAAAAAAGGAGTAAAAATGACCCCAGCAATTTTAAAGGGGGTCAGCAGACCCCGACAGTCGGCACCTATTCCAGTCACTCGTATTATGCGCGAGTGGAATGATGCCGTTGATTTTTTTTCTTCAGAGCATCCCGAAAGGCGTAGAGAGCTCGAGGATGTAATTTTTATCATAATCAAATCCTTTCCATTGCTGGATGGCATAAATCCAGCCGAGTTTGCCTGCGAATTGTGCAAGCGGGCAAGCGACGCCCTGGTTCAAGCAAGGGGCAAGGCGAAAAAGGAATTCAACCTGCTGCCTTTATCCTCTTTGCGCTATCGAAGTTTAGACCTCGACACGGCAGAGAAGTCGAGGAATGGAGATGGCCGAAGGGGCTTTGATGAGTTTATTTCGGCAGAAAGACCAACTAGCAAAGAGTACTTGGATTTTATTAGATACAATGTTGGCGAGGAATTATGGGAGCATTTGGAATCGCCGTGCGGCGAGTCAATGCTCTGGAATTACCCAAAATTCTGCGAGGAGATTCTGAGAAGCGCGCAGATGCGATCCAGGAGATTCTCCTGGTGTAGCACCCAGGAGTTAATAAGATCGGCGTTAGAAAAAGATAGAGAGGGTTGCTTCTCTACGCTTTTCGGCCCAAATTTCAGGGGCCTATTGGTCAGGGATTGCCTGACCATTAAAAAGCCGCGCGGAAGACCGCGCACGGCGAAATAGATTAGATTTACCCTGGGCTCCCAAACAAGCCCGGGGTAATTTTTTTTATCCCCAGCTTGAATGTTGGGGATATTTATTTTTAGTGTATAATTTACTGATGATTTTGAGCCCTTAAAAAGTTCAGTGCGAATTGCAAAACGGGGTCAGACCCCTGTGGTATTATTCTTTTCGAGTGAATATTTTTTTTAAGAGACACATTTTTTAGAAGATGTTTTGGCGTCTGACCCAGTTTTGTAATTCAAAGTTCATTAAAAATTTAATAATCCTGCAAGGAAAAAATTCACAAAGGAGTTGAATCTTATGCCTAACAGCGGGGAAAACGGAAAAAGGCTTTCATTTGATGAAAGCAAACTTCTTGGTCTTCTTTCAAAACATAGCGAGCCGGAAGTTAGCTTTCTGGCGAAGTCGCTGGATGTTAGCTCTGAAGATGTAATCATACTTGGCGATTCCCTTTCAAAGAAGGGGTATAAGATTGCCTATGACAAGCCGAACGAAACCATCCGTCTACTTACGGAAGCGGAAGAGTTTGGAACTACCCATATAGACATTAGTGAAGCGTTGGACCACTTCCGCATCGGAGTGATAGCGGAAACTAGGATAGGCAGTATCCAACAGCAGATGTGCCTTCTAAGGGGGGTATATGAAAATATTTTCAAACAGCTAGGAACAACCTTCAATGTTGTTGTGGGAAACTTACTTGTCGGAAAACCCGACAAAGGTTCCGCGCGCGCTTCAGTTCGTCAGGATGTATATCTTCGCACCCCAAACGAGCAGAGAAATTTTGTTGTTGAGCAATTTCCAACTTCAGGAAAGGGCGTTAAAACCTACATTATTTCAGGAAGGTGCGACCTTACATTTAACGAAAAGGGATATAGCATAATCCAAGATATATGCCAGAGGCGGGACGATTTTGTTTATTGCGGAGATCAAGGGCATATTTTTGATATTAAAGGGACCGAAGTAATGGCAATGAACCCGTATCAGGACAACGGACCCGACGGAAAATCATACGGTCCTGAAAAGATAGCGCGTTCACTTTATAAGCACCCCGATATTTTGCTGGTTGCGGGAATGCATAGGGCGGGACTCGCCCCTGATTATTGGAATGACGGCAAGGGCGATCTTGTCATGATTCCCTCCATGCATACGCAAATGGCTCGTCAGCGGAATAAGCAGGCGCCAGTTCATCCGGATATAGGAGTTTGCGTAATCGATATAGACCTGAAGCAAAAAGATAAGAACGGCAGGCCGAAAGTGTCTTATAGATTTATAAACCTGAATCCTTACGCCGATTACTCGCAAACCGAACATCTGGAGCCCTATCCGAGTTTTAACAAGAAAGAGCTTTCCTCCGACGAGAAAGAAATTCTTAAATGGCTCAACAACGCTTCAAGTTTTGGTTTGAGTATTGGAGAAATGTCCCGCAAGAGAAGGCAACTAAGCAGACAGCGAATAGAAGAAGCGATTAGCCGTCTAAAAGAATTGGGCTATCCTATTGACCTTCCCGGAGATAAGAAGCGAGTTTATCTTCAACAAAGCCGAAGAACGAATTTTTCATCCGCTCAATTTCCACGCCCCGAAAAAACATCTGCCCTGCTTGTAAGCGACTCTCACCTCACAAGTAAGCATCAGCAGGTAGGAATTTTGCATAAGGCGTATAAGATCGCCTCGGAGCGCGGGATACGGCACGCGTTTAATGGCGGAGATGTTCATGACGGTCCCGCATTCGGCGGGTATAAAGGGCATGATAAGGATGTTACAACCCCGGATCCCTGGGAACAGCTTGATTACGCGCGCGACAGGTACCCGCACCTTGAAGTAAATGGCGAGTGTTCGTGCGGCGAGGGTTGCGGATGCGGGAAAACATATATGATTGACGGCAATCACGACGGCTGGCAACAGCAATTTGATTTCGTGAAGGAACTTTGCGACAAACGGGATGACTTGGAATTTTTGGGCAGTCAGTATGGGCATCGGATTGTCGAGGGAGTTTATTACTATGTGATACACCCGAGAGGCGGATCCGGGGATTCGCTGTCAAGAAAACTTGAGAAGCATATAAATCAAATTAGAAATCGAACAAGCAAAGGAAAGGGCTATCCCCGCGTGGCGATTCTTGGAAATTGGCATATCTCTTTCGCGATGTTCGACAGGGACATTCTTGGCTTTCTTGTGCCTTGCATGAAAGACGAAGACGAGTTTCACGCGACTCTCGCCCTAGTTCCAAAAATCGGATTTTGGCTATCTCATATCGAAGTGGATGAAAACGGAAATATTTTCAGCTTCACGCCTGAATATTTTGGTTTTTCCGAAGATGAAATAGATCCGATTGATTACCTCGATTTTCACAAGTGGCTGATAATGCGTGCCCAATCGAGTGTAAAAGAAAAGTAAGTTACGCGAGGTCTATAAATGGATAAGCTGACCTTTCCGCCGTGTAGCTGGATTTTTGACCATCGCGGTCCTCATCATATAATACCTCGATCAAGATTTACGGAAGCGCCGGTAAAAAATTTACAAGAGTTCAACTTATACCCCGAAATCAGATGGCCCAACGAAAGCGGAAAACATAGTTGCTGGCATTTGCTTTTCATTAATATGACATCCGAAGAAGTTATCGGCAAGATATTAAAATATACAAACAAAGACGGAACTTTGGATAAAAGATTTTTCAGAGTTAAATTCAAGGTAGAAGTAAAAAGCGGAAAGTCGGAAAACGGCGTGAAAAAAGCGCAGATAAAAACAGAAAAGGTCTGCGACAAAAATACTGAATGCGAACGAAAAGCCGCGTGGGGCATTTTATTTGGAGCGATGAACGGCTACGAAGCAGTCGCATGGATTAAAAAAGAGTTTATTAGAAAGGACTGGCAGTAAGCCCCGTAATATCGGGGCTTTTATAAACGGCGGCTACACGGTTTTTTACTTATTTTTTACGAACTGGTATAATTTACATATACTATGAGAATAGTGTTTAAGATATCGCTAATACTCGCGATCGCATTCGACCTTATAGCCATAGGCGGATTGCTTTATCTCCTTACTGTTTCTAAAAGCGCCGCGGACCTGGCAAGCCGCGATATTATTGATTTTGAAGTTCAAAGCGGATGGAGCGCGGGGGATATTTCTCGGGAATTGAAGGCGAAGGGGGTCATAGACAGTGAATTTTACTTTACTTTTTACATAGTTTGGAACAAGGAATCAGGCAACTTAAAGGCGGGTTATTACGAACTTTCCCCGTCAATGACGATGCCGGAGATAGTGGAAGAGTTAAAGACGGGAAAGATAAAGCAGGTTAAAGTTACAATACCCGAGGGCTACACAACGAGCCAGATGGAGGAGCTTTTTATAAAATCTGATTTTGAATTAAATAAAGGAGAGCTTGTGGAGGCGGCGGATGTATCTCCCGCGCTGGTGCATAGAATATTCAACCTCAATTTTTTGCTTGATTTGCCGGAAGATGCCACTATCGACGGATTTCTTTTTCCGGACACATACATATTCGAAGAATCTCCCGACTTAAATTCCATAATGGAAAAAATGCTGGTAAATTTTTCAGATAAGGTACCCGATGCGACACGAGTCAAAATAAAAGCTGACGGCAGGACTCTCTACGATACGGTTAAGATGGCTTCTCTACTAGAGAAAGAGGTGAAAACCTACGAAGATATGCGAATTGCGTCGGGAATTCTATGGAAGCGCATCGAAATAGGTATGCCGCTACAAGTAGATGCGACCCTTATTTACATAACGGGTAAAAAGGGGAGCGAACTTACAAGCGAAGACAAACTGATAAACTCGCGTTATAACACTTATCTTTATCGGGGTCTTCCTCCAACGCCAATAAACAATGCGGGGTTAAACGCCATAAACGCGGCGGTGAATCCGTTCGAAACCGAATTTTTGTATTACATTTCAACCCCGGATGGGGAAACAATATTCTCAAAGACATTGGATGATCACAACGCGAATGTGGCTAAATTTTTAAGATAGCGTGCTATTTACAACACGCAAGCAAAATTCCCGCGCACTTTGCACGCGGGAATTTTGCTTGACTTTTTAGTATTATCTTGTATAATTCTATATAATAAGATCTTTGAAAATCCTCGGGAAAATATTTCTTATCCAGAAAAGGAGATGTCTAAATGTCAGATGCTGGAGCCCAAAGGTTAAGACCAGTACTGTCGCAGACGGATGTAATATTCATTGTGTTTGCCGCTACAATCGGCGGCGGTCTTTTTACCCTCTTGAGTCCGGCGATTGCGTTAGCTGGCGCGGCTGTGTTGATTGTCATAGCGGCGGATGCGGCACTTGAGTTTTTGACTGCGGTTCGCTACGCACAGCTTTCAAGCGCTTTGCCGGATGTGGGCGGAGGACAGCAATGGATACGACAGGGGCTTGGAAATTTCGGAGGCCATATATGCGGGTGGATTTCATGGCTGGCTCATTCCGTGGCGTGCGGGGTGTACGCGATAAGTTTGGGGTTTTATTTGAATTACACTTTCCTCAATTATCTCCCGCAGGCGGCGGTAGGGGAAAAGGTCTTTGCTATTTCAATTATTATCGTTTTAAGCATAGTCAATTATCTCGGAGTAAAATTTACCGGAAGAATTAACAAGTACGGCGCTATTGGCGCTATTGGAATTCTTGCGTTATTTGTGGCGCTCGGCCTTTTAACTTCCGCGAGCGACATAGAGGCAAGCGCGAAAAATTTTGATAACTTTTTCATGTATGGATTTTCGGGTGTTTTTTCCGGGATGGGAATGTTTTATCTGGCATTTCAGGGGTCTGAAGTTGGAGCTCAAGCCGGTGAGGAAGTTCGAAATCCGAAAGATTTGAAACGCGGTATAATAATAGGACTTCTGGTTATCACCTCAATCTATTTGCTAGTTACATTCGTTGCTATAGCTGGCGTTCACGCATCCGACTTGTCGAGCGCGTCGTATCTTGCTGACGCGAAAGAGGGCGCGCTTATAGCGGCATCTTCAAAGTTTAAGCTCGGCACGATTCTTTTTCCGGCAATTCTCGTCGCGGGGATTATTGTAGCGTTCATAGCGCTGAATGCCACTATATATTCTTCGAGTCACGCATTTTTAGCGCTGGCACGCCACCAAAGCATTCCAAGATTGCTCGATAGGATAGATCCTAAATTTGGCACTCCAACATTTGGAATTGTGATTTCCGGATTTTTAATTTTGCTTATGGCGGCAGTTATGCCGCTTAAAGACATCGCGGTAGTGGCGGATGTTCTTTTTATGTTTCTGTTCGGGTTATTGCATCTCGCGTATGCCGATTTGCGAAGAAGAAAAAAGGCCTTACAGACCAATAAGGTCTACACCTTACCATTCTACCCATACCTAGAAATATTTCCGATTCCGGGATATCCGTATTCAATAGTTTTTGTCTATGGTGCGTTGATAGCGTTTATGTGGCATGTTAGTCCTCTCGGGGTGCTATTTGGGGTTGGGTGGCTGTTTCTAGGGGTAATCCTTTACAGCCGTTACGCAATGATTAAGGAAATAGAGGAGATCGATTCCTCAACGATTTACGGTGTAGAGGCAAGGCGAGACACGAGGTCTAGGTTTAAGGTGCATTGTGTTTTGCCAGATTCCTCGGCGATTACAGAGCACAGGAAAGTTTTTATGCTTAAATTCGTCTCCGCAATCGCTTCTATTAGAAAGCAAGGCGCTAAATTTTTCTGCTATGCGGACTCCGGAGCTAATAAGAATCAGGGCGAATACGACGATCGACTTTCCCGTTATTTCCAAGCATATTTTGCGCCGTTGGAGATTTTTTTTCGGGAAAGAGAAGATCTTTCATTTGCCGGTGCGGGACGCTTAGTGCAAGATAAGGGCGAAGATATAGTCGCGATGGTCGAGCGCTATGACCCCGATATCCTGATTATTCCGTACGAACAGCTTAGGGAACTGCGTCGTCGAGTATTATCCATAAGACAATTTCACCATGTTCTTCAGGAAGTTCGTTGCGATCTCATAATTTCAAAGATAAACGATGGCGCGAGAAATCCCGTTCGGGTACTTGTTCCTTTCAGGGTAAAATCTCACAATCAGAACAATAGGTTACTTGCTGAAACAGTAACGGCATTTTCGAAATTTTTCGATGGAAAGCCGACATTTCTTGTGATTGATGACGATAAAAAGGGGTCGGCAAGACAGAAAATCGAAAAAGATTTGAGAGATATAGGGATTCCGGAAGACCTTGCGGGCGATATCCGGATAATTCATGCAGGCGTAGTAGCCGATCGTATTCTAGAAATGTCGAAAGATTTCGATGTGGTTATAATGGGAAGTTCGAGGGGCGGATCATTCAGCGAGATTACTTTGGGTCAAACCGCGGAATTAGTGCTTGAACGGTGCGAAACGACTACGATTGTGGTCAGGCATCATCAGGAAGTTTTCGATCCCATTACGAATCCAATCAGGGCTTTATATGAAGAAATTTACAAATTTTTTGCGAAAAAAGTTCCGGGTAACTAGGATTAACCTTTGAGTTTTTCCGGTAAAATTTAACCCCCAATAAACGGGGGTTTTTAATTGCAAAGTTATGTGGTAATGTAAAAATTAAGTTATTTGACAATTTATATCCTAATTTATCATCGAAGGAGGTGGCATTTTGCGAGAGGCGGAGTTCGCAAGGGTAATCACAACAAATGAAAAAAGATTGGCGTCATTCAGTATTTTGGGGCTTATTTCTCTGCATACGGCTACAGCATACTTCCTGTATGTGCTTATAGGGGAAGCTTTGCCTAGATTTCATATTTTGGAATCGGGATTGATGGCAGTATTTTGCGCGTTATTTTTTTGCGGTATTTTCGTTTTGGCGGTAACAAATCGTTATCATCACGGAAAATATAGGGGCGAAGTAATAGATCACAAGTACTATAAAAGGAAGCGAAAGTCGAAGGCGTTAAGAACAGCCGATATTTTGGGGCTTCTGTTTGTGACAGTCGGTCTTTTTGGGGCATTGCATCTGCTGATATTTTTGGGATTTTCGGCGTTTGGCGTGGCGACCTGGGCGCTTGCCTTCGCACTATTGATAATTTCAGGGTTATTCGGCATCACAATGGGGTATCATCGTTATGCTACGCATAAAGCTTTTGAGTGCGGAAAAATTTTTGGATGTTTTTTGCTGTTTTGCGGAGCTTTGTCATGTCAGGGCACTATAAAAAAATGGGCAACGGAACATTTAATACATCACGCGCGTACGGAAATAGAACAAGAAGATCCCCACACGGCGGTTGAGGGATTTGTGCGTTCTCATATAGGGTGGCTAGTAACGCCCTATAAGTACAACGAAAGAATCTGGAAAATGTTTTCTAGTGGTTTTGATTCGAATAAACTATTCGCCATTCAAGAGAAATTTTATCGTCCGCTTTATATGCTTAGCTTATTCGGCCCATTTTTTATCGTAGGGAGTTTGGGGTTTGTATTCGGCGATGGTTTTGCGGTTACGGAGGGGTTCAAAGCCGTATTGCTCGCGGGATTTTTTAGGGTTTTCCTGATTTTGCATATAACATTATCCGTGAATTCGGTATCGCATACATGGGGTTCCCAGCCATATGAAGATAGAAAGACCGGGGACAGCACGGATGTATGGATGCTAGCCCCATTTTCTTTCGGGGAGAATTTGCAAAATATACATCATCTTCTTCCTAGCGTCGCTTCTTACTGGGTAAAATGGTATTATCCGGATATTACCGGAGTTCTTACTCAATCTCTTTCTTGGTTCAATCGGTTTTCCTTCTTAAAATGGATTGGCTTGCCATATAATCTGAAACTAATCCGGGAATCAGAGTGGCGTTACATATCGTCTCACTCAAGCTAGGACAGTGATGTTTCAAATCAAATCAAACGGCGCGTAACTACGCCGTTTTATCTTGACTTATCATTGTTTAATGTTATTATACCCGCATTAACTGGAACTTTCAAAAGGAGTGGGTAATGGGCGCAAAAGAAACCATTACGCAAATTGCGGCAACAGCGGGAATTACGATAAATGGGGATAATCCTTGGGATATAAAAGTCCATAACGAAAAATTGTACCGGAGGGTTCTATCCGAAGGGTCGCTTGGTTTAGGGGAAGCATACATGGATGGCTGGTGGGACTGCGAGCGGCTCGATCAATTTTTTTGCAGAATTATAAGCGAGGGAATGGATAGAAAAATGGGATTTAATTTCGAGCTTATAAAACAGCTTGCCAAAGCAAAGCTATTAAATATGCAATCGAGGTCGAGGGCGAAAACTGTTATAGACAGACACTACGATCTTAGCCCCGAGTTATATATGGGTTTTCTTGGCCCGTATAATCAGTACACATCCCTATACTTTTCGGAGTGCGAAACTCTCGAACTAGCGGAAGAGAAAAAGTTGCGTTTGATATGCGAGAAGCTCAATCTTCAAAGTCAAGATCGGGTACTCGATATCGGGTGCGGCTGGGGAGGGTTCGCGAAATTTGCGGCAGAGCGATTTGGATGCAGTGTTGTGGGCGTGAGCATATCCGAGGAGCAGATAAGATACGCTCGGGAATTCTGCAAAGGGTTGCCTGTTGAAATTATTTACCTGGACTATAGGGATTTATCAGGAAAGTTTCCTGGGTATTTCGACAAAGTATTGGTTTGCGGGATGATAGAGCATGTTGGGCATAAGAATCACGGAAGATTGATGCGCGAAGTTTCGAATTGTATAAACGATGAAGAGTGGAGCTTATTTTTACTCGATACGATAGGCGCTAATAAATCCAAAGTAACCGTGGATCCTTGGATAAATAGATATATATTTCCCGGCGGGATTGCTCCCAGCATAAAACAACTCGGAGAGGCCGCAGAAGATTTGTTTATCATGGAAGATCTGCATAGCTTTGGTCCGTCGTACGACAAGACCTTAATGGCTTGGCACGACAGATTTGTTTCAAACTGGGATAATGTCAAACATATGTACGGTGAAAGATTTTATAGGATGTTTGAATACTATTTGCTAAGTTGCGCGGGAGGTTTTCGCGCAAGGATTGCTCAGCAATGGCAGATAGTTTTTTCAAAAAGAGGATACCCGGGCGGGTACGAAGCTGTCAGGTAATTTGAATTCAAGCGCGGATAACTCCGCGCTTTTTATTTACAGGTATTGACTTATTCTTTGCGGTAATATACAGTGTATTTATCCATAGACCACGGGTGCAAATTTTTTCCAAATTTTTGCTTGGATAATAAAATCGAGTATTTAACAGCCCAGTAGAGCTGAAGCGGACATTCGATGGCTCAAATATCCCGTGCAGGAAAATCGGCTTATTCTATCCCGCCCCACCTTGGGGTTTATAGAAAGCTGATTTATCTTTTATCTGTGGAAACACGGATTTTTTATTAGAAATAAACTTTATCATACTATGGCAACAAGCAGACAAAAAAAGGAAGAAATATTAAGAGATATAAAGGAAAAACTTTCAAAGAACAAGCTCGTCATTTTCGTCAACTATAAAGGCCTGACCGTGCCGGTTCTTGAAGGATTAAGGAGTAAACTGCGCGAAGAAGGGATAGATTTTAAGGTTATCAAAAAGACCTTGCTGGGCATGGGTCTCAAGGATTCCGGTATAGACGCGGATACGAAATCACTTGAAGGCCAAATCGGTGTCGTAATAGGGTATAAAGATGAAATTTTGCCGGCTAAGATTATAAATAAATTCGCAAAGGATATGGAAAATCTCAAAATTCTTTCGGGAATTTTTGAGAATAAATTCGCGGGAAGGGATAAAATACTAGCCCTTGCCGAAGTGCCATCCAGGGAAGAGTTGCTAGCAAGAATAGTTGGAAGCATAAATTCTCCGATTTCAGGCATCGTCAATGTATTTGCCGGAAATATTAGGGGATTAGTGCAAGTTTTAAGCGCGATATCCAAAAAATAATTCATAAATAATGACCAATAGCCAATGACCAATGGCCAATCGGCAACCCAAATACTTAATGACTAAAGTAATTTGGCATTCGGAGTTCGGGATAAGATTGGGCATTGAGGTTTTGGACTTTGGGTTTAACAATTATGCCAGAAGAAAAAACACAAGAAGAAACAGTTGAGGTTCCGGATAAATTCAAGAAACTTGTCGAGGAAATCGAGAAAATGTCGGTACTTGATTTATCGGAGCTTGTGAAGGTTCTTGAGAAAAAATTTGGAGTTTCAGCCGCGGCACCGGTAGCGATGATGGCAGGAGGAGCACCCGGTCAGGGAGAGGCGGTTGTAGAGGAAAAAACTTCATTCAATGTTGAGTTGACAGAGATGGGCGGAAATAAAATTGGAGTAATTAAGGCGGTGCGGGAAGTTACGGAGCTTGGATTGAAGGAAGCAAAAGATTTAGTTGAAGGCGCTCCAAAAATGGTGAAAGAAGGCGTAACAAAAGAACAAGCGGAGGCGATGAAAGCAAAACTCGAAGCGGCGGGAGCAAAGGTTACATTGAAGTAAATATCCGCAGTAAATTTAAAAAAGTCAAACCTGGTGGAAAACCAGGTTTGACTTTTTTATGGCGTAAAATATATACTTAATAGAATAATGTTACGCGTTTATTTTCTATCTTCAGATTGCGTTTCCAATAATCCGGGAAGCAAAGAAGCTGGGAATCCATTAAATGTCAGATCAAAGTTTAGAACTATTGTTTGAATCCGAGGCAAAGGTAAAATTACTTAAATTGTTTTTACGCAACGACGGTTTTAAGTTCACCGCTTCGGAAGTGAGGTCTAGGGCGCAGATTGATATAAGCGCGGCGAAAAGCAATTTGGAGAAGTTAAGATTAGCGGGGTTTCTTAAGAGTTACTCGAAGAAGGAAGAGAAAATTATAGTGAGAGAAGTTAGGGTTGTCAAAAAAGAAAAAAATAAAAAGCCCAAGATATCTATAGTAAAAAGAAGGAGAAAAAAGGAAGTTATAGAGAAAGTTTACTTTATCAATCCTCATTTCGTATTTTTTAATGAACTTCGGGATTTGGTTCTTAAATCATCTCCCGCGTCAAAGTCGAGAATTCTAAGTCGTTCTAAGGGGTTGGGGAGAGTTAAGATGCTTGTGCTTTCCGGTATATTCCTTCGCGTTGACAGGCAATTATCGCGAACGGATCTTCTGATGGTTGCGGATGATGTTTCGGAAAAAAGATTTCAGAAATTTCTAAGGCATTTGGAGGCGGAAGTGGGTTGCGAAATACAATTCAGCCTTATGTCATCGGATGAATTTTATTATCGCCATAAGATGCTTGACCGTTTCTTGCGGGATATACTGGAAAGGCCCCACGAGGTGCTGATAAATAAACTTGGCGCTTTGTAGCATCGGAGGGATCTAGGGTCTAAGTAAAATTTGTGGTATGAAATAAAAAGAGAGTTTTCGACTCTCTTTTTGCGAAAAGGGAGATAAACAAGGGCGCTTAGCTCAGCGGTTCAGAGCACTGCATTCACATTGCAGGGGTCGTAGGTTCGAATCCTACAGCGCCCATCAGACAGGAAATTGAGGAGTTGATAAAATAAAAACTATGGAAAATTTTGAAGGTAATTTGCAAATTGATAAACCGGTTCAAAAACCGGAACAAATTTCAGATGCTGATAAAGAAACATCTCAAACGATAGCAATGGACTTCATTTTGCAAAGAGTACCTCCGATTGAAGGGCGTTTTAACCCCAGCGAGGAAGTACGAAAATTATGGTTGGTTCCCAAAGAAAAACGAAGGGAGGCAGTATCCGCATTCAAAGATAAATTATACAGACAGAGAGAGGCGTGGGCGTTGTGTAGGACGACTATTGAAGAAAAGATCGAGGCAAACCCAGATATTTCCAAGCAAGAACTGGTTGGCATAATTGGTCAATTTGCTTCAAGTTATGGTTTTGCGGAATCGCATATTAGTACTGCGGAACAATTGATTGATGGTTATATTACCCAACACAAAAGAGTGCGGGAAATTCGAGAAAAATATCCCGATGATATTGCATTAGTAAAACGACTAACTGGAATAAATTTTACCAAAGCCGATGCAGAAGATTTTAGTATTAAAGTAGGACCAATGTCGGTGGAGATATCATGTTCTGGGTTTAATGCCGGTAGAATTTATAGAAAATCACTAGAACCCATTCCGGGATTTATGTATGGTGGTTTCGCCGCAGAAAGCAGGGATAAAGAACCAGTTTTCTATTTGGTAGTGAATAATGATTATGCAACAACGAATCCGGATTATTATGCATCCACAGTTCCACACGAACGAGAACATCAGAAGAATAGAATTTTAGGTCCAAAACTTTATGGTCAAAGTGGAATGCGTGTTGATGTTCGAGAAAAACTAAATCGGGGTATAATCGGTGAAAGATTGTTGGGGTTTGAAAGAGAATCTGAAGACGAAATATACAAAAGGTACGAATCAGCAAAGGATCCGGAAGAAAAGGCCTTTCTACTTAGGGAATATATGAGGTTAATAAGAGAAAGCGCGCTTAACCGAGCCAAAGACGAAATTATTGCATTGAAAGCAGAGCCTGGTTATTATCTATCTAATTATAGTCTATATACATACAATATTTTTTTAAGTCAAGACGGTGGTCCGTATGATTACTTGGCATATCTAAGAAATTGGAATGAGAAAAAAGGCGATTCGCTATGGCAGGAAATATCAAAGAGAGTTTTCGTTGATGAATATAGAGATATTATTGATAGAGCAATTATTGCTTTTGACCGCTTGAAAGGCGGGCGTTATTCGCTAAAAGAAGTAATCGCCATGTTATCCGATAAACGATTACAGGAGTGGCCAAAAACTGTTAGAAGATTGTTAGAAGCAGGAGATAAAGAGTTCGATCCATCGTACCGCCCATCAGCTATTGAAATTTATGACACATATATATGTCAATCATATCTTGGTAAACGAATGATCTTTGATAGAAGAACGGGACGAATTTGTAAGATAGTCAATAGTATTGAAAGACCCGCTAGCGAATCGGAGATAAAAAATTTTTCTCGTCGTTTGCTCCGTGTTGGGTTATCCGATGCGGAGATAAAAAAAATGAAAAATAATTTGCCGGCAAAACAAAAATCGGAATGATTTTTGTAGTTCGCGAAGCGGAACGAAAAACTTGAAATCGGGGCGGCGCGCAAACTTCGTTGGCATAAAATTCGGCGGCGGGAAGCGAGAGCTGGCAAAAATTCCTTCCCCCCAACCCCCTTTTATTTTTATTCAAAAATTGCTATACTCAACTTAATATGGTAAAGGCCGAAAATATTAGCGTTGTAAAATACACAATATTATGGGTATTTTTAGTTCTTACAAAATAATAGTGAAAGACCCGACAATTTCAAGAAAGCTTTTTTCCGAAGTCGGGATATGGAGTATAGTTTGGCTTATCGCGAGAGTGTATCTCGGGTGGGGATGGCTAAGCGCGGGTTGGGAAAAGATAAGCGGTAAAGGCGCAAATCCTTGGGGACCGGAATCAGTTCTTGCATTTTGGCAAAGAGTTGTCGAAGTGCCAGAGCCGCCGGCGCATCCCGAGATTGTGTATGGCTGGTACAGGGGCTTTATCCAACTTTTAATGGAGGTAAACGCGCAAACTTGGTTTGCGCCTACTGTTGCCTGGGGAGAGTTTTTAGTCGGCATGCTTCTTATATTGGGGGCTTTCGTGGGAATTGCCGCTACGGCCGGAGCATTTATGAATCTTAATTTTATGCTTTCGGGAGTCGCCTCGGTCAATCCTATAATGTATTCGTTAGCTATCATTCTGATACTTTCTTGGAAAACCGCGGGATGGTGGGGACTAGACAGATGGCTTTTGCCAAAAATTGGAGTACCGTGGAGTAAGGTGGAAGTGAAAGATGCTAATACTCCAAATAATTAGGTTAGTTTGAAATATCAACTTTGGGCAGTAAATTCTTCGTACGCTTTGGTCAGTTCGAGATTTTTATGAACTAAGGAAAAATACAAAGCTACTAACGCGCAAATCATAAAAGAAAAACAGTAAAAAGTGATCGTTTTTCGCAGATATAAACGAGCCCAAACAAAAAGGGAGGGTACACCCTCTCTTTTTGTTTGTGGATAACTATGTTTGACCCCCAGCGGTTAGTGGACTAAAATTAGAAGTAAGTGGATAATTGTGGATAATTGTGGTAATACGAAAGTATGTTAATCGGAGAATATTCACATACAATAGATGAAAAGAGACGCCTTGCTATTCCTTCCAAATTCAGAAAAGAACTTGGCAATAAAGCGATTATAACAAGAGGTCTGGATAACTGCCTTTTTGTATTTCCAGAAAAGGAATGGAATGATCTTTCAGAAAAATTAAAGACCTTGCCGCTTGGCCAACGGGATGCGCGAGGTTTTATACGCCTTATACTGGCGGGCGCTATGGATGTATCGTTCGACAGTTTGGGAAGAATACTTGTGCCGGATTATTTGAAAGAATATTCAAAGTTAAAGAAGCAAGTTATTGTGACGGGTGTATTGAACCGCCTTGAGATTTGGGATGAAAGTATATGGAACGAGTATAAATCGAGAACCGAAAAGGAAGCGGGGAATATAGCGGAAAGATTGGGGGAGCTCGGAGTATGATGAGATTTAAGTTTTAAGATTCGAGGTTAAAATTAGTTCTGCCGAGGTGACGAACGCGTAAATTTTTAATCCCGAATGTTTAATAAGATTATGCACATCCCCGTTCTATTAAACGAAATTCTGCGATATTTGGATCCGAAACCCGGAGACAATTTCATAGATTGCACAGTCGGGGAAGGCGGGCACGCTCTGGCAATACTTAAAATGACCGCTCCGAACGGCAAACTTATAGGCATAGACAGGGACGCGGATATGGTAGAGCGATTGCGGGCGCGCGCAAAAGATATGGGAGTGGGGGAGAGATTCATAATTCATCATGGCAACTTTGCTGATATACGGAAAATAAGCGAAGGATACGATTTTTATAAGGTAAACGGGGCACTTTTTGATTTTGGTATGTCGTCGTGGCAGATAGACGAAAGCGGAATGGGTTTTTCCTTTCAGAATATTGAGCCGCTGGATATGCGATACGACAGGACAAAAAATACGCCGACAGCGGCAAATATTATAAATTCATGGCCGGAGGCGAGTTTAGCAAGAATTATCTACGAATTTGGAGAGGAGCGATACTCAAGGAGAATCGCAAAAGAGATAGTAATGGCGAGGAAAAAAGAGCATATAACTACGACTGATGAATTAGTGAGGATTATATTTCGCGCCGTACCGCGGGTTAGAGCGGGGAAGCCGGGTATTCATTTTGCGACTAGGACATTTCAGGCGTTTCGCATTGCCATAAATATGGAACTTGAAAATGTGGAAGCGGGCTTGGAGGAGGCGATATATCGCGTCGAGATCGGAGGAAAAGTTGCGGCGATTTCATTTCATTCATTAGAAGATAGAATTGTGAAAAATACTTTTAAGAAGTACTCACGACCGCGGGAGTTAGAGGGGGGTGTGTATTTCAATCGAGCTGAAGGGGGGGTTGTTAAAATTATCACAAAAAAGCCGGTAAAGCCGGCGGCAGAAGAAATTTTTGAAAATCCCAGAGCAAGAAGCGCTAAATTGCGCGTGTCGGAAAAGGTAAGCGCGTAAGCGTTTACCGCGAAGTTAAAAATATGCGTAATCTAAGGCATAAATCAGCAAAAAAAATAATTATATGCGACATTTTATTTATCGGCACGATATTGGCTTTCGGCGCGTTTTATTTGTTTAGCGCGAACAGTTTGACAAGCGACGGATTCGCGATAGACGAAATGCGATCCGCTATAAAAAATTTGAATCAGGAGTATTACTCCCTTTCAGTATACGCGATGGACGCGAAATCCATAAAAAATCTCGAAAGAAGGGTGAAAGATTTGAATCTTGAACGGGTAGATCAAGTTTCCTATATAAAAGCAAAATCCAGCTCGCCGCTGGTGTTGGGTAATTAAACTTCGAAATTCCCATGAGCGTTTGGCGAATATATTTCGTCTTTTTTATTATTTTACTTGGGGGTGCTGGGATTTCAGCCCGGCTTTTTTATTTGCAGGTGTTAAGCGGGGGATACTATGCGGCTCTTGCCAAGGGTCAGCATACAAATTTCGTAAACTCCATTTCTTTGCGCGGTGATATATTTTTTCAGGATAAATTCAGCGAAGGCGGGGATACTCCCGGACTTTTTTTAGCGGCGACAAACAAGGATATTTTCGCGCTGTATGCCAGTTCGGAAAAAATTAGTAACTCCGAAGAAGTTGTAGAAAAAATTAGTCCAATTTTACACGAATACTATCTATACAGAGACCCTAAATACGGAGAGGAGAATTTATCGTCAGGAATTGCCAGCATGAGCGATGACTCGGCCTCGGGCGGGGATAATTCAGTTTCGGAAGAAAAAACAGCGCCGGTAAGTTTTGAAGATGTGCGAAGGGAACTTAAGGATAAGATGAATAAGGAGGACGACGCGTATAGAAAAGTGGCGGGTAGACTCGATGACAGCGCGATAAATGAAATAAAAGAGCTTGATATTGCTGGGCTGGATATAAGGAAAGAGAAGGTAAGGTATTACCCCGGGGGTGATCTTGGCGCTCATCTACTTGGATTCCTAGGTTTTAGCGAGTACGAAAGAGTAGGGCAATACGGACTGGAAGGGTTTTATGACGATTTATTGAGAGGTTCATCCAATGAGGAGAGAATATCTATACTTCCGGGCAGTTCTTCCGTGGAGGATATAAAATCCGGAAAAGATATAATCACAAGCATAGATTATAACATTCAGTTTATGATTCAAAAAAAACTTGCGGAAACGAAAGAAAGGCTCAAGGCAAAAAGCGCTTCAGCGGTTGTCGTGGATCCCAAAACGGGTGAAATATTGGCGCTTGCCGCTGTGGGTACATTCAACCCGAACTATTATTCGGAGGTGAGCGGAATTGATGTTTTCCTAAACGATGTAGCCCAAAAGATGTTTGAGCCGGGTTCTGTGTTTAAGCCGATAACAATGGCCGCGGGAATAGACGCGGGTAAGATCCAGCCCACGACAAAATATGAGGATGAAGGGGAGGTTATCATAGGCAAGTACACAATAAAAAATTCCGATAACGAAGCGCATGGCGAGCAGAATATGATAAATGTTTTGGAACTGTCGTTGAATACGGGCGTTGTGTTCGTGGAGGGCAAACTTGGGCATAGCAATTTTCGCGAGTATGTGCAAAGATTTGGATTCGGGGAAAAAACAGGAGTTGATTTGCAGGGAGAAGTGGAAGGCGATGTGCGAAATATTCTCGAAACAAATCGCGATGTTAACTTCGCAACGGCGTCGTTCGGGCAGGGAATCGCGGTTACGCCGATACAACTCGTTACGGCATTTTCCGCTATCGCAAACGGAGGCAATATGATGAAGCCGCATATAGCCAAAGCTATAGTGGACGATGATGGGACTATTAGAGAAGTGGCACCGGAGGTAGTCGGGAATCCCATTTCCGCTAAGACCGCGGGACAGATAACATCAATGCTTGTGAGTTCGGTTGAGAATGGATACGCGAGGAAAGCCGTGGTTTCGGGTTATAAAATCGCTGGAAAAACAGGAACCGCGCAGGTGCCGTCGGAAGACGGACAGGGCTATTCCGAAAAAACAATCCACTCCTTTATCGGTTTCGGCCCGGCATACGACCCGAAATTTTTAGCGCTTATAAAAGTAGATGAGCCAGAGATTATAAAGTTTTCATCGGATAGCATAGGGCCTTTGTTTGGAGAGATTGCGGAGTATATTCTTAACTATTACGAGATACCCCCGGGTTAATATCTTTAAAAAAGCACATAGGTTGAACCTATGAATGCCGTTGTTGCCTATTTCAAATAAATGTGGCAAAATAAACTGGCTTCAATCAGCGCGGCGCTGTCGTCTAGTCCGGTCTAGGACACCAGGTTCTCATCCTGGAGATCGCGGGTTCAAATCCCGCCGGCGCTACTATCTAAAGGATTTCAGACGCTATTCTTTTTTGTGCAAGGGCCGATTTTTTAGGGTAGGTAAGAACAAATTAAAAGGCGAGGGTTCTCGCCTTTTTTGATGCGCGAAAAATAAATGCCCCGTTTTCAATAAAAGCGGGGCATTTTGCGGTTTGATTTTACTGCCTAGAGGGCATACATTATATGTCAGTTTTCCAATCAGGAAAGGAATAAGGGTCAAATGCAAGTAACGCCGTAACCAAGTCCTCGAGGGACGCATCGGGATTTTGCATATGGAACTCCGCATCGCTAATCGCGATCGGGTCTATGGAATTGCGTATCGCCAGTTCCACCCTTTGACGAATTTTTTGTCTTAAAGAAGCCGTTAATCTTTCGTCTATTTCTAACTGGACTTGTCTTCGGTCATGGTTTTCCGCGCTCATTTTATTTAATTTTTACCTCCCAATTCCTTCTTTAAGTATCATATCATGTTAATAATAATTGTCAATTTTCAATGGCGTGCTACATTTGTTATCGGCATTTTGCCATAGTTGCGTTTATTATGTTTTATGATAAAATACGCGCAGTAAAATTCGTGTCTGGTGCGGCTAGACCAGATTATGGAGGCATGAGAAATGTTATGGTTGTGGGATCTTTTTGAATTTACCTGGCAGGGTCTTTTCAAATTTGTCTTATATTTTTTAATTGGCTGGGTATTTTTCGTGAGGCGGCCAAAACCCCGAAAGGGAGATTTGCCGATGGTCTTGGGTATGGCGGTGCTTATGTTTGCTTTTTCCTTCGCCAAGAGCGGTGTAAGTATATTTTCGTACGCGTACGGATTTTTTCTTTTTGGGTTCTGGGCTACCACCGTGCTATTCTTAAGGATAAAAATTCGTTATAGGGCGGCCGTGTTAGTAATTTTAGCTGGCCTTTTGGCGGCATCATGGATTTTTTTGTCGCCAGACAAACTGATATATGCGTATGTTCCGATTTCACTTTTGTCATTGACCGCTATGCTTTTCTCTAGATCTATCAGAAAGAGCGGCAACGATAAGAAAGATTTCTGGGATGACCCACGGCTTATTACGCCCCCTGATTTCAAAGAAATAAGCGAGCCGGTTATTTTTCTAATGGGTCCGATACAGGGAGCTCGAGAGTGGCAACGGGACGCGGCTTACATGATCTGGGGCATGAATAAAGATATTAGGGTCGCATGCCCGCGCAGAAAGTTCTTCAGCGAAAAATTTGATTATGACACGCAGGTTGATTGGGAAACAGCTTATCTGAATAGGGCGGCGGAAAACGGGGCGATACTATGCTGGCTCGAACGGGAGCATACGCATTACTGCGAAAGAGCTTACGCGCAGACAACAAGATTCGAACTTGGCGAATGGAAATCAAAGTATGAGGCAAACGGCGGAATAAATTTGGTTGTGGGTATAGATGAGGGATTTTCAAACGGCAGGTACATACTTAAGAGATTATCGGACGATTGTCCAGATGTGCCGATTGCAAAATCACTTAAAGAGGCTTGCGAAAAAGCGGTTGAGAAAATATTAGAAAGGTCCTCATAGGGCCTTTTATTTTGTTTACTTATTTCAAAATTTGTGTTATAAATTTAATAGAACGGAACTTTGAAAATATGGCGGCTGACAACCGTAAAAGGAGGAGCGAAAGTGAAAAAGACGCTAACCGCGCGAATATCAAGTCGCGTGGAAATCGCAGAAGATCTGTTTTGTTTGCGGATTGATTTGGGAGAAAACCGCAGACAATTCAGTTTTAAGGCGGGGCAATATTTAACATTGGGACTCTTTGATTCCAACGGTAGCTGGGTCATAGATTCGGGTAAAAGGCCGGCTTTAAGGCCCTATTCGATAGTTTCAGCTCCGGATGAAAAAAATCTAGAAATTTTTGTGGAGCTTGTTTCCAGGGATAGAGGCGGAAATTTGACACCCCTGCTTTATGGGCTAAGAGAAGGGGATATGCTTCAGGTACTTCCGGAAGCAAAAGGCATTTTTATTTTTGAACCGGAATACAAAAATCAAGTTATGGTGGCTACCGTCACAGGAATCGCGCCGTTTGTCAGCATAATTAGGGATTACAGGAAAACCGGCGGTAGGGATGCTAAATTTTTCGTGCTTCACGGCGCTAGTTATTTTAATGAATTCGGATACGACAATGAACTTTTAGATTTAAGCGGTAAATGGCCGGAAGATGTTTTAGCCGCTTATGTTAGGACAATAAGCAGGCCGGATGACCCCCGAAACGCGAACATTAGAAAACTCGGAATATCTGAAACTGGAAGAGTAAACGGAATAATCGAAAAATACCTAGGTTCTTGGGGATTAGAAATCAAAGATACCATAATCTATGTTTGCGGCCATCCGGGCATGATAGAGAATGTCAAAAATCGCTTATCGCCAAATGGGTGGATGATAAAAGAAGAAAGGTTTTGGAAGTAAGAAAAAATGCAAAACGCCGCAAATTCGTTAGGGAATTCTTTTTTTGACTTGTCGGATGATGTAATCCTTGAAATTTTAGTAGATCAAACCGGCAAAGCGAAAGGATCTTGCGGGCTTAAATGGGATTATAGCGAAGAATTCGGGTTTCAAACCATTTTAGGTAAAACCAAATTCACCATGTCGCACTACCTAAACAGGATGGGACATCCAGAGGTGTATATTATTGCAAGTGAAGGAGGGCGCGAGCGGACAATATTCGAGCCCCCATTGCATATCTCGCAAACTCCGGCAGGCGCATTTCTTAGAGCTTTAACTTCTCTTTTTTGGTTCAAAAGTTTGCCGCAAGTTCCGGAAGGGGAGCGGCAAAAAACCAAATTAAGGAACGCAATACAGGATCTTTATAAAATGGTGGGCGGAGAGTACCCGCCATTTCCGACTATGAGATGGCCCATGTAATAAAACGAGATAAGTTCTCGTTTTTTTGTTAGTTAATTTACCGTGATTTTCTTTGAAATTTTTCTGGTATTGGTTTATTGTGTAATTGCTATCGGGTCTTTGAAAATCGATTAGTGGAGAGTGATATGGTCGTGGAAAAGATTCGGCTGTTTTTGGCATTGCTGGCTATTTTAGTTTTTTCAGTATCGTGCGTTAATGCGGGGATCGAAACCGGTAAAATTTTTGTTGGGACTGTTTGGGACGCAAAATTCGAATCCGTTGCCTGTAAGTATCCGGGCGACGGTTCAATTTTATACGACGGTCTTACCGAGATGGGACTCAACGATAATTTATTCAGATTTCAGGGCAACGAACTTCTTAAATCCGACTATTACGCGGCGGGGGTTTTAAGCGACGAATTTAAGCTGGCATGGTTCGACGATGTATGGAAAAACCCGAGTAGGGCGGGATGTTTCAATAAAAACACGGCATCAGAGCTGGATTATTATCTTGAACAGGCGCATCCGGTTGCCGATATATTATCGTACGCGGCATTGCTATCGGGCGACAATATCTATGGCATCGAGCCATATACAAAAGGAAATTTGCCTGGAGATTTCAATAAGGCGATCAATGCGATTTGTGATTCGGCGGGAGGATGCGGCGAGGTTTCAGGCGATATTCCGGAAGAACTAAAAATTGCAATAACGCCTTTGCTTTGGAGCATATTTGGCGGTATGGAAGCGCGAAAAAAAATGGACGGAGAACTTCAAGGGAATCACGATCCGGAATGGTGGTTTAATTACGGCGGAGGGATAATTATAAAGAATACCGCAGATCAGGAGCCGGACCTGCTAAATAGCGACGATAGGAGTTATTTGCTAGGTGCGGGAGGGGGGCGCAAGGACCTTTACAAATCGGCGGCTGGAATCGCGTTTTCCATAGAAAACATACGCTGGGAAGCGTTTTGGAATATGGAAAATGTCGAGTACAGCTTAAAGACCGAAGCTGGCTGGATTTTAATCCGCGATTCGACGAATCACAAGTATTGGGACGAGGGAAGAGATTTACTTTTAGTCATAGACCTTGGCGGCGATGACCAATACCTTGAGCCCATGGGAGCGAATGAATCAGCAAAGAATTCGGTAAGCATAGCGATAGATCTTTCAGGGAACGATTTTTATGGTTACGAAGAATTTGGCACGGCATACGACAGGGAGGGACTTCCGCCTTCCGATAAATTCGGAAGATTCAGCGGAAACACGCGCTTGGGTAATGTAAGTATGTCCGACGAATGTAGGCAGGGGGCGGGGAGAAACGGCATAGGTATGCTTTTTGATATGGGTAGCGGCAATGATTCGTACCAGTCCCTAAGGTGTAGCCAGGGTTACGCTCATATTGGAGTGGGAGTTCAGCTGGATCAGGGTGGGGATAATATATTTACATCAGAATCCGCTTCGCAGGGTTTCGCGCAGTTTGGAATAGGTTTGCATATAACTTCGGGGGACGGAAACGATAAAAGATCTTCATTCTCGTATTCTCAAGGTTTGGGATTTGTAAAAGGAATAGGAATATCTCTGGATAAGTCCGGAGCGGATTCGTATGTCTGCGATCACGGGGATTCGGAAAAAGGAGGCATTCCGCTTTATTACAGCGCACAGCTCAAAGACAAAGGCAATTTGAGCTTTTGTCAGGGGGTTGGGTACGGTTACAGGGGCGAAGGCAAGGTAAAGAATTTTGGGTCCGGCGGTTTCGGAATTTTACGGGACTTGTCCGGAGATGACATATACGATGCGTGCACATTTACGCAGGGTTCGGCGTATTGGCAAGGCGTAGGTTTGCTGTCGGACGGAGAGGGAAGCGACAAATACGACGCCTGCTGGTATATGCAGGGAGGATCCGCTCACTACGCGGTGGCTATTCATGCGGATTTAGGTTTGGGAAATGACGAATACAACTTAAAAAGAACGCCTTATCATGTTGGTCTTGGATCGGGCCACGACTTCAGCGTCGGGGTATTTATAAACGAAGCGGGGGACGAGATATACGGAGTTCCCAACCTAAGCGCGGGAGCGTCAAACTGCAACGGCATAGGACTTTTCGTGGATAATGGCGGAAACGATTTGTATAGGTCCGATTCGGATTACGGAAGCGGAATGGGAAATGTGAGCGAGGAGTGCAAGGATACGAGATCCGCGTCGAGAAGTATAGGAATAATGATTGACGCGGGAGGCGCGGATGTCTACGAGTATCCCAAAAGCGTGTTCCCTACGCCCGCGAACAATGCGAAGTGGGGGCATTCGCGAAATGGGTTGGCCTCGGAGTATGGATTTGGAATTGACAAGGAAGGCGAAAGCGGCGTTCACTAATGAAATTTTTACAAAGAGGCGTAAGTGCCTCTTTTTGATTTCCACATTTTCTTGTATTATAAACAAGTATTACAATAAATAGCGAAATTCATTTCAATTTCAAAACGAAATCAAGGTCGGCGTTAAAATTGTTTTATCATTTTAGGCGCAGTAGCCATTGCTGAATATTTTTTTGAACGGGGGGGTTTACGGAAAAATTCAGCGTAAATATATGAAAAATTTTTTGTCATTATTTGTTGTTATCGGAGTTGCGGCCGTAGGCGTGTATTTTTATCTGCAAAATGCGAAAACCTCTCCCTCTTCCGAAAACGATGCAGGCGAAGAAAACAGTACTAATACGGAAACGGATATTACGGAAAACGAAGAAGACGCTGGCGAAACTGGCGAAATGCCGGCAGGCGACGCGGATAGCGATATGGTCAAGGAGTTCTCAATTATAGCAAAGCAATTTTCCTTTGAACCGGCAACAATAACCGTTAAAAAGGGAGATATGGTTAGATTGAAAGTTACAAGCCAAGATGTAAAGCACGGTTTGGCGATTCCGGAATTTGGAATAAATGCGGTTTTGAATCCTAACGAAGAAATGACGATCGATTTCGCCGCGTCAAAATCCGGAGTATTCAATATGTTTTGCTCTGTTTTATGCGGAGAAGGTCATGCGGATATGAAAGGGACTCTTATAGTTGAAGAATAGGGAAATTCTAAAAAAGAGCTCTTTTTGAGGGCTCTTTTTTAATGCGGCAATAGAGGGGCGCACGATTTTTTCTAATTAAGTTTTGCGCCTATAATTCGGGGGTAGCCGTTAAGGAATTCTTTAGCGGACATATTCTGCTTGCTTTCGGGTTGAAGTTTTTCTATGGTAAAAACTCCCGAGCCGGTCTGTACGACAATACCGACACCGTTAGACAGAATTTTTCCGGCTTCTTCGGGCCGGAATTTAAGAGATGAATTGTTGGCGTGGCCGGTTAGTATTTTGATCCGTAAGTTTCCAAAAAATGTAAAACTTCCGGGCCACGGAGTGAATGCCCTTATCATCCTTTCTATTTGCAGGGCTGACTCGGACCAATTAATATGTCCGTTTCCTTTTTTGATTTTTTTTGAATAAGTGGCTTTTTCGTGGTCTTGCTCGATGGTTTTAAGTTTCCCCAGTATCCAGTCGGGAATTACGCGAATTAAAAGTACAGATCCAAGATCGGCGAGCATATCGTGAAGTTCCGGATATTTCATATTTGATATATCGCGCTGTAGTTCTTCAGCCGCGATTATAGGGCCGTGATCAGCGTCTTCGTCTATAAGGATTATAGTGACTCCCGTTCTTTTATCGCCGTTTAGCAATGTGTAATGTATCGGGGAAGGGCCTCTCCATCGCGGAAGAAGCGACGGGTGGACATTCAAGGTTCCGTATTTGGGCATCTCTAAAATTCCCTTCGGTATTATTTGGCCGTAAGCGGCGACAATAAAAAGCGCGTATGGTTCGGAGTCGGGCGCGTCAAGCGAAGATGAGTCCAAATTGAGAGGTTGTTCTACTAAAATATTATGCCTCTGGGCTAATATTTTGGCTGGCGGAAAAGTGATTTTTCGTTTTCGGCCGGCGGGTTTGTCGGGTTGGGTGATAACTAAAGATGGCTTATACGGAGAGTTTATAAGTTTTTGAAGAATAATTGAAGCGAATTCAGAAGTGCCAAAAAAAGCAATTTTTAGTTTTTGATTGTCAGGCATATTTTATAATCTTTCTATAAACAAAATTCCGTTGAGATGGTCCGTTTCGTGCTGGAATATTCTTGCCAAAAGGCCCTCGGCAGAAACAGAAAATTTATGACCCCTCTCATCGCGGGCTTTTAATTTTACCTTGAAAGACCTCGGCGTTTCTCTGTATATTCCCTTTACGCTCAAGCATCCTTCTTCGAGAACCTCTGTGCTTTTCGAATAAAAGCGGATTTCAGGATTTATAAAAACCGTGCGCTTTTCCGGTTTTATAATAGGCGAAAGAATCGCCCGGCTTTTCGCGACGGGAGCGATATCATCTGGTATCACAAAAACATTTAATGATTCTCCGATCTGCGGAGCGGCAAGGCCCAAGCCATCTTCTTTGGCAAGGGTATCTTTCATATCCTTTATAAGTTTCTTAAATTCATCCGAATTAAACTTGGTTACTGGTGGAGTTTTTTTGTGAAGTATTGGGTTTGGATCTTGGACTACGGATTTTACCATAGATGTAAGAATTAAAACCTAAACAAATCCTGAACAGTCCCCGATTTACAATATTTCAATCGGATCGATGTCGATTTTCCAGCCGCTCGGAACGACGCGCAGTAACTTGTTTCTTAAAATCAGGTTTTGTATTTTGGATTTTATCATAATATGCCAAATATATCTATTTTTTTGCCGCGAAACGAAGGCGGGCGCGGGACCCAATATGTCGTAATCTACGGCTGGAATACGGCAATTTTCGGCTTGAAGTTTTAATTTATTAAGGAGGACTTTCGCTTCACCTTCGGCTTTTTGCGGATTTGGGTGCGAGTAGCTGATTTTTATGATATTCGAGAACGGGGGCAATGACAGGACTTTTCTCATTTCAAGTTCTTTCTCGCTGAATGTTTCGAAACTGTTTTGTTTCCCGAAACTTTCCAATATATTTTTAAGCGAATAACTTTCCGGATTGTATGTCTGTATGAGAATTTCC
The DNA here is from genome assembly GCA_001819985.1 of Candidatus Spechtbacteria bacterium RIFCSPHIGHO2_02_FULL_43_15b. Classification (GTDB taxonomy): domain Bacteria; phylum Patescibacteriota; class Minisyncoccia; order Spechtbacterales; family HO2-43-30; genus HO2-43-30. The sequence continues at coordinate 32,604 of MHOE01000003.1, forward strand.
GATGAGCTATTTTCCATAAGTTTGCGTATAATCCCGAATATACGCTCGCTCATCCTAAAGTCCGGTATGGCGAGCATGGGGTCGATTGTTATTGCGGCGCACAAGCGGCATTTCGGGAGTATGCCTGTTTTCAGCATTAATTGCGTTCCTATCAGGACGGAAATTTTTTTTTGACGAAACAGATCAAATTTGTCTTGCTGTTCCTCCCATCCTTGAGTGTGGAGTGTGTCGATTATTGACATAGAACACTTGAGTTTGTTTCGCGCGCAAAATTTCTCAAGTTCGTCTTTGACTCGCTGGGTTCCCGTGCCGATGAATTTTATGCGGTAACTTTGGCATTTCGGGCATACGGTTGGCGGATTTTTACTTAAAGCGCAATGATGGCAGGCGAGTTTATAGAGGTTGTTTTGCGCCGGGTGGGTTCTGTAATAGGTCATCGGGACATCGCAGTTCGGACATTTCACGATATGCCCGCAATCCCTGCATAAAAGACCCGTTGAAAGCCCCTTTCTATTTATAAAAAGAATTGCCTGCTCGCCGTTTTGGATTGTTGAAGTTAATTTTTTTTGCAATTCCATACTGAATATGGAATAGTTTCCGTTCTTCAATTCCTGCCGCATATCAACCAAACGAATCTGCCGATTTTGACCGCTTTTAGCACGCGGAATCCGTAACGCGGCCTTTGTGAATTCTCCATTTTTAGCTTGCCAGGCGGACTCAATGGATGGCACATAAGATCCGAGTATGATTTTTGAGCGCGATAGTTCGGCCAGTTTTATCGCCAAATTCTTGGTGTTTATGTATGGTTGCTGGTCGAAAGATTTATGATATGGGCTTTCTTCCTCATCTAATATTATAAGCCCGAGATTTTTTATATGCATCGAAAGCGCGGCTCTTGTGCCAATAATCAATACCGATTTATTTGATATGGACACTTTCCATATTTCGTATTGCTCCTTTGCGGTTAATTTGCCGGTAACCATCGCCGCTTTCCGCAGTAAAGGGATTTTGGTTATGTAGTAATCTATTTTATAGATTTCAGGAACAATAAACAGTACGGATTTTTTGTTTTTTATTGCCTTGTCTATGTTTTTTGAAAAGTAACTGATTTGTTGCGCGATATTTCCCCGCGCGAGTACGGGAACGCCGCCTTTTTCATGGTTGATTTCGGTTTCATCGGGTGCGGGTTTGATTTCGGATATTTCTTTCAGAAATTTTATCGTGGGTTTTGAAAAAAATTGCGGGAACAAAGTTTTTGCGATAAGGCCAGTCGGGGAGTAGTAATACATACTTGTCCACAATGCAAGCTTAATGTATTGCCTGGGGTAAACGCATTGGGCATTTATGACTCTTTGTATGGGTTTGAGTTTGTATGGAGATTTTTTTATGCGAATTTTTTGGTCGGATATTCTGGAACAGGAAACGGCAATGCCGAGGAGTTTCCTTGAAGATATGAGAATTTCCACTATTCCTCCGACTTCCACGATTTGATTGCAAAAATAATCCAGTGTTTGCGGGGCCGGGAATGGAATTTTAGAAAATGGGACAACGGTAATTACATACATGATATAATGAATATGCGAGTAAAAATAAAAGGCAAAAGTTCAAAATAAGGAGCCGAAAATTACGCCTAAAATTTTCAGCTTCAAACTTTTAATTTTCAGAATCAGCTTTGTACATACTTGGTACAAAAGTTCATAATTTAACGCTGGATCAGGCCGTAAAGAAAGCGGAAAGGTTTTTGTATGACGGAAAACAGCATTACATAGTAACACCCAATCCCGAAATAGTGATATGCGCGCGAAATAATCGCACATATCAAAATGTCATAAACAGGTCCAGTTTAAGTATACCAGACGGAATGGGAATAGTGTGGGCGTCCAAAATTTTGCATCGAAGCTCGATACGCAAAAGAGTTACGGGAGTGGATTTTATGCGGAAATTCCTTGAGCATATCGACGCGGTCAAGAGATTGAATTATAAGATTGGCGCGGGTGCGTATAGGTATGGGTGGGAAATCGCAAATTACGGCATTGAAAACCGCGTTCTTTTAGCAGGCGGAAGGAACGGCGTTTCAGGAGTGGCCGCAAGAAATTTGGAAAAAGGGTTTTCAAGCATAAAATTTTACTCGATGGAAAATTTGGACAGCGATCGCTCCATATTCGTCATTAAAAATATAATTCAGCCGAATATAATTTTTGTGGCACTCGGCGCTCCAAAGCAAGAATTGTGGATAGCGAAGCATTTGAGGAGTTTCGATACCGTAAAGATAGCGATGGGCGTGGGCGGATCGTTCGATTTTATATCTGGAAAAATTCCTAGGGCTCCGGAGAAGATGCAAAATATGGGCCTCGAGTGGTTATGGAGGTTTGCGATCGAGCCGAGGAGATTTTTTAGAATCATCAAAGCAGTAGTTATTTTTCCAATGCTAGTTTTTAAGGAAAAGATTTCGAAAGCGTTTTAGCCGCAGGTTTATGAGATTAGTTATCCACATATACAACAGCATTAAATATGCTACAATAATCTCGACTTAAAATTTCGCAAACTATATTCGAAATTCGGAGCTTATTAAGAAATTAATTGATTCAATTTGCAATTACATCTATATGCCGCGTTTGGGCACATAATTGAATTTGCAGATTAGTCGGTATTTATTCATGCCTATTATACTTTGGGTATTGATCGGCTTAGCCGTTGCGGGAGCTGGAGGTTACTTTTTCTTTTTTATGAAGAAGGGCGGCAAGAAAAGCGAGTCCGCGGGAATGCCGGAATCTTCAGGTAGTGTGTCTGACGGAGGTCAAGCCGGAAGTTCGCAGGGAGATGATTCTATGTCGTCGGGAGAAAAATCATTCTAGTTTGAATTCTAGGGGCGGCATAAAGACAAAACAATCTTATTATGCCTAGGAATCTATGCCTCGTAGTTTGTTAAATAAAGGCAGATCAGCTTGGGAAAAGAGATAACCCCGCTAGTCCGTGTGGACTGGCGGGGCGGTTTTTTGCTTGCTATAATTACAAAATGAAAGGCAAACCGGAAAAAGTTTTTGTAATTCTCTTAAACTGGAACAATTGGCACGAAACCCGGGAGTGTTTGGCGTCTCTTGAGAAAGCAGATTATCCAACTTTTGAAGTGATTATCGTGGATAACGGGTCAAACCAAAAAGATGTAGCGGAAATCAAAAATTTTAGTAATAATGTTTCAGGTTTTATACTTCATATCTTGTGGAATAGTAATAATCTTGGCTTTGCCGGAGGTAATAATGTGGGCATAAGATATGCCCTTGAGCGCGGCGCGGATTATGTTTTTCTTCTGAACAATGATGCGATTGTTGCGCCTGACTCTTTGACTAAACTGGTCAAAGCTGGGGAAAGCGACAAAATCCTTGGAATTCTAGGATCAAGAGTTTATAAGTACGGGACAGATGAAGTCGTGTTTGATGGCGGGAAGGTAAATAATCTAATGACAAAGGCCTATCATCAGCCAAAACTAACGGGGTCTGACCCCGTTAGTTTTGGGGTGCAGTATGTAACCGGTGCCGCTTTTTTAATAAAACGCGAAGCGATCGAAAAGATCGGTCTCATGCGTGAAGAGTACTTTCTTTATTATGAAGATGTTGATTGGTGCGTGCGGGCAAGAAACGCGGGGTTTAAGTGTGTGGTTGTTCCGGAAAGCAAAGTATGGCACAAGGTCTCCGCGACAAACAAGGAGGGTTCTCCTTCGTATATTTATTACCATACTAGAAACAGCTTAATACTCGCCAAATTCAACGGCAATATTTGTCAAAAAGTATGCGCGTATTTACTCGCTATCTGGATTTTAGAAAAGCAAGTTCTGAAATTTTTTTTAGTCCCTTCCCGTCGCAAGTGGTCTAGGGCTATGACAAGGGGGGTATTGGATTTTCTAAAATGCAAATACGGGCAATACGAAAACCCGGCTTAAAACCCTTAATCATATGCGCATCGCCATCGACTGTCATAATCTTGAAGGAAACCGCACCGGCGTTGGCCGATATCTTTGGAATGTATTGCGCGAATGGTACAAACTAACGGGGTCAGACCCCGTTAGTTTGGAGTTGTTTCTTTATTTCAAAAACGAAATCCCAAAGGATTTGGACGCAATGGATCGGCCTTATATGGAAAGACGGGAATCCCACATAAGAGTTTTGGATGCGGGGAGCAACGCTGTTTACAAGCACTTGCGCCTTCCCTTGGCGGTTTTTAGGGATAAGGCGGATGTTCTCTTTTGTCCGGATTATGTTCTCCCGATACTCAAATTCAAGAAATGCAAAACCGCGGTAACTATCCACGATATTATTTACGAAGCGCGGCCGGCTGAATATTCCTGGCCGTCCTTTGCCGACAAAATTTTGCTTAAATGGGCATCAAAGCGGTCCGCTAAAAAAGCAGATGTGATATTTTGCCCTTCAAATTTTACAAAAAGTGAAATTGAGAAATACTACAAAATAAATTCGAAAAAAATTACAGTAACACGCCTTGCGCCGGATCCGATTTTCAGAAAGCCGGATTTTTCAAAGATTAGAGAGATCGGATATGCGGAAAAATGGAGCGGCATAAAGAAGAAATACCGGATTGGCGATAATTTTGTATTTTTTGTGGGTTCAATATTTAATCGCAGATTTTTGCCAAAAACAGTCGATGCCTTTAAGGAATTCGCGCGCGAACGCGATGATTTTCAGTTTTTGATAATAGGAAAAAATCACTCCAGTCCATATCAAGATATCGGCGCTGTTATAAAAAATACGAATTCAGAAATGGGTCGGGAGGCGGTAGTATGGCATGAATTTATTCGGAATGACGATGACCTTGTTTTTCTTTACAACAAAGCCCTGGCGACTGTTTGGGTTTCAAGCTATGAAGGTTTCGGTTTGCCGATTCTTGAAAGTATGGCGTGCGGAACGCCCGTGATTACATCGAGGGGCAGTTCACTCGAGGAAGTTGGCGGAGATTCAGCTATTTACATAAAAGACCCGGGAAATATCAGAGAAATCTCAATGGCACTTTCAAAATTATCCAACGACAACAATTATCGTTTGGATTTATCGAGAAAATGCCTCGAATACACAAGAAAATTTTCATGGCAAAATACAGCAATGGCAACTCTGGACTGTTTGCTTAGATTGAAATAAAAACCCGCGTTTAGCGCGGGTTTATTTTCTTGACCCCCTAGAGCCAAGCACCGATAAATTTCTGTGTAAGTTGTATCTTGTCTGCGGCAAATCATTCAGTCCGCTTCTTAGTATGCGTTTTACATCCGGTGTTTTATCTGCTATGTAAACGCTCTTCCATCCGGAAGGAAGGGCAAGGTTTGGATAGGGGATTGTCGCGTTTGATACAAGGGCGACTGGTATTGATAATTTTCTGTGCCTGGCAATAAAGCACCTATGAAGACCGTCCAATATCATCCATTTTCCAAAGTCCGAATATTCAATGATAGGGGGAGCTATGAAATTCACATCGCCAAATTCGTCTTCGTACTCGACTAAAGTATTGATTTTCGCGTAGTCGCCAAGTTTGGATGCTATATGGTCGGTTAGAAGACTTACGAATTTTAATCCGTCTCGAAGCACATAAAATGTACTAGGTTCAAAGCAAGACGGATCGCTGATTACTATCTCGATCTCCGCGTCTTTGTATGGTAATATATCGGGGTTGTTATACAGCGTCACATTTCTTAATTTTTTGATGAAAGAGTCCCGCCTTATACGCTTTATTTTTTTAATGTACATGATTACTCTCACCTCGTCGTTGTGTAAATTTTATAACATCGGCAAGGCCAAGGGGTCATGTGGATAACTTGATAATCAATTCTACGGCAAAAAAACAAAATATGAATATCGGCCTCGATTTAGATGGGGTTATCGTTGATCACACCGAAAATATAAGGAGAGTTGCCCGCGAGTTGGGATTTGATGCGTCTGGGAAATATTCAAGCATACATACATTAAAGAAAATTATGCCTGAAGATTTGCATTACGATCTAAAAAAGGCAATATACGGCAAGATGAGCCTAAAAGCTAAACCGATGGCGTACGCAAAGAACAGTATCGAGAAATTGTCAGCGTCCGGGCACACGCTTTCCATCGTATCCCGTCGAGATCACGACAAAGATTACGCGTTATCTTGGTTGAAAGTCCAGGGAATTCTGGAGCACATACCGGAACGCAGAATAATTTTTGTAGGAGACGATAAATATAAAGCAGTGGAGGCAAAACGGCTCAAGTCGGATATTTTTCTGGATGATAAAATAGAAGTGCTTTTTTTCATAAAAAGCGTGGCATATCCCGTGCTGTTTAATCGTTTTGGATTGGATTTGAATGAGGATAAATATGAAGAAGTTCGTTCGTGGGGGGAGTTCCTAAAGCTGGTAAAAAATTTTACTCTATGAAGTTCAGAAATTTTATAAACAGCCATTTAACCCCAGTTAGCGCGCTTATAGCTTTCGAAATGGCAAGTGTTTTTTTGATGTCCGCGGGTTTTATACCTAGAGAATTTTCCCTGTTTCTTCTTGCCGCGATTTTAATATTTTCAATTTTTTCTTCGCTCAAAGAGGGTTTGAAGTTTTTTGTTTTCTCGATTCCTTTTTTCGTCTCACTCGCCGTGTCCGACTCTTTCGATTCAATGTCGAGCTGGAGAGTAGTATTGCTCGTCTTGTTTCTTAAATCCGTTTGGGTTTTTCTTGGAGACGGGAAATCGGCGGTTCGAAGATCAAAGGCGCTCTTGCTTTCGTGTTTGAAAAATCACTTTTTTTTGATTCTGGCGGTTTTTTTTCTGATAGGGTTCGCATCTTTATTTGTTTCCGAACAGCCGATATACGGAATAAAAAAGATAATTTTTCTGGCTAATATCTCCGCGCTTTTTTTTGTTGTATATGCGGCAGTAAAAAACAGGGAGGATATTATGGAAATAATGAAATTTGCGTTCGCCGGTTCGCTCTCAGCGTTATTCATAGGTTACGGCCAGTTTATCGCGACGCTATTTTTGCCGCTTTTCGTTTTTTGGAAGTGGTGGGCTTCTCATGTAATTCCGGTTTTTTACGGAAATAACCTTGGCGATTTGCTTAGTTACTCGAATACTTGGTTTTCTTACTATGAAGACGCGGATGCCACACTACGGATATTTTCCGTATTTCCCGATTCTCACTCGTTTGCTTTGTCAATGCTCATTTCAATACCGATAGCCGTTGCCTATTTTGTCGCAGAAAAAGAGCGCGGCGCGAGGAAGCTTTTTTTTGGTGTTATTTCGGCGCTTTACCTGATGTCTATAATATTTTCAGGCACGCGCGGGATATGGGTGGGGGCGGCGCCGGTGTTTTTGTTATGTCTCGCGGTTCTGTTCTTACCGAAAAGTTGCAATAAGATTTTAGAAAATTGTTTCGGCGGAATTTTCGCGGCGATTTTAGGAGCAAGGCGGCATATTAAAATAAGCATAATTTCAATACTGGTTTTTTTCGCGTTTTTTCCGGCAGTTTCTCAATTCTTAGAGGTGTCGCAAATTCTTCAGGGAGGCAG
>MHOE01000003.1:40171-54889 GCA_001819985.1 Candidatus Spechtbacteria bacterium RIFCSPHIGHO2_02_FULL_43_15b
GAATCGCAGAGAGATTTCAAATAGAGGCAGAATAGAAATATGGAAATCCACCTGGAATTCAATATCGGATAGGCCATGGCTTGGAGTGGGAATAGGCAATTATCCGGCAGTTTTAGGGGAAAATTTGTCCTCGACCAAAGAGGGCGCTTCGGCTCATAGTTTGTACTTGGATGTAGCGGCGGAGACGGGTATTTTCGGAGTAGCCGCGCTTTTATTGCTGTTTGCTGAAATATTTTGGATGGCAATAAGGACCTCGGTAACTGTCAAAGACAAATTCCCCTCTTTATTTTCAGGACTTTTCGCCGTTTACTTTGTGTGGGTTATGGCATATAGTGTGGTGGATGTCGCATTGCTTAACGACAAAGTATTGCTGTTTTTTGTAGTATCAGTTGCCTTGATACATAGTATTTCGCTAAAAAGCGGCTATAAAAAACAGGCCACGAATCGTGGCCTGAATGAATTCTAGTCGTCAGAATATAGTTTTATTCAAATATGTCAATAGTCACCATAACAATTGCCGCCCGTAACGAAGAGAAAAACATCGAAAAATCTCTTAGCTCCGCGTTAAATCAATCCTATAGTCCGATTGAAGTTTTTCTAATTGACGATCTATCCAGCGATAAAACTTCGGAAGTGGCGCGAAATGTCTATAGAAATTACAAAGGCGGCGCGAAATTAACAATCGTTAGAAACGAAAAGAATCTTGGATTCGGCGGGAGCCATAATAAGGGAATGAGCATGGCTTCCGGAGAGTTTATACTTTGCTTAAACGCGGATTGCGAATTGGATAAGAACTATGTAAAATACGCGGTAGAATCTTTGCGCGCGGACAATAGTTTAGCGGGAATTCAGGGAAAGCTTTTTAATCCAAGAACTAATCGCATAGATACCGCCGGACTCGTTATTTTTAGGAATCGCAGGTCTATAAATAGAGGTCAAGGCGAAAAAGATGAAGGCCAATATGAAAAGGAAGAAGAGGTATGGGGTATAGACGGCGCGGCACCCGTGTACAGAAAAAAATCTCTCGAAAGCGCAAAAATCGGAAACGAATATTTTGATGAGGATTTTTTCGCCTATAAAGAGGATGTGGATTTATCGTGGAGAATGCGGCTTTTCGGGTGGAAATTCATGTATCAGCCAAAGTGCGTCGGGTATCACGACAGGTCCGCAGGCGAAGGAACTTCAAAAAAATTCAAAGAGATAATAGAGGCAAGGAAAAAAATAAGCGATTTTGCCAAAATTCACTCTTTCACTAATCAGCGGCTAATGGAAATAAAAAATGAAACTCCGAGAACATTTCTAAGGTACGCTCTTCTTATATTCGTAAAAGAGGCGGCATCGTGGTCGTATGTGCTAAATTACGAAAAATACGGATGGAAATCCGCTGTTGATTTTTTCAGACTTTGTCCCCGGGCGTGGAGAAAGCGAAAATATGTTATGGCCAACAAAAAGGTGTCGGACGCGGAGATAGGCGGATGGTTCTGTTAAGGGGATTAAGGATTTAAGCATGGTAGCGCGCCATGGTATGAGTTTTCAAAATAAGGCAAAATTTACTCCTAAGTTTCAAATTCAACGCTTTGTTTTCCAAGAAGAGAGTAATAATATCAATAGGCATTACAATCCTTTTAGGGGGGATATTTTTTGGTTATAAAGCGGGACGGACAATAACCGTGATAGGCGACGACCATGAAGCTATCTGGGCGGAGACGATATCGGAATTTTCAAAAATTCCGGAACGCGAAGAGGCAAGAGTTGATGTTTTATTTATCGGAATAAGGGGTATAAACGGCGACGACAAAGAGCCGATGAACGGCGAGTTGCTCGCGGATACGATCATACTCGCAAGTTTGAACAAAGATAACGGCAAAGCGGCTCTAATCTCTATTCCCCGCGATTTGTATGTGGAAATACCCGATTATGGAGAGGAAAAAATAAACGCGGCGTATGCTGTGGGTGAAGCAAGGCGTCCGGGAGGAGGCGGGTTGCAACTTATGAAAGCGCTTGTGTCCGTGTTGAGCGGCGTTTATGTGGATTACGCTGTGAGCGTTGATTTTGAAGGTTTTCAGAAAATTATTGGCGATATCGGCGAGATAACAATATATAGAACTTCGCCTTTCGAGGAGCCAAAGCAGTGGATTCATGACGGAAGAGAAGATGAGAGGTATTGGAAACTCGAAGAATCGGGGTGGGTATTTTATGTTCCGGAAGGGAAAAACCTGATGAACAGCGAAGAGGCGTTGTATTACGCAAGATCGCGTTATTCAAGTTCTGATTTCGACAGAATGAGGAGACAGCACGAAATCATAGAAGCCGTTAAATCAAAAGCTTTGAGTTTGGGAGTGCTTGTAAACCCAGTGAAAATATTTAACATTCTTGACACTTTGGGCGATAATGTAAGGAGCGATATGGACATTTCGGAAATGAAAGAACTTATCGATACCATTAAGGACGGGGAAATTGAGGATTGGTCGAAAGTTTTTCTCGAAGAAAATGAAAACGGAGGATTGCTTGTTTCGGGAAATGTCGATGGAAAATATGTGTTGTTGCCCAAGGGCGGAAATTACGACGAAATAAGGCAAATGTTCAAAGGAGTTGTCGAATAATATTAACATAACCGTATAAAATTTTTTACCCGCGACATTAGCGGGGCGTAATTAAAGAAAATACCGCAATGCAAAAAAACGCAAATCTAATAGTAATTTTTTTCGGAGTTTTAGCGTTTGGTTTCGGAAGCGGACTTATAATCGGTAAGATTTTGGGATCAAACGACGAATCGGGCAGGTTTAACGCATCATCGTTTTTTTCATCGAGTCCTTCATTCGAACTTTTAAGGGAGGGCATAGATGTTATCGAAGAAATGTATGTTGAGAGCGAAAAAGTCGAGGAGGAAGATCTTGTTTACGGAGCGATGGAGGGAATGATAAAAGCGCTTGGAGATCCTCACAGCACATTCCTAAAGCCCAAACTGTCTAAAATTTTTGAAGAAAACATCAACGGCTCTTTTGAAGGAATTGGCGCGGAAATTACGATAAAGGAGGGTGTCCTGACTATAGTTTCTCCGTTAAAAAACAGTCCGGCGGAACGCGCTGGCGTTAAATCGGGAGACAGAGTATTATACATTGATGACACCGCCACGGACGACCTTGCGTTAGACGAAGCTATACAGATTATAAGGGGCCCGAAAGGCGAAAAAGTGGTGTTGACAATCGAGAGAAACGGAGTTGATGGGAGTATAAAAATCGCGATAGTTCGCGATACTATAAAGATTCCAAGTACCGAGTGGGAAGAAAAAGAAGGCAGAATAGGTTATGTGGCGCTATATCAGTTCACGGAAAGTGCGTCCGCGGATTTCAATAATTTGGCTAACGAAATTCTAAAATCCGATGTCGAAAAAATAATTTTAGATCTTAGAAATAATCCCGGAGGGCTTCTCGAGGTTTCAGTGGATATCGCGGGTTGGTTTCTGGATCCGGGCATGGTAGTTGCGGAAGAAAGGGGTGTGGTTGAGTCCGGCAAATTCTACAAGACACGCGGTAACGGCGCTCTTTCCGGCTATCCGCTGGTTATATTGGTTAACAAGGGTTCTGCTTCGGCATCAGAAATATTGGCAGGGGCGTTAAAAGATCATAGGGGAGTCCAGCTTATCGGAGAATCAACATTTGGCAAGGGGTCCGTTCAACAGCTGGCAAAGTTATCAGACGGTTCAAATATAAAAATAACCGTGGCAAAATGGTTTACTCCAAGCGGCATATCCATAGACGGGAACGGTCTTGAGCCCGATATCAAAGTGGATATGACGCAGGAAATATTCGAAAGCAAGGGGGATATACAGCTTGAAAAAGCTATTGAAGCGCTAAAAGAGTTGTGATATATTCTAAATAATGAATTTGGGATCATAATTAACAATCCTCACAATGAAGGTAATTTTACTACAAGATATAGAAAATTTAGGGAAAAAATGGGAAGTAAAGGATGTGAAAGACGGATACGCAAAGAATTTTCTTTTCCCTCAAGATCTGGCAAAGCAAGCCACGGATAGCGCGGCCGCGGAAGCGGAGTTGTTGCGCGTGAAGGAAGAAGAGCTTGCCCAAAAGGAATTGGAGGGCATAGAAGCTAATGTTTCGAAACTGGATGGCTACGAATTAAAAATATCTATGCCCATAGGAGACGAGGGTCAGGTTTATTCATCCGTTAACGCTCAAAGGATATCTTCGGCTCTTTCGGAAGCTGGTTTTAAGGTTTCGGCAAAACAAATAAAACTGGAAGAGCCGATAAAAGAGGCGGGAGAATTCCCGGTAAATATTGAATTCGATCACGGGCTCGAAGCGGAAATCAGGGTTATAGTGGAAGGAGGGGAGAATAATAAATAATCAGGAACAAAATAGCCAATAGCGGGTAGTTTTTGAATTTAGTCGAGTTATTTTGATGGGGCATCTTGTTTTGGTTTTTGGCGTTTAGCTATTTGTGACTGCAATTTGTCATGTCTAAATTTATTTTTGTTGCCGGCGGCGTAATGAGCGGCATAGGAAAAGGCGTGGCGACATCTTCAATCGGGAGAATCCTCATATCGCGCGGGTACAATGTTACCGCCATAAAAATCGACCCTTACATAAATGTGGATGCCGGCACTATGAATCCGGTTGAACACGGCGAGGTTTTTGTAACCGAAGACGGTCTTGAGTGCGATCAGGATGTTGGTAACTACGAAAGGTTTCTGGATAAAAATATCTACTCCATAAACTATATGACAACGGGGAGGGTGTACGAGTCCGTTATCCACAGAGAAAGAAATCTTGGCTATGGAGGTCGGCAGGTTACTGTTGTCCCCGATATACCCGAAGAGGTTATAAGAAGAATAAGCAAGGTATCAAGGCAGACAAAAGCGGATTTTGTCATGGTGGAAATAGGGGGAACCGTTGGCGAGTACGAAAATCTTCTATTTTTGGAAGCCGCGAGAATGATGTATTTGAGGCGTCCAAAAGATGTCCTTTTTATTTTGGTCAGTTACTTGCCCGTGCCAAAAATGATCGGCGAGATGAAGACCAAGCCCACTCAACACGCGGTGCGTTCATTGAATTCAGCCGGGATACAGCCGCACATAATTCTTGCCCGATCAGAATATGCTCTGGACGAGCCGCGGAAAAAGAAAGTTTCGATATATTGCAATATAGCCCCGAATGATGTTATATCCGCTCCCGATGTCGAGAGTATATACGAAGTTCCGCTTAATTTCGAGAAAGAAAATTTGGGCAAGCGTATCCTCGCGAAGTTTGAAATGAGAGGCAAGGGAAAGAATCTTGAAGCGTGGGAAAAATTGGTAAATACGATACAAACTTCGGAAAATCCGGTAAAGCTTGGAATTGTCGGAAAATATTTTGAAAGCGGCGCGTTTACGCTTTCAGATTCATATATTTCGGTTATAGAGGCGTTAAAGCATGCCTGCTGGTTTCATAAACGAAAGCCGGAAATTTCATGGCTAAATTCGGATCATTACGAAAAATTTCCGGAATCCTTATCGGAACTCAAAGATTTCGATGGTATAATTGTTCCCGGAGGATTTGGCTCAAGAGGCGTTGAGGGCAAAATTATGGCCGCGGGTTTTTGCAGGAGCAACAACATCCCGTACCTTGGCCTTTGTTACGGTATGCAAATCGCGACTATTGAATTCGCAAGAACCGTATGCAAACTGGACGGAGCGAACACCTCCGAAATAGACAAGAAAACTCCGCACCCCGTTATAGATGTAATGCCCGAACAGAAAACAAACATCCAGAAAAAGGATTACGGCGCGAGTATGCGACTTGGAGCATATAATTGCCTTGTCAAGAGGGGAAGCGTGGCTCATAGGGCGTATTCCAAGGGAGATTTCGAAAAAGAGAAAGAGAAAAACGGCGATCTTATTATTTCTGAAAGGCATCGCCACAGGTACGAATTAAATAACAATTACCGGGAGAGTTTGGAAAAGGAAGGGCTTTTAATGTCGGGGATAAATCCGGAACGAAATCTTGTGGAGATAATAGAGCTTCCAAATCATAAATTTTTTGTAGGCACGCAATTTCATCCGGAATTCAAAAGCCGCCCGCTTCGTCCTCATCCTTTATTCGTGGAGTTTATACGGGCGGCAATCAGCTAATTTCGGGCAGTCAGTATTTTGAAGCTCGATCTATTATGAAAGTTAGACCTGAACGCTTATAACTTTTGCTATTCTTTGCTTCCCGTCGAAACGGGTTTTTTTGATTGTTTTGAAAGCAACCTTGCCTTCTTTGAGGGCGTAAAGAGTGTCATCCGCTCCTTTTTTTACATTGTTTCCAGCCAAAAAATGCGTGCCGCGTTGGCGTATTAAAATATTGCCTGGCTTTGCCGTTTCTCCTTCAAAAAGTTTGACTCCCAGCCGTTTTGATATTGAATCGCGTCCCAACCGTGTTGAGCCCGCGGCTTTTGTCTTGCTCATCTTTTATGATAATAAGAAGCGGATCAGCGACAAGAATAAGCGTAGCGCCCAAATTTTGTCGCCGGCCAGCTCTCATATTGTTGACTTATTGAATATTAGTTTGTAAAATTTTCTGAACACCCAAGTTGCTTATGAAATTCAATCCTTAAGAAGATAAAATATTTAGCCGAATAATATGGTCAAAATCTGCGGCGGCAAGCCATACCCTTATGTTTAGTAAAATTGTCGAAGTGAAAAATTTTGTTAAGAAAAACGAGTCGGACATTACCCTGTTTTTAGGAGTGATTTTGATATCCCTAATCAGTTTCGCGGCAGGCCGGCTTAGCGCTCCGGGACAAGAAAAACAGCTTACGGAAGTCGAATATTTGAAATCTTCCGCTTTTGAGAATATCACGAACAGCGAAAATATTCAAGGGCTTGAAGAGCGAACGGAGGGTATGTATGTGGCAAGTAAAAATTCTTCAAAATATCATCTCCCTGATTGCCCCGGAGCGGACAGAATATCATCGTATAACAAAATTTGGTTTATTTCAAAAGAAGAAGCGGAAGGCATGGGTTATGAGCCGGCGAGTAATTGTCCCGGGCTATGAAAAGGTGCGCGAATCAAACTTTCGCGCCGCGATAATTCTAGAGTATCGGCATATTTTAGCGGTTACGCGGCACTTGTCTTAATGGCAGGCGGTGTTAGAATGATTTTATGTGGCGAACGGCTATTTCAGACACAATTAAAAAAGAAGGCGAACAAGTAACGGTCGCGGGATGGGTTGATACGCGCCGAGATCACGGAAAGATTGTTTTTATCGATATGCGCGATAGGTCTGGATTTTTACAGGTAGTTTTCGTGCCTAGCCAGAAAGAAGCATACGAAAAAATTCAGGAAGTGCGTTCGGAGTGGGTCCTCAAGATTACGGGTAAAATACAGGCGCGCCCGGAAAAATTAAAAAATTCCAATATCGTAACGGGCGATTTTGAAATGCTCGCGGACAAGGTGGAAATTCTTAATGTATCCGGCACCCCCCCTATACCGATAAGCGGTGACGGATATGATATTACGGAGGATATAAGATGGAAATACAGGTATCTTGATATGCGCCGTTTAAGGGTGGCTAAAATTATCGCAAAACGGGCAGAGGTTAAAATGTTTATAAGGGAGTATCTTTCCAAGCGGGGTTTTTTGGAAGTTGACACTCCTATACTCACAAAAAGCACGCCGGAAGGCGCAAGGGATTTTCTTGTGCCGTCCCGCCTCCATCAAGGCAAATTTTATGCCTTGCCGCAGTCGCCCCAGCAATACAAGCAGATTTTAATGGTTGGGGGAATCGAAAAATATTTTCAGTTTGCGAGATGTTTTCGCGACGAAGATTTGAGAGGGGATAGAACTTTGGAGTTCGACCAGCTAGATTTAGAGATGTCTTTCGTGGATCAGGAAGATATTTTATCTCTGCTTGAAGATTTGGTTACGAGGGTTTCAGAGGAAGTTATCGGTAAAACCCTTCAGGAAAAACCGTTTCCTCGTATGACATATAGCGAAGCTATGGAAAAATACAACAGCGACAAGCCGGATATAAGGAAAAACAAGGAAGACAAAAATTGCCTCGCGTACCTTTGGGTAACGGATTTCCCGATGTTCGAGAAGAAAGACGACGGGAGTCTTGGCGCGGCGCATCATCCGTTTACCGCGATTCAGGATGACGATTTGGATAAATTGGATAAGCCGGATGAGATTTTGAATATAAAGGCCAAGCAGTACGATTTGGTATTGAATGGCAACGAAGTTTTTGGCGGAAGCATAAGGACGCATAATCCGGGAATACTGACAAAAGTTTTTAATGCGCTAGGGTATTCAACGAAAGAAATCGAAGAAAGATTTCACCATCTCCTTGAGGCGTTTTCCTACGGAGTGCCTCCGCACGGAGGAATAGCGGGATTCGACAGGTGGCTTATGGCAATGATGGGCGAGCCGAGTATCCGCGAAGTTATACCCTTTCCCACTTCGGGTAGTGGGATAACTTCAGTTATGGACGCTCCTTCGGTTGTGGATAAAAAACAGCTTTCAGAATTGGGAATAAAAGTGATAGAATAAAGTAAGTGTTAGATTCTAGGTATTAGTATTTTCTAAACCGAAAATCCAAAATTCGAGTAATGCGCTATATTCTTCTTTTTTTAATTGCCATACTTCTTCCTATTTTTGCGTTCCTGAATTTTAGTTATGATACGGATACATCCGGCAAAAAAATCGGAAGCGATGCCGAACCGGAAAATCAAACTGCTTCTCTAAATTTTTCCGAAGTATCGAGCGATACGAATTTTTCCGATGACGCGGAATCAGAAAGCGATGAAGGAGGGAATAATTCTGACAAAATTGATTCTGGTATTGCGAAACCGGCCGACAATGAACCCGTGAAGCCAGATGAAGACGCAGTTTCACCAAGCAAAAAAATGGACGGTTCGGAAATCGCAACGAGCATTTCGGAATATGTGAATAGAATATTTAATTCAATTTCCGGAACGGATCCGGGAGTCGTGGAGAGTTCAAGCGAGATAAGGCATATTTTGCCAAGCGCAACTTACGCGTCGCCGTCCGCTTTTCCCGAAACTTCAACTTCAGTACAGCCGTATCTTGAGCGATTGAAGAATCCAAGCTTTGTGCCTCTTCGGAATTGGGATGTGGATTTTGAGGATATCGACGGAGAGGCGCTCCTTGTTATAGAGCCGGGTAGTCAGAAAGTGCTTTACAATAAAAATATATTCGAAAGCCGGCCTATCGCAAGTTTGACTAAATTAATTACTGCGCTTGTAGTCATAGGAGAACTGGATTTGAAAGATGAAGTTACGATATCAAAAAACGCGGTTGACGCGTACGGAGAAATGGGCGGACTGGTGGTGGACGAGAAACTGACGGTCGAAAACCTTCTCTACATAATGCTTATTTCTTCGAGCAACGACGCGGCTGTGGCGCTGGAGGAATATTACAATAGTTTACGAACCGATGAAAACTCAACATTCGTATGGGCAATGAATAGGATGGCGCAAGAGCTTCGGCTTTTTGATTCGGTTTTCGTTGAGCCGACGGGAATAGATGAAAATAATATTTCAACAGCTTATGATTTGGCGCGTCTTGCGGATCATGCTTTTGCGATCCCTATGCTTAGGCAGATAATGTCAACTGCGATTATTGATGTAATGTCTCTCGACGGCAAAATAGCTCATAGAATTGTGAATTCAAACAAACTGCTTGGAGTTATCCCGGGAGTGCTTGGCGGAAAAACCGGATACACGGAAGAAGCGGGCGAGTCCATAGTTTTATTCGTGAAAAAACTAGATCTAAGCCAAGCGGACGATTACCTTATATATGTAATACTTGGTTCAATGGACCGAACAAAGTCCTCCAGGCACTTGATTGACTGGATGGGAAACGCGTATGTGTGGGAATGAGACGAAAAAGGCGAGCGGTTGCTCGCCTTTTAGTTTTGAAGCTATGGATATATGGACGGCGCATCGATAGGAGAGGCGCAGGTGGCCGCTTCAATTTGTCCCTCTATCCTTGCCTGAAATATCGTGCTATGTTACAATAAGAATAGCAAAATGTCAATTCATAATTGAGGTCATATGGCAGAAAATGACGGAAATTTTTGGAATGATTGGGCGGTTTTAGAATTAGGGCCTGTGGAGTTAACAGCAGACGATTTCTTTAACTTTCTCGAAGCAGAGCGGGAGCTCATGAAACAATCGTCAGCTTTCGTTATCACAGACATAAACAGTCCATTCTACGAAGATTACGAGCTTCGCAGTCAATACATGGCGGAACTTGACAAATTTTCCATTTATACCATTAAGACCCTTAAGGATATGCTTGAGGATCCGTTTCCTTCGGCATTCAGCGCGAGTCTGGATGAAAGCCAAAGAAAATTTTACGAAAAAATGGTTATGGTTTCAGAGGAATTGCGAAGATACAAATAAGCCCTTAAAAAGGGCTTTTGCTTTATTGTTTTTACAAGAGTTTTATGTTATTTTATGTCTGTGAAAGGATCGATTTTTGAACCCCCGATAGATTTAAGAAATCATTCCTCGCTGATTTACGCGGAGGGAGTGTTTGGGTTGGATTCAAGAAAAAAGTTTTCAATGCGAGCAAAAACCGCAGACGGGATATTAAGATACGCTGATTATGAAATTGCCGGAGTTGTGGACTCGCAGTCGAGGGAGAAAACCGCCGGCGAGGTTTTAAGGGATTATTTGGCGGGAAGAGAAAATTTCAAAACGCCGATTTTTTCAGACCTAAAAGAAGCGCGGCAAAAAACAAATGCGGATGTTTTGATTCTTGGAGCGGCTCGGGAAGGAGGCGCTTTTCCGAAGGAATGGGAAAAGGACATCGAGCTTGCCATGAATAGCAAGATGCATTTAGTATCAGGCACGCACTTTTCATTTGCAAAAGATGAGCGATGGAGTGGGCTTGCAAAAAAGAATAATGTTTTGATTTGGGACGCGAGAATGGTTTCGGGTTCATTTAAGATTCCAGTTGGTTCGGCAAGGGCATATTACATGAAAAAACCGGTAGTGCTTACGGTTGGCATGGACGCCGCGATAGGGAAAATGACGGTAGCTTACGAGATGAGCGTAGCCGCGAAAGGACTTGGAATGAAAAGCTGTGTGATCCCCACGGGCCAGACAGCAATAATAATAGAGGGTTGGGGCGTTTCAATAGATGCCCTGCCGGCCGATTTTATGGCAGGCGCGGTTGAGACGATGCTCCTGGAAAAAGAAGAAGATTTTGATATTTTTTTCGTTGAGGGTCAGGGAAGTTTGTTTCATCCCGCGTTTTCAAATACCTGCATTTCTTTGATACACGGCGCTGTGCCTACGCATATGGTGCTTGTCCACAGGCCCCAAAGAGAACATTCGATAGGGTCGAAACTTGTAAAACTCCCCTCGATAAAAGAGGCGATTTATCAATACGAGGGAATTATACTGCCAAGATACAGAAACGCGAAAGTTATAGCAGTCGCTTTGAATTCATCCGGAATGGGAGATGAAGAATACTCGAAGTATAAAGAATCCGCTGAAAAGGAAAGCGGTCTTCCCGTGTTTGACGCGGTGAGAGAGCGGGGCGCGGTAGCTGGCGTAATTTCGAATTTGAAATCTGTTTCAATCTGAAATTTAAGTTTCAAGATTTTAATGACATCAACAAAGCAAAAACAGAATAAAGCCGGGAGTTATGTTCACATTGTCGGTATTTGCGGCGTAACTATGGCGCCACTCGCGGTGTTGTATAAAAATATGGGGTGGAAAGTTACGGGTTCCGACAGGGGATTTTTTCCGCCGATGAGCACATATCTTGAGGAAAACGGCATAAAGATTATGCCGGGTTTTAAGGCGGAGCACCTGAAAGAAAATCCCGATTTTGTTTTGGTTATGGCTTTTATAACGGAAAGCAATCCGGAAATTCTCGAGGCAAAGCAAAAGAATATTCCCGTGAAAGTTTACGCAGATGTTCTGCCGGAACTTATAGAGAGACAAAATTCAGTAGTTATTTCCGGAGATTGCGGCAAAACATCGACTACCGCGGCTGTTAGCTGGCTTCTTCAAAGCGCCGGATACAACCCAAGCTTTATGATAGGCGGCATTCCCAAGAATTTCGAACACGGGATCAGAAAAACGGATTCCTTATGGTCTGTAATGGAAGGCGATGAATATGTGGCGTCGAGTTGGGATAAAACCCCCAGGTTTTTATACTATAATCCCAAGTACCTAATACTCACGGACGCAAGGTGGGATCATATGGATAAATACGAAACCGAAGAGGAATATGTGGACATTTTCAGGAAGTTGGCAAATAAAGTTCCTTCGGACGGGGTGATAATCGCGAACAAAAAAGGGAGGAATATTGATAAAATAATCGGAAGCTTGACCAGTTCTAAAAAACCCGAGGTTATATTTTATACGGAAGACGACTCGCGGGATTTCAAGTTGCCTTTTATGGGAAAGATTTGGGCGGAAAATTTGGGTGCGGCAATTAAACTGGCTAGGCGCATCGGAATAAAAGATAAAGAAATTCAAAGGGGGTTGAGTTCATTTTCCGGAGTAAAAAGACGGCAGGAAGTGCGCTTTAGAGGCGAGAGGGTTGTTGTCATCGACGATAACGCGCATACTCCGGTAAAAGTATCTGGGGGTTTGGAGGCGCTTTCGCAAATGTTTCCGGATTATAAATTTCTTGTAGTTTATGAGCCGGGCAACAGAAGCGCCGCGGCTCTTAATGACAAGGGCTACAAAGATTGTTTTATGAAAGCGGATAGCGTTATATTGCCAAAAGTGAGTTCCGCTTCAAGCGATGTTCAGGAATTCAACGGAAAATTGGCGCAATCGATAGGAAGTTTTTACGGTGATTTGGCGTACATAGACAACGATGAAGAAGTTATAGCGCGAATCAAAAAAATAGCTGATAATGCCATTGGGTTGCGTGAAAAGTTGGCAGTCGTTTTTATGAGTCAGAAAGGATTTCGGCGCATGATGGAGGATTCTATTTCTCTTCTTCGATAATTTTTATTTCGGGAGATCCGTCATCCTTGATTTTTGATATTTCAAAACTCACTCCGCAATAGTCGCACTCAAACCATCGTCCGACTTCAATGTCATCGGATTTTATTTCTTTGTCATTTTTACATTCGGGACAAATTATTTTCATATATAATATATTCAATGACCCCATTATACAAAATCACTCTGCCGGAGTCAAAGGGCGAAGTGTACGCGAAAATGGAAAGGTTAAATCCGACAGGGACTCACAAGGACAGGTCGCTTGGGCCGTGGATTTTGCATTACAAAAAAATGGGCAGGAATGAATTTGTGATTTCGTCGTCAGGAAATTCTGCGGTTTCAGCGGCAAAATATTGCGATGAGATTGGCGCGGTTTTGCATATTTTCGTGGGCGAAAAGACCGACGAAAGTAAATTGGCGAAGATAAGAGCGCGCGAAAATGTTTTCTTGAACATATCAAAGACGCCGATGAAGGACGCTGTTCGGTTTTCTAAGGAGAGGGGTCTTATAAATCTGCGATCGTCCAAAGATGACTTGGCGCTCGAAGGTTATAAGCCGATAGCTTATGAGCTTCAAAAAGAGCTTCCAAGGGTGGATAATATTTTTGTGCCGACAAGTTCGGGCACAACGCTTGAAGGCATATATCTTGGGTTCAAAGATATGGGAGGGCGTTTGCCCGCGTTTTTCGCGGTTCAAACCGCGAAACTGCATCCCATAGCGGGTTATTTTGACAAAGATTTTGTTAATGAAGATTCTAGCTACGCGACGGCAATTGTGGATAGTATAGCTTATAGAAGGGATAGGATAAAGAAAATAGCCAAAGAAACGGGCGGCGGGGGATTTGTAATTTCAAATAAGTATCTTGAAGATGCGCGGAAGGTTTTGCTCAAAACCGGATTCAAGGCATTTGACGCGGGGTGGCAGAGTATTCTTTCGTTTGCCGGATTCCTGAAACGGGAAAAGCAGGGACAAACGCGAAAAGGGACAGTTTCAGTATGTATTTTTACTGATTGATTAAGAGGTATAAAAGGGAATTTTATCGCATACTAACACATAAAAATGGCTTTCCAGAGCCGTTTTATGTATTTTTGCATAAATCCTGTCAAAGCATATTGACAAGATTTTGGAAGTATGCTATAATATCCTCAAGTTAAAATAAGAAAAATAGGAAGTTTGTATGTTTTATATTTGATGCGCGTTTTAATAATTTTGTTCGGAGCGCGGGAAAGGAGGGGGAATGGCACTGAAAGCGGCGAAAAAATACTTACTGCGCCAAAACTGCTATGCCTTATTCGTCCTCCATTCCCGATTCCGAAAGAAGGGCATAGTGTAGCGGATATTTCCGCTGTAGTAGCCAAGAATTTTGAAAAATAAAGTAGAGAGAGCGAGGGAAGGAGGAGGGAGACGGAAGTCCGGGGCTTAAATTTTCACAAATTGGCCCGACTGACATTCCGAGAAACTATCCTCCGCCCCTTGCTCTTTTAGATAATATGTGATATAGTATGGTGGATCTCCTATCTGGGATTCTTAGGTCACTAAAGGATTGAAATAGCGGTTTAAGAATCCCAAATAGGAGGGAAAGGGATGGTTCTCTTCATTTGCCCTAGAGGGTGCTCGCACCGCACCCTCAAGGGTGCAAAGGATTGCGCCGCCGGCATGTAGGCGGCGCAATAAAAAGAAGGGGGGAGAATTGTTTTTAGCTTTGCCCGGAGCGCGGGGGCATATATCCGCGCGGG
>MHOE01000004.1:0-27545 GCA_001819985.1 Candidatus Spechtbacteria bacterium RIFCSPHIGHO2_02_FULL_43_15b
AACATTGCGTTCCTGCCTGTCATCCCTCGCTCGTATCGGAGCCCCTATGACCAAATGGCGATGGTCAAGAACGGCGGGAAGGCGGGCTACACCTACCTCAACTCGACACAGATCTCCGATGTGGTGGACGCTCCCAGCGAGCCCTACTACATCTACGATGTCGAGGACGGCGAGTCCATGCGCGGCAAGAGCCCGGAAGCGGCCGAGAAGATTTTCAAGCAACAGAAGCGGTCTCCGCTCACGGCTGCCGAGGCAATGGCGCTCACAACTCACACGGATGTGCTCTCAAGGCACTATGTGTGGGTTACCGGCTCCCGTTGCGGGTCCGCCGACGAGGTGCCGGGTGTCTATCTGGACCTCGGCTATCGCCCGGGGCTCTACTGGGGCTGTGTCGACGGCTCGGATGGCCATGTGGGTTCCGCGTCTTGCGGTAGTCGCTAGGACTTTAGGCCTTGGACCCTTGGGTCTATTGGTTCTTCGGTCTTTGGTTTCCGCCGCAATTTTTTCCACAGGTCGCTTCACGCGACGCAACAAGGGCAGTTCGATGCACTATGCACGATCTGCCCTTTTTTATCGAAAAATTAATATAAAGTAATTATTGCGTATGGAAAGTTGCCCAATTTATAAAAGCTGATATAATTATATTTGACAATGAGGCAATCTTCTCTTTTTCCAAAAACATTGAGACATCAGTTGTCGGACGAACCGTCCGCAAACGCCCAGCTTTTAACCCGCGGAGGTTTTGTGTTCAAAAATTCAGCGGGAGTTTATTCTTACTTGACTCTAGGGTGGATGGTTATAGGTAAGATAAAAAAAATCGTCGGTGAGGAGATGAACGCGATAGGCGGGGCGGAACTTTATATGCCGGCGCTTGTTGACAGAAAATATCTTGAGGCAACGGACAGATTCAAACTTGATGTCGGTTTTGATGTACTCGGCAAGAAAGACAGGAATGCCATATATGCTCTTGGTTGGACGCACGAAGAAGTTTTAACCGC
The DNA here is from genome assembly GCA_001819985.1 of Candidatus Spechtbacteria bacterium RIFCSPHIGHO2_02_FULL_43_15b. Taxonomy (GTDB): domain Bacteria; phylum Patescibacteriota; class Minisyncoccia; order Spechtbacterales; family HO2-43-30; genus HO2-43-30. Next base: position 999 of record MHOE01000004.1, read on the forward strand.
GATAGTTTCTAAATACATAAGTTCATACAAGGATTTACCAATTTACCTTTATCAAATCCAGACAAAATTTAGAAATGAGACGCGCGCTAAGAGCGGCGTTTTAAGGGGAAAAGAGTTTTTAATGAAAGATTTATACAGCTTTCATGTTTCGGAGCAGGATTTATTTTCGTATTACGAAAAGGTAAAAGAAGCGTATCTAAAAATTTTCAAAAGATGCGGTCTTGATGTTTATTTCACAACCGCAGGCGGGGGTGCTTTCACAATGTCTGCCACTCATGAATTTCAGGTATTATCCGAAGTCGGAGAGGACGAAATTTTCTATTGTAAAATTTGTAAAACAGCAAAAAATAAGGAGATCATGGATATAGAGGAGAAAGACAAATGCAAAGTATGCGGAGGCGATATTCTCCGCGGAAATTCTATAGAAGTGGGCAATATTTTCCCCCTTGGCACCAAATATTCCGAGGCGTTTGATTTTCAATTTACCGATGGGAACGGAAATAAACATCTGGTTGTTATGGGTTCCTATGGAATCGGAATAAGCCGTTTAATGGGAACGATAGTCGAGGTCCATAATGATGTTAAGGGGATCCTATGGCCCGAAGAAATCGCGCCATTCAGGGCGCATCTAATATATCTGCCGTCGAATGGCGGGAAGACAAGAGGCGAATCCGAAAAAATATACGATGCCTTGCGTAAGGCGGGGGTTGAGGTATTGTATGATGATCGCGAAGATTCAACTCCCGGAGAAAAATTTGCGGACGCCGATTTGCTCGGTATGCCCGTGAGGATTGTTGTGAGCGAAAAAAGTATCGCGGCTGGCGGAGTGGAAATTAAGAAACGGGAAGAAAGCGAAGTTCGGATTTTGGGCGCGGACAAAATAGATGAAGAGATATAAAGAACGAAATTTTAGATAGTTCAAGTGACGCACCCGTAAATATTTTTGTTTAGATAATATTTCGGACTCGGGTCTCTAGTGAAATATAAGCATGATTTTTGATTCTATTTTAGGAAAATTTTCAAAAGATATTGGGATAGATTTGGGAACGGCAAACACACTTGTTTATGTAAAAGGCAGGGGCATAATGATAAATGAGCCTTCTGTTGTGGCACTGAACCAAAAAACAGGCCAGATTTTGGCAATAGGCGAAGAGGCCCGAAAGATGGTGGGCAGGACCCCCGCGCATATTGTTGCGTCGCGTCCGATGCGAGACGGCGTAATTTCGGATTTTGAAGTCACGGAACAAATGCTTAAATATTTTATTGACAGAGTTCACAGGGGTTCCTTGTCGTTTATGCCGAGGCCTCGGGTTGTTATAGGGATACCCTCCGGAGTTACTGAAGTCGAAAGAAAGGCCGTCGAAGATGCGGCAAGAAATGCCGGCGCGCGCGAAGTTTATTTAGTCGAGGAACCTATTGCCGCCGCAATAGGAGCTCGTTTACCCGTACAGGATGCGGTGGGAAGCATGATTGTGGATATTGGGGGTGGAACTACCGAAATTGCCGTTATATCCCTTGGCGGGCTTGTAACGGGAAAGAGCATCAGGGTAGCGGGCGACAAGATGAACGAAGACATAATAAATTTCGCGCGGGAAGATCATAATATACTGCTGGGAGAACGAACCGCGGAGGAGATAAAAATTTCCATAGGTTCGTGTCTTGATCTTGATGAGGAGCTTCAGGCAACCATGAGGGGAAGGGATCTGGTATCGGGTTTGCCAAAGGAAATTCTTATAACGGATAGCGAAGTTCGAAGGGCTCTTGAGGGGTCGGTAAAATTCCTTGTTTCATCGGTTAAAGAAACAATCGAGGATACGCCTCCGGAACTATTGGCGGATATAATGCGAAACGGTATTATTCTAGCTGGGGGAGGTTGCCTACTTAGAAGATTCGATGAGATGTTGCAAAGGGAAACGAAAGTTCCGGTTAAATTATCGGAAGATCCGCTTACCGCTGTTGTGAGAGGAACCGGAATAATAGTGGAGAATATCGACAGATTGAGGGATAGTCTGATTTCGTCGAGTTAATTTGGCGGATTCCAAACGCATAGGTTTTATGTTTTGGGCGCATAGGGGAAATCCATTAAGAAAATTACGCGTACAAATCTCTTCTCGCGATATGATTGAACCCGAGGAGATTTTTTTTGATGGTTCAAAGCTGAAGGAATTCGATGAAGGTAGCATCGAAGTCGGCAAGCTCGAAAATCCAATAGCGTTTTCAGTATTTAATGTATTTGAATGGTTTCATATAGCCGTACTGGTATTTCTGGGGGCGTTCAGCATATTTGTCGTTATGGCAAAAGGCGAGTTTTACGAAGCGCAGGCAATTGATAATTCTTCAAGAGCTTTTCCTGTTTTTTCAAAACGGGGACTTATATATTCTTCAAACGGCGAAATTTTAGCTGATAACAAGACATATTTTGATATGTTGATAAGGTCGGCTAGTATAGACAAATCAGATGTAGAGTTAAGGAAATTGTCGGACGAAATTGCTTCAGATACGGGCAGAAATGCCGATTCAATATACGATAAATTCAAGTCGGCAAAAGAAAGACAGTTTTCAGAAATTCAGCTTTTTAAGGCGCTTTCAGAAGAAGAGGTAGAGAGTATTAAGGAGCATATTGAAAATTTATCTTTTATAGAGATACGCCAAACTTTCAGGAGAGATTATAAGGATAGCGAACACTTTGCGCATATTATAGGGTATACCGGAGAGGTGTCTCCTCTTGATGTGTCAAGCGGAAAATACGCCCGCGGCGACAGGATAGGCAGGGTGGGCATTGAAGCATTCTATGATGATGCTCTGCGCGGTAATTATGGTGTTACGGTGAAAAGAATAAATTCAACGGGGGAAGTTTTCAGACAGGATGTCTTGAGTTCTCCAACAGACGGAAGCAATTTGACATTGCGGATAAACTCCGAAATCCAAGCAAAATCATTTGAGATTTTAGAAGCGCATATAAGGGAACTGGGAATAAGCGCCGGAGTCGCGATAGTTATGGACCCCAACAACGGAGGCGTTATTGCGATGGTAAGCTTTCCGAGTTTTGATTCGAATCTTTTCGAAGAAGGAATAAGCCAAAGTGATTTCAGTAATTTTCTTTCTGATAAGAGTAAGCCGCTTTTTAACCGTGCGATTGGCGGAGAATACCCAAGCGGCTCAACGATAAAGCCGATTATAGCCACCGCCGCTCTCGAAGAAAATGTGGTAACGCCGGATTTTCTTGTGTATAGCGGAGGAGTTCTCGAAGTGCCAAGCGTATATGACGGGAGTATTGTGTATAAATTCAAGGACTGGAAAGCTCACGGGTGGACCGATGTGCGAAAAGCAGTTGCGGATTCGGTTAACATATACTTCTATGTCGTGGGCGGTGGATACAAAGACATACGGGGTCTTGGCATCAATAGAATGGAGCAATATTTATCCAAATTCGGATGGGGCGCGGCTCTGGGAATCGATCTCACGGGAGAGGCCAGAGGATTAGTGCCTACTCCCAAATGGAAGAAAGATGTAAAAGGCGAAAATTGGTATATCGGGGACAGCTATAATACTTCAATAGGGCAGGGAGATATTCTTGCGACGCCGCTTCAAATAGCGGCATCCACTATGGTTTTCGCGAACGGAGGCACTTTATTTCTGCCCCATATAGTTGAAAAAGTTAATGGCAAAAGTGTCGGGGAAACTGTGATAATTAAGGATTTTATTTCAGGAAAAAATATACAGGTCGTTAGGGAAGGTATGCGTCGAGCCGTAGAGAGCGGATCAAGCAAATTTTTAGCCGGGTTGCCGGTAACTGTTGCGGGAAAAACAGGCACCGCCGAAACGGGAAAGGAAAAAAGCCACGCGTGGTTTACCGGATTCGCTCCGTATGAGAATCCTCAAGTGGTTGTGACAGTTTTGCTTGAGGACGGCGATAGCAGTAATTTTGCCGTAAGGGCCGCCGCCGATATTCTTGGAGCATGGCTGGTTTTGAAATAATCAGCTTCTGATATCCAGATTTTCTTTAGCAACATCGGAAATCGAAATAAAAAAGTTTATCCCCATTTGACATTGTTCAAATGCAAACCTTATAATTTATTTCGTGTACCTCCCATGCGATCTATAATTCATCGCAGAATCTCTAAACATTAGGATGGGAGATCTCAAATTATAAATAAACAATGCGATAGATTGCGCCCGCCACTCTTAAAGATGCTTTTCAATAATCGTGGAGGGCAGGATTGCTTCCGCAGATGTTTAGAAATGTCCGAAGAGTTTTTGACAAATCAAGGGTTAAAAAAGTTAAAAGAAGAACTGGAATATTTGGTTAGGGAAAAGAGGCGCGAAGTCGCTGGGCGTATAAGAGAGGCGGTGTCGCTGGGTGATATTTCAGAAAACGCCGAATATGCCGAGGCGAAGGAAGAGCAGGCATTTATTGAGGGGCGGATTAGTGAAATAGAAAGCGTGTTTCGCAACGCAAAAATAGTAAACAGCGCTTCAAGAAACGCTTCGACTGTCGAAATAGGATGTTCCGTAGAGGTTCGCGGCGGTGCGCAGACAAGAAACTTAATGCTCGTGGGCAAGGCCGAAGCAAATCCTGAAACCGGAGAAATTTCAGCAGAATCTCCGTTGGGGCGGGCATTATTGGGTAAAACTGCAGGCGAAACCGTGGATGTTCACACGCCCGCGGGAAACAGACGATACACTATAGTTAGGATCGCATAGTAATCCGCGACTGAAAAATTGAAATAAAAAATCGCTTCCTTGTGTTTGGATGCGTTTTTTTGTATAGTTATAGATATATTATGCCGCTGGATGATATTCGTAAAATTCATATAGCCAAGAAAGAATCGTTGGAGCGCAAGGGACAAAACGCATATCCCATAAGCGCGAAAAGAACGCATACATGCGAAGAAACTGTTCGCGATGTCGAATCTCTTTTAGCGTCTGAAAAAGAAGTTATCTTATGCGGCAGAATTATGGCCTTAAGGGAGCATGGCGGGTCAACATTCGCGCATATAGCCGACGGGACTGGGAAATTTCAGATATACGCGAAAAAAGATTCCTTAGGAGAAGCCGCATACAAGGAATTTTTGGAGCTTTTTGATATCGGCGATATCGTGCAGGCGAGGGGCGTTATTTTCAGAACAAGGCGTGGAGAAGCGACTCTGGAAGTCGCGGATGTTAAAATGCTTTCAAAGTCCATTCTTCCTTTACCGGAAAAATGGCACGGTTTGAAGGATACGGAAGAAAGGTACAGGAAAAGATATATAGATCTTCTAATGAACGAAGAAGTTAGGGAAATCTTCGAGATTAGAAGCAAAATAGTCAAAGCAACTCGTGAATTTTTGGATAGCAACGGATTTTTGGAAGTTGAAACATCAATACTTCAGCAAATACCGGGAGGCGCTTCCGCGAAGCCGTTTAAGACCCACCTAAACGCTCTAGGCATGGATTTGTATTTAAGGGTTGCTCCCGAATTGGATCTAAAAAAATTGTTAGTCGGGGGCATTGAAAGAGTATATGAGATTGGCAGATCTTTTCGGAATGAAGGCATGGATCATTCTCACAATCCGGAATTTACCTCACTGGAGTTTTACTGCGCTTATATGGACTACAAAGAGCTTATGAAATTTTCGGAAAAATTATTTGAGCATATTTTTCGCGCGGTCGGAAAATATCCAGTGCTAAAATACGATGACACGGAAATAAATCTTTCGGGTCCTTGGCCCCGGATAGAATTTGCAGCGCTTTTTGAAAAATATCTTAACATAAAATATGACGATTTGAATCGCGATTCGCTTGCGAAAGAGGCAGAAAAATTTGGCATAAAATCCGAAAGGCATCTGAACAAAGGGCAGATAGGAGATCTGATTTACAAGAAAGCGTTAAGGCAAAAATTAGTGGAGCCGACTTTTGTAATTCACCATCCGGCAGAGCTTGCTCCGCTTGCCAAGCCCCTTCCGGATAATCCGAAATACGACGCGAGATTTCAGCTGATAGTTAACGGCTGGGAGTTGGTAAATGCGTTTTCGGAGCTGAACGACCCGTTTCTTCAGCGGGAATTGTTTGAAGCGCAGGAAAAACAGTTGCGGGCTGGCGACGAGGAAGCCCAGCGGCTTGATGAAAGTTTCGTTGAGGCGCTTGAATACGGAATGCCTCCCGCGGCCGGATTCGCGTTCGGCGTGGATAGATTAACTGCGCTTCTTACAAATTCTCATTCACTACGCGAAGTCATACTTTTCCCAACTATGCGGCCCCGATAAGCGAAGCGGAATAAAAATCCGCGCTAGGATAATAGGATAATTGGAAATGGAGGAATGTGATTTTAGCAAATTCAAAAATCGCAAAGATTATGAAGTGCTAACTATAAATCGTCAAAAAGTTTCGGGATCGCAGTCCGCTTTTAGACAGAGGATTTTATGTTATGCAATTATCAATCTTGACAACTGATTGATAATTTTCTAGTATGAAATCTATGATAAGCGATCGTAAAGCACAAATTCTCGAGTCAATAATCGAAGAGTACATAACCAGCGCAATGCCCGTGAGTTCCGGTAGAGTTTTTGATATTTGCGATATGGGCGTGAGTTGCCCGACAATACGAAACGAAATGGCAGATCTTACGGATTTGGGTTATTTGGAACAGCCCCATACTTCGGCTGGCCGCGTGCCGACGGAGAAAGGTTACAGGTTTTTTGTTAATGATCTGCTGGAAAAATTCGGAGAAGAGAACGGGGAAAATGTTAAAAATACATACGGTTCACAGCAAAAAATTTTTAACCTAAAATCTTTCGCGGATAACATTTCAAACGAGGTTAAGGCGGCGGTTATTTTTTCAAATGATTATAGAGAATTAAAATTCGTGGGACTCAAGCAAGTATTTGAAAACCCCGAATTTTCAACTTGTAGCGATGTAATCTCCTTCATAGAGGAAATCGAAGGTCTTGAAAATTATTTGGGCGATATTCTCGATAGCTCGGATAGCGGAGTGAAAGTTTTCATCGGAAGTGAAAATCCATTTTTTGAGAGGCATAATTACAGTATGATTTCAAGAGCATTCGGCAATATATTTATTTCAATCGTCGGGCCTATGCGCATGGATTACGAGAAAAGCATTAGTATATTCGATAAACTTATAAAAACACTATGAACGAATACATTGATGAGGAACAAGACGGCGCGGAGGAAAAATTGAAGAAATTAAGGAAAAAATTATCGAGATGCGAAAAAGAGCGCAAGGAGTATCTTGAGGGGTGGCAAAGAGCGCGGGCGGATTTTCAGAATCATATCAAGCAGAAAGAGTACGAAATGGGGGAATTCAAAAAGTTTGTGGCGGATAATCTTCTTTCGAAAATTTTTCCGATTTTGGATAATTTAACTCTCGCGGCATCTTTAACGCCCGAAAATTTAAAAAGTGACCCGTGGGTTGTAGGGATTACAAATGTGAAAAGGCAGTTGGAGGGCATATTAAAAGAGGAGGGCGTTGAGGAAATCAAGGTTAACAAAGGGGACGATTTTAATCCGTCCTTCCATGAAGCAATAGGAGAAAGCGAATCCGACGCGGAATCGGGAAAAATCAGCGATGTGGTGCAAAAAGGTTATGTTTTGCGGGGAAAAGTAGTTCGGGCGGCAAGAGTGAAAATAGCTAAATAATTCTTAACTCAAATTTTTGTTCGGTTTTCAATGGCAAAGCGTAAAATTGCTTGATTCATTGAAAATTGGAATTAAAAATTATTTAATATGCCAAAAATACTGGGAATAGATCTTGGCACGACAAACTCCGCTATGGCAATAATAGAAGCGGGACAGCCTAAAATAATCGAAAACAAAGAGGGCAACAGGACGACTCCATCCATTGTGGCTATCTCGAAAAGCGGAGAAAGAGTGAGCGGGCTTCTTGCGAAGAGACAAGCCGTAACAAATCCCGCTAATACTATTTTTTCAGCTAAGCGTTTAATAGGAAGGAAGTTTCAGGATGCGGAAGTTCAGCGCGATAGAAAACTTTTGCCCTATGAAATTCGCGAGTCAAAAGAAGGCGGAGTAGAGGTGAAGATGGGCGATAAGTGGTATAGACCAGCGGAAATATCCGCTATGGTTCTTCAAAAGTTAAAGCAGGACGCGGAAGAAAAAGTTGGAGAAAAAATCGATGAAGCTGTCATAACAGTTCCGGCCTATTTTGACGACTCCCAAAGAAAAGCGACAAAAGATGCCGGGGAAATAGCGGGTTTCAAGGTGCGGCGAATTATAAATGAGCCGACTGCCGCGGCATTGGCGTATGGTCTTGAGAAAAAGAAGGATGAGCAGATAATGGTGTATGATTTTGGCGGCGGAACATTTGATGTTTCCGTACTTGAAGTTACAGCAGATACGGTGGAAGTCAAAGCGACCGGAGGAGATACGCATCTTGGCGGAGACGACTTTGACCAGAAAATTATCGGCTGGATAATAAGCGAGTTTAGAAAGCGGGATGGCGTAGATCTCTCGAAGGATACGCTCGCGCTTCAGCGACTGAAAGACGCGGCCGAAAAGGCAAAGCACGAGCTTTCAAGCTCGCTTGAAACCGAAATAAATATACCATTTATAACTTCAGATGCTTCAGGCCCCAAGCATCTCGATCTAAAGCTTAAAAGATCGGAGCTTGAAGAATTGGTTCGTGAATTTATCGAAAGAGCCGAAGAAAAGGTGCGGGAAGTTATCAAAGATTCGGGTTTTAAGGTTGAAGATATAGACGAGATAGTTCTTGTAGGGGGGCAGACGAGAATGCCAGCTATCCAGGAATCAGTAAAAAATATTTTCGGAAAGGAACCAAATAGAAGCATAAATGCCGACGAGGTGGTTGCCGTAGGCGCGGCTATACAGGCCGGAATTTTTCAGGGAGAGGTTAAGGATGTTTTGCTTCTGGATGTAACGCCCTTATCGCTTGGAATAGAGACCCTTGGCGGAGTTATGACAAAGTTAATCGAAAAAAACACAACAATTCCGACTGCCAAATCGCAAGTTTTTTCAACGGCGGCGGATAATCAGCCGTCGGTTGAAATCCATGTGCTTCAGGGCGAGCGTGAAATGGCGGGAGATAACAAGACGCTAGGCAGGTTTATATTGGACGGCATTCCTCCCTCGCCGCGTGGAATACCGCAGGTGGAAGTAACCTTCGACATCGACGCAAACGGAATACTAAGCGTAAAGGCCGTGGATAAGGCAACCGGCAAGGAGCAATCAATACGGATAGAATCGTCATCGGGACTTTCTAAAGAAGATATAGAGAGGATGAAAAAAGAAGCGGAACAGCACGCGGATGAAGACCGGGCAAAAAAAGAAAAAACCGAAATAAGAAATAGCGCGGATCAGATTGTTTATGTCTCGGAAAAAGGCCTTAGAGAAGCGGGTGACAAAATAGATAAAGATTTAAAGAGGGAGGTTGAAGAGAAAATAGAAGCTCTGAAGAAGGTTAAAGACAGTGATGATGTGGAGGCCATTAAGTCGGCAGTTTCGGACTTGAGCCAATCAACTCAAAAAATTGGGCAGGCAATGTATTCAAAGGCGGGCGACCAAAATTCGGAAAATGCGGGAGGAGAACAAAATACCAGCAAAGAAGGCGATGTGCCATCCTCAAACGAGCCGGAAAAGAAATAGGCGCTGTTATTGCCTATAAAAAATTTTGCGGTATGGTATAATATCAGCAATACCATGTTGCTCGGCGGAATATTCAACAAGAAAATCAAAGAACTCAAGGATTTGAGTAAAAGCGAGTCATTTAGCGATAAGACCCCGGAGGAAGTTGCCGCAAGTTTTTTTCTCGGCATCAAACGATCGCAATGGTTTTTTTCGATTGTTTTGATTGTAACCGGATTTCTTGGGTGGGTTCTGCTGTATCTGGGCCTTTACAGTAATTTCGGGGGGTTGAAAATTTGGGCATACATAATACTTTCGCTTTTTGTTTTATCTACTGGCATAGGATTGAGTTACTACCTTCTGCATCCGAGGCGTTTTGCCATTTTCACATATCTAGTTATTTCACTCGGGGCATTTATGGTTTTCGGCGCGAAAGGGATTGTCGGATTTGCCATAGTTGTTTTTTTTCTTGCCACATTATGGGGTTACACGATAGTAAAACGCGAGCAGGAAATAATAATCCCTATTCTTTTCAGCCGACTTTTGCGCAAGGGTTTGCCTGTATTTTTCACCGGACTTGCTTTTACTTTTGCCGCGTTTTTCAATTCATCGCCCCTTGGACAAATTTTGGGCGGCAAGCCGCATATTCCAAGGCAATTCATTGATGTTTCTTTGGTTCCGATTGAATACGCGATAAGAATAGCAGTACCAGGGTTTAGCAAGGATATTAAAGTAAGCGAATTCGAGAATCTGACTATCCGCGGAGTCCCTGAATTTTTTAAAGCGCCTCCCCAAGCTATAAAATCCGCGATTTCGAATGTATTGTCGCATTTGCCGGAAGAGTCAAGGAATAAAAGTGTCAGCGATTTTTTCTATACAACGATAAATATGCAACTCGGCGCGATACTTGCGCCATACGAGGAATTTTTATCTTTTGTATTTTTATTTGGATTATTTCTGGTATTTAGAACTGTGGGCGTGCCTATAATGTGGCTATCTTTGGGTTTCGGATGGCTTATTTCCAAACTTTTATCGCATTTTAAGATTTTGCATTTGAGGAAAATAATGGTAAAGAAGGAAGAAATCGTGCTTTAGGTTTATACTTTATTGGATTATTATAAAATTGTTTTGATTTGAAATGTGAAGGACTACTATGTAATTCTCGGCGTTCCGAGGAATGCCGAGAAAGAGGATATAAAAAAAGCTTACCGAAAATTAGCGCATCAGTTTCATCCCGATAAAAAAGGAGGGGATGAAAAAAAATTCAAAGAAATCAACGAAGCGTATCAGGTATTGGGAGATGACAGCAAGAGATCCCAATACGATAAATTCGGAAGAACATTCGACGGTTCTGCGGGAAAATCGGGGTTCGAGGGTTTTGATTTCAGCGGATTTTCGGGCTTCGGAAAAGGGTTTAACTCCCAGAATTTTGAATTTGATTTGAACGATGTTTTTTCTGAATTTTTCGGAGGCAAATCCTCGCGGACGCGCGCAAGGGAAGGAAGAAGAGGAAGCGATATTCAGGTTGATATGTCCGTAAATTTGGAAGAAGCATTTAGGGGTATCGAGAAGGAGATTTCATTAAAAAAATATGTCGTGTGCGAAGTATGCTCGGGCCGAAGGAATGAGCCCGGCACCGTTTTGAAATTGTGCTCCAAATGCAATGGCCGCGGAGAAATAAAGATGGAGCAGAAGATGCTTTTTGGCTCGTTTTCACAAGTCATTGTGTGCGTTGAGTGCGGCGGTACCGGAAAAATACCAGAAAAAAAGTGCTCAAAATGCAAAGGGATGGGAAGGGTTCAGAATATTGAAAAAATAAATATTCGGATCCCCGCGGGCATAAGATCGGGAGAGATTATACAGTTTACGGGAAAAGGTGAAATGGGGGATGGGTCAGCGGGCAATCTTTATGTTAGAATTAGAGTTAAAGAGCATTTGAAATTCGAACGGCATGACGACGATATTTATTCAAATGAAACTATAGGCGTTTCGCAAGCGGCGCTTGGCGATAAAATAAAAGTGGAAACGCTTGGGGGGGTTCACGAAGTGCATATACCAAACGGTTTTCAATCCGGAGGAATGATAAAACTGTTCGAGAAGGGAATGCCGCGAATGGGAAGATCGGGTACGGGAGATCACTATGTCCGTATAAATGTCAAAATACCAGAGCATCTCTCAAAGAAAGCAAAGCAACTTTTTGAAGATTTGAAAAAAGAGAATATTTAGATAATAATTTATAGCAAAAAATTTTGTGTCTTCACTCGCTACATTAGCTTCTTCGCTAAACAATTTCAGCGTGTCATGGGATCTCGGCATAATAATTTTTGTTTTTATCGCAATATTTCTTTACGCATTTACGATAGGACAGAAAAAACTGATTTATTTTCTATTAAGTTTATACTTGGCGCTAGAAATATCGGGAATGTTTCCGTACGGTGAAAAATTAACGGAAAATATGTCTGAATACCATAAATTCCTTGCTAGAAGCGGAATTTTGCTTTTGACGGCTTTGGTGATTTTTGTTCTATCCGCGGGATCCATTTTAAGATTGTCATTTCGATCCGGAAAAAAGGAATCAAGCCGGCTATGGCAGAAGATAGCCGTAGGCATTGCTTCAGCGGGACTTTTGATTTCCTCATGCCTTGCGTTATTGCCTCAATCGTATTATAGTAAACTTTCCACAATTACGCTGGAATTTTTTGTGCTGAATAATTCGTATTTTTGGTGGATGTTGTCGGGAGTGGCGGTTCTGATTCTTTTAAGGAGAAAAAAAGAATAACTTTCGGAAAATTATATCGCGCTTAAGATACTGTCGTTTAGTTGGTAGAGTAGTTCCTTTTTAAGTCAGAGACGATCCGTCCGGGGAAGAAGGGGGACGGCGGAATATTATACTATTTGTTTAATGCGCCCATAGCTCAGTTGGTAGAGCAGCTCCCTTTTAAGGAGATGGTCGCAGGTCCGATCCCTGCTGGGCGCACTACTTGAGAAATATTCGATATGAGCCGTAAAAGCAGGATAAATTCCAGATTTTTGTGTTAAGTTGACTTTCCCAGCGTTATATTCTATAATTTCTGAAGATTTTGGTTCGTAGTTTTATATGCGAAACAGAAGCTAATTTAAGAACCAAAGGAGGAGAGAAATTAGATGACGGAGTTTCAGTTCTCTATACCTACTAAGGTGAATAGAGATGATGCGATAAGGCGCATTTTATCCTTTGCCGCGGATACCAAAAAAAAAGTTGACGGCAAATTAGCCGGATTCCGCATGGAATGGATCGGAAATTTATTAAAATTCAATTTCACATTCGATGGGTTTCCCGTCAGCGGAGTCTTAACCGTGGGGGATCAAAATTTGGAAATATCGTTAGACCTGCCTTTAATGGCTATGTTCTTTAAGAAAAAAATCAGGTCTGCGATTACACAGCGGGTAGAGAGTGTTCTATCTGCCGAATAAGTAAAAATGGCATTGTTCGCACAATGCCATTTTCTGTTTGTATGGGGGAATATTTTACTATAAGGATATCAGATGTTTCAAAATTATGTTTTGATAGAGGCCGTTTTGGGTAAAGTTTATGCCGTAACTAACGGGAGCTATGGCTAGAAATCCTGCAATGGCAAAGAGTAAAATTGCCGAAACAAAAGGCGCCGTATATTTTTTGAGGGGCTTTTTTGAAATTATCCATTGGATGAGACACCCGGATATAAGCAAAGAAAACGCAAGCGGGAAAAAGTAGTGGTACAAAAATAAGGGGCGTTCGATTAGCGCGAACGGAAGATAGCTCGCGACCCAACCCGAAAGGAGAACAGCTATCGGAAATGCCGGAGGAAGATTTGATTTCCGGAATAGCAGTTTGAGGAATAATAGAACAAATCCTGCCGCAACGGAAAACAGGCCAATCATCCAAATAAAAGGATTCCCCGCGAGCCATATCTGTTTCGCGATTCGTGAAGATCCGTATGCCGTTTCAGTATATTTATCCCGTACTTGAGTTGGAGAACCCATCCAATAGTATATCGGTTTTTTATTGATAGCGAGTTCATTCCATGAGCTTGAGTAAGGATGCTCGGCGTTTATATTTTTATTGTATTCATACATACTTTTATTAAGCAAAATAAATTTCTGGAAAAACGGTTTTGTCCAAAATTCTCGCGAAAGATAGATGTCACCTGGTCCGGGATTCGAAGAAAGGGAAAAGTGCGCGGCAAAAGAAGTCGCGTATAGAGCTAGAGAAACAATGAAAAGAACGGAGATTTTCGCGGCGAACCATTTAATTGACCGATTGTGCCACAGGGAGAAAAGCATAACAATGCCAAAGGGAACAACTATGGCAAGCGCGGTCCATTTTATCGCGTAGCTTGCTCCAAAAAGGATCGCGGCAAAAAAGAGAAGCAAGATTTTAGTTTTTCGATTTGAGGCGCGCTCTTGTTTAAGCAGGATTAAAAGCGCGGAAAACCCGAAGAATAAAAGAGGAATATCGAGAAACGCGAATCGAGATTGCACTAGTAGAGCGTTTTCAAAAACAAAAAAAAGCCCAACAAGAAACGCCGTAAATTTTGATCTGGTTATTTCGAGGGCAATAAGAAAAAATACGACAGGCAAAAAAATTCCGGCAAGAAGCGGAAATAATCGCAGAAGAAAAAGATCTTTCGCGGGGTATTGCTGGCCTATAAGAGTGAGATCCGAAGATAGATTCGCGCCTCCGAGTTTCGCGATTCCGGCAATAATAATTTTTCCAAGAGGGGGGTGTATGTCAAAATGCCGTTCGCCGGTTATGTATGACCGGACAAATGTTCCAAAGTGGACTTCATCAAAGACCACTTCGTTTGGAGTATTGAAAAACGCAAGATGAGTCGCGGCGGAAAGGGCGAGAACCGCGAAGAGAAGCTTTGGCGTATTTGCGACGCCCAAGATTGAGTGTGCGATGTTCATAAGTTTTTTATAGCATAGAGCAATGGGACTTTCAATTTTCCATACGCCTACCTAAGACGCGGGGATTATGGTACAATTTTATAATAATCATTTTAATTACAAAATACGCGAGCTTATTTATTCTTATCTTCAATGCAAAATTCACCAGAAAATATATCTGCTTCCGAGGAAAACACAGATGCTAAGGGAAGGACTAGCAAGATCGAAGCTATTGGAATCGTTGAGTTTTATCATCCTTCTTACAGTGATATGGATGGTATCACAAAAGCGGAACAGTACGCGGATGATTTAGCCGAAGAGGCGCACGAGAGAGATTCGTTTTCTTATATTCCCTTTGATCCGGTGCGGGAATTAAGAAAGATACGAAACTTGTCTCCCGAAGAAAATACATTGCCCCCCTCGGAGAAAAGAAAGATGCGGAGAGAGCGTATTTTGGAGTTTAAGAAAAATATGATGCTCCAAAAAGAAGGAATAGCAAGGATCATCAATGACTTAGTGGACGCTGTTCGGTCATCTCCGGATTTAACCAAAGAAGCTTTAACATCAAAAGTTATGGCGTTCGCGCCGCAATACAAATTAACCGAACACAACATATTTTTATTTGAATACGCCATCGAGGAATATGCAGACAAACACGCGGCAGTGGAAAAATATCGAGCTATGTATGAAAACAATGCTGATTTATTCGAAGCGTGTTTTGGAATGAAACCAAAGGGGAAAGTGGAAGTTATAAAAGGTCCGATGACATTATGTTTTCGATGTTTCGATAAGACAGATTATGCTTTTGCGTCCAGTTTTTCAAAACATCGGGGCGATGAGAAGCGTATGGCGTTCGAAGATCTTGATTTTTCGAGTATTAGTGAAGGCGTATCGTTGGGTGAGGTAAAAATTGAGGAATTGGATGGAACGGTTACAATAGAAAATGTAAGCGATACTGAATCTGCACAAATAGATGGATACTCGGAACGCGTAAGGATTCATGAAGATCAGCATCAATTAAACCGACTTTTTATTCCGCTTGAAGCGCGTGAGGATAGGACTGATTTGATGAGACGCGCGACTGTGAGCGCGAATACCCGAGAAGAAGCTATACGGGGTCTTATTCATGGCCTTGCGCGATACGAACGAAAATATATGATTGATTCTTTGCCCAGAGATGAAATCCTCGCGTACTATAAAGACGGACAAGATCCGGGTGCTATACTTGACACATTAAACGATCCGGCAAATTCAGAATTTTACGGATACGCGGAGATGAGTAAGGAAAGATTCAGTAAAATACTACTGGATATAAAGTATTTATTAAAGCACGCGGTGAGCGAAGTTTTTTATGAGGGAAAAGAAGATGGCGGGAAAGCGGCAGTTGATGCCGAGGCGCTCGAAGTGGATGTGTCGGAAATCCGGCCGTATGTTGAATCGGTATTCGGCGATGAATACAAAGCGGATTTAAAGATGTGGATAGGGTCAATTTCCGCGCTTGAGGGGAAGGGGTATGAAAGGGACGAGATTATCGCTTTGCTTTACGCGGAACCCATAAATTCTTGGCCAAAATTGGCGAGACGAATGAAGCCCAAAGAAATCGCGGGCTCTAAAGAAACCGAGAATTAGGGCTTAGTATGTGTCTTATTTACATAAATTGCGATATGTAGTATAGTATAAGTACGGTTTTTAATTGAACCTTAAAAAGGAGGCGAAATGGACTCAATAACAAAAGTTGTTGTCGAACAGTTTGCTCAACAAGGGCAAATTGTTTTCGACTGGTACGAAAGGATAAGAACCTTAAGGGTGAACGAATTAGTCAGCAATAAAGAAAAGGCAAAGTCCGTAGCGGTTTTCTGCGCGGATATGATAAACGGGTTTTGCGTAAGCGGAGCTCTTGCGAGTCCAAGAATAGGCGCGATTTCCGGGCGAGTCGCGAATTTATTCTCGAAACTTCATAATGCGGGAGTGCGGAGATTCAATCTCATTCAGGAATGGCATAGTGAAGACGCAAGGGAGTTTTCGTCCTTTGGACCTCATGGCATCCGTGATACGGCGGAGGCGGAAACAATTCTGGAGCTTCTCGAGTTGTCCTTTTCTGACAAGTTTAATGTTTTCCGGAAGAACTCTCTTACTCCCGCGTGGTCATTAACGGATAATGACTTGGACGGAATTCATACCGCGATTATTTGCGGTAATTGCACGGATCTTTGCGTGAGGGAAGCGGCAATGTTCCTTCGACTGCGGGCTAATGAATTCGGCAAGAATTTACGCGTTGTAGTAGTGGAAAATTGCGTGCAGACATTCGATTTGCCAAAAGATGTGGCAGAATCAATCGGCGCAAAGCCCCACCCCGGGGATATGATGCATATTTTGGCCTTGTACGAGATGTCTAGGAATGGGATCGAAGTAGTCAAGGCGGTAGTGTAATTTAATGCCAAAAATAGAAAAAGGAGGTTAAATGGTAGTTATTGTATCGAATCGATTGGTACCTGTTAAATTCAGGTTGCCTGTCGAAAAGCTAAGGGCTGGGTACAAGTCGGACACGTATTTTAAGAGGACCGGGCAGATCCTATCATTGGATCGCCGTTCGGTAGGAGTAACTATGCAATTATTCCAGAAAGTTCCGGATGCCGTTGTATGCGGAGTTGATCACGCCTTAGCCATTTTGGCGGTTGGAACCGGATGGTACAAAAATCCGTACACTGCAAAACGCCTTTTTAGAATGTATCTCGAATTAGAAAAGGAAGTTTATGGGTTATGGAGAGATCTATCCAGCGTCGAATGGGAAGAGTTTTCCAGAAAGCAAAGAGAATTATTCGATGTAAGCAAAGAGCTGGATGATATATGGGTAAACGCTTATGGGGATCTGAAGATCGAGGCGCTTTACGATGGCGAGAGTGTCGGCGCGCGTCAGCCCGTTATGCTGATCAGGGGAGACATCAAGACATTTGTCCATCTTGAAACGCCGTACTTAGGCGCGTTAACGGATGGCACAATGGTATGCACAAATACCAGAGATGTCATCAGAGCCGCGAGTGGCAAGCCGGTGTATATGTTTGGTGCCCGTCACCAGTCCGCGGAGTCGCAAGCCGGAAGCGGTTACGCGGCGTATGTTGGCGGCGCAACCGGCGTTTCGACCGATGAGCAAGGAGAGTTTTGGGAATCGCGCGGTAACGGCACGATTCCGCATGTGCTAATCGCAAGTTACGGCGGAGATACCGTGCTTGCGACTAAAAAATTCGATGAGTACATGAACATAACGATAAGGCGGGTTTCGTTGGTAGATTTCGAGAACGATTCGGTACGCACAAGTATAGAAGTTGCTCGCGCGGTCGGCAATTTATATGCGGTGCGGCTTGACACTTCGGAGAATATGGTAGATGAGTGCTTCAAATCGCTAAAACGCGGCGGTTATTACGAAATCAAAGACGCGGATGGGCAAGTTGCGTGCGTTTCCGAAGATATTGTGAGGGGGGTAAACGAGTACTTAGTCCAAGCGGTCCGGAGGGGCCTTGATGAAGCGGGTTTTCCGGGAGTGAAAATTTTTGTCAGCGGCGGTTTTACCCCGGAGAAAATTCGCCGATTTGAAGATAGAAAAGTTCCCGTGGACATCTACGGGATTGGGAGCTCTCTATTCGACAGACGCGGTGGAAAATTTGAATATACCGCCGATGTGGTCGAGCCGGTAGCGAAAGCCGGCAGGGGCTTGTGGGAAGGCCCGGCATTGCATCAGGTAGATACTTCGATTAGGTAAAAACAAAACCGCAGAAACGCGGTTTTTTCTTTTCATAAAATTGAATATGTGATATATAATGACTTATTGGGTTTCATGGAAATTTATGCTCAAAGGAGATTTCGTATGAGATTCAAAGCGGCAGTATCGCATTCTGATACCGGACGGGATTTGGATTTTTTTATTTTTACAGCGCCGGATTATAAAGGATTCAAAACGGCTATGCAGGTTTTGAAAACTAGACATATAGTTCAGGAAAATCCCGATGTGGCAAATTTTGTGAACGGATTAGCGGCACGAATTTCTCTGATAGTTGAATGCGTCAAGTGGGAGATTACCGGACAGGATCATATCGCTATCGCAGTTCAAAATTCAGAAGAATGGGCGTTAAAATACAAGGCGTTGGGCGCTGAAGTGGAACTCGTTACTAGCGATTCCAATCCCGGCGAGCCGTCCAGTATGAAGCTATGGAAGGTGAATTGGGGTAATATTCGAATTGCGCTTATCGAGCCGATAAGCCGAGAAAATTTATCTCAAGTGGAAAAATTTGTCAGGGCGCATGGCGATCACAGTTTCCAGCACATAGCTATTGGCGTAACAAATCTTGATGAGTTCGTCCGCGATATGGAAAGGATTGGGGCGAATTTTCTCGGGCCCGTTCTGGAACGGGAGGACGCGTTTGGCAGATTAAAACAGGTTTTCGGATGCGTATTCAGCGCTATGTCTGGTCCGGATGAGGGGCAATTTTATGAATTCGTCGAAAGGCCATCGCGAGACGAAAATTTAACGGCAGACGGTTCAAAAAAGCCGATGGAATTTTCAAACGAAGCCGCGAGGATGCTTTTTAGCCAGATTGACAAAGCAAGCAAGGAGAAAGATCAGAGAGAATTTTTTTAGTAAATAAGCCAGTATGAAAGCTGGCTTTTAGTTTGTAGGTATGGTATAATCGATGTACATATGACACAAAGAATTGGACAACAAAATAAGGGAGATATCAAAGTCGCGGTGGATTTGATTATTTTTACAGTAAGCGACGATTCGCTCAAGGTGATTCTGATTCAGATGAAAAAAATTCCGTTTACCGGAAAATGGGCTTTTCCGGGAGGGCTTATCGGCGATGATGAGTCGATAGATAATGCGGCTAAACGCGAGCTAAAGGAAAAAACGGGAGTAGCCGATGTATATCTGGAACAGCTCTATACTTTTGGGGATGTTGAAAGAGACCCGTATGGAAGGGTTGTGTCGGTTTCATATTTTGCTCTTATCCCAAGCGAGAATATAAATTTAAAGACCATAGATAAATATTTTGATATTGGATGGTTTGACATTACAAATTTACCGGAATTGGCTTACGACCACAAGAAAATTGCGGCGTACGCGTTAAAACGACTCCAGTGGAAGGTCGAATACGCAAATGTAGTTTATAGTTTACTCCCGCGGTATTTTAGCTTGACTGAAATGCAAAAAGTGTACGAGGTGATTCTCGGAAGGAAATTGGACAGAAGAAATTTTCACAGAAAAGTGAAATCTCTCGGGATAATAAAACCGGCTAACAAAAAGCAGATAGGCAAGCATAGGCCTGCTCAACTTTATGAATTTAGTTCGCGAAAGCCGAGGATTATAGCCGTACTTTGAAGAAATTGATTTCAAGCAAGGCCATGGGTGACAAATCTCGCTTGGCTTTGCGCCTTATTTTTTAAGTATTTGCGCGTATTTTCGTCAGCTCCTATTGACATTTTTTTTGTTTTGTGTATAATACGATGTTTACCATGCTAGGGGTCCTGAACACGGTTCAGAAATGGGTTTTGACAGCAGAACCCGGTAGACCGCAGACGCAAATTGTTCATTACTAGGGTAAGAAATTATTTACTTTGACCCTGTGATAATGAATGATTTTCTGCGAAATCGCGGTGTTTGCACGCGAAGAATTATTTTTTCCCCCGTAATTTACGGGGAAAAATAAGCAAATAAGCTTGGGAATGGCCATATATTCCACCGCTCGGAATTAACCCCAGGGCGGGGGAAGCCATATGCTCTTATCGGAGAGTGTATGGTTTTTCCTCCTCTGGATTGCTTACGGCGCAGGACTCGGGTATATTAAGCAGTTTTGAATTATAAAACTGCTTCTGACCCAGTTTCATAATTCAAACTAAACATGAAAGATGGCGCGGTTGCCCCGTCTTTCATGTTTTCATTCAGAGTTGTATAATGATAAATATAGAAGTTTAAGCATTTTAATGGATCAAAAAATAGAATCTAATCTAAAGTTTTTAGGACTGTCGGAAAAGGAAGCGAAGGTATATGTTTCAGTATTAGAGCTTGGCGCTTCGCCGGTTCTGCAAATTTCTCAAAAGTCCGGTATAAATAGGCCTACCACTTATGTTGAGATAGAAGCGCTTATACGGATGGGCTTGATGAGTTCATATATAAAAGGCAAGAAGCGTTATTTTGTCGCCGAGCCGCCGGAACGATTGGGGGAGCTTATAAATCTAAAAAGAGCGGAGATTAGGGATCAGCAAGATCGCCTCGCGGATATAATGCCTGACCTGGAATTGCTTTTTAATACCGCGAATGAACGGCCTATTGTCAGATTTTATGAGGGCAGAGAAGGCATAAAAGCAATAAACAGCGATATATTCAAGCGGGGAGGTAAAGAAGTCCTTACTTTTTATTCGAGCGATTTTTATGAAGAATTTTTTGGCGAAGGCGAAAGGGCGGAATTAAGAAAATTGCGCGAGAGAAAGGGTATAACGGCGCGGTCTTTGTACACTCGGAAATCTGGAGTTTATGACTCCCCTCCGCCAAAAGGAATAAGCGACAGATTTATACCAGAAGACAGGTTTCCGTTTTTTGCGGGCATAGATATCTATGACAACAAGATGGCTATACATTCCCTGAAGGGAAAAATTGTAGGCGCCATAATCGAAAGCAATTATGTCGCGGATACAATGAGATCAATTTTCGAACTGGCGTGGGAAGCCGCTGAAAAATATCAAAAATAAGACCCCGCGATTTTGCGGGGTCTATTGAGCCATTATTATCATTAACGGGAATTCGGGAATTAACGATTTATAACGAAATTAAACGAAAAAAAATTAACTATCGTCCGCCGCCTGGGCTTGCCATTGAGGCACCTCCTTTTAGTTCCCGGGGGCGCCGTTTGTACGAGGCATTTTTTGGCGTCCGGGTCTGGAATTTCGCCTCGTATATCACTATGATAGCATAATTCAAAACACTTGTCAACAAGTCGGAAGTATGATATTATTTAGTAATTAAGGATAAAAAGGTATGGAAGAAATGGAATTTGCAACAAAAAAAATGCCTGATCCTGATGCGCGGGAGGGCCGCAATTTTTCTACGGAAATAGGAGATTTGAGGGGTGAAGTAAGTATAGAATTCTTCAAAGCTTCTGGTCCCGGCGGGCAAAATGTAAATAAGCGGAATACAGCGGTTCGTTTGACTCATTGGCCAAGTGGAATCATTGTTGTATCCCGAGAAGAGCGTAGTCAATTACAAAATAAAAAAATAGCGTTTGAAAGACTGCAGCAACAACTTATTGCTTTGAACACTCCGAAGACGGTTCGGGAATCGACGCAAGTTCCCAGTAGAGAAAAGGAAAACCGGCTAAGAGAAAAAAAGCATCGTTCCGGAACTAAAGAATTTCGAAAGCATCCAGAGGCGGAATAAATAAGGTTTATTTTTCAAAATAAAAGGAGGTGGAATACGATATACTTTAAGGCCTGCCCGAAATGCAAAGGTGATCTGAGCGAGGACTCAGATCAATATGGGAAATTTCTGCACTGTCTGCAGTGCGGATACTTAAAGGATATCTTGAAGAAGTCGGTGGCAACTCGAAAATAAAGCCCCAGCAAAAGCCGGGGTTTTTAGTTTTCTGGTGTGCGATTTTTCCGTGCGGGTTTTACCTTTGGACCGCTTTCCGCATCTTCGATAGTGTAACCCATTTTTTCCACTTCGCTTCTGATTTTATCGGCATCTTTCCAGTTTCTTGACTTTCTTAATTGTTCCCTTTTGTTCGTAAGGGATATAATCTCGGCGGGGATGTCAGCTCGCTTTTTGGGGTCAAAAATTCCTAGTATTAAATTTGCATCGTTTAGAAAACTAGATACGGAGTATGCTTCTCCTCGCCCCATTTTTTTATCGGAGATTAAAGAATTTACATCTCGGATAAGTTCGAAAATAACAGCTAATGCCTTGGGAGTATTGAAATCATCGTCAAGTTCGGAATAAAATCTCTCCCGGTATTTTTCCGCGAATTTGCTATGCATATCATAGTAGGAGGCGCCCTCTTTTATTTTACAAATCGCAAAATAAAATTGCTCAACCGTGCTTATATTTGATTCTGCCTGTACGATAGCGGATTCCTTATAATCAATCGGACTTCTGTAATGACTGGATAATATAAGAAGTCGAAGCGCGTATTTCGAATGTTTTTTCAAAAATTCGCGGATGGTTATAAAATTTCCGAGGGACTTGGACATCCTTTCGCCGTTTACCGTGAGAAAACCGGTATGCATCCAATAGTTTACAAGAGGAGTTTTTCCGGAAACTGCCTCCATTTGCGCTATTTCAGATTCGTGATGGGGGAATATGAGGTCTCTCGCACTGCCGTGTATGTCGTATTGGGGTCCGAATTCCGTTTCGGTAATAGCCGTGTCTTCTATGTGCCATCCCGGCCGGCCGTCGCCCCAAGGAGACGGCCAGTACGGTTCTTCGGGTTTTCGAAATTTCCACAGCGCAAAATCGCCTTTGTTCCTCTTGTTTACTGATTCGTCTATTCGCGAAACGCCATCCTCGGCCTCCTCGGAAGTTCTTCCTGATAATTTTCCGTATTGCGGAAATTTGGAAATGTCATAGTAAATTCCGTCAGTTGTTTCGTACGCGTATTGTTTTTCAATCAGCCGTTCAATTTGATCAATAATCTGCGCCATATAATTCGTGGCGGGAGCGTATTTATCAACGCTGTCTATTCCAAGATTTTCCATATCATTGCGGTATTCAGTTTCAAAAGTTTTTGCCAGCTGGAAGAAATCCTGATTCAATTTTTGAGCTCTGTCTATAATCTTATCGTCTATATTTGTTATGTTCTGTATGTATTGGACTTCAAATCCCTTCAGCCACAAATATTTCGCAAACGCGTCAAAAACCACATATGTCCGGGCGTGTCCTATGTGCGAGTAATCATAAACAGTCGGCCCGCAGACAAAAATGCGTATTTTTTCTCCGGAAATAGGTCTAAACTTTTTTTTTGTCCTAGAAAGCGTGTCGTATATGGAAAATGTGTAGTACATGGGCGTAATATTTAATTTTGGGAATGCGGGGATTGGTATTTGCTACATCCATTTTCTGTATTTGAAGTAGCTAAGCATTGCGATTAGGGATGACAGCATTATTCCAAGCACAATATAGAAATGGTATGTGTTGCCTGATAAAGGCAGGTTTTCTATGTTCATCCCCCAAATGCTCGCGACGAGCGTTAACGGCAGAAATATAACGGAAAATATGGTAAGAATCCTTATGACATCGTTTGTCTTTGTGCGAAGTATTGATTCGTTAGTTTCGGCGAGCGCTTCTATTGTTTCCTTGTGATCCTGCAGTTCATTCCATAGTATTCCAAAAGTTCCGCGCAAGTCATCGAGATGCGGCTGAAGCGTTTCATCAAAAAATTTGACACCCTCTATTACTAGAGAATCTATAATTGGAAGCTGGGGGGCTATTATTCTTCTAAAATCTATTATATCCCGTTTCGCGCGCGAAATCGCAAAAACCATTTCTTTTTCGTCTCCCGCGAAAATTCGTTGTTCGACATAATTGACATGTCGTTCGATATGTTCAACCTTTTCCAAAGCGTTTTCGAGTATGCCCCGTATTATGTAGTAAATCAGGTGACCGACAGTTCCGGACATATATTTGGCTTTAACTTCATCGCTTAAATTTATTTTTTCAAATAAATTTTTAACTGGTATTATGGTTTGGTAATGGCTTGTTATTATGTGATCCTTAGTCGCTATAATATCTAGTTCTCGCGGAGATATTTCACCCTTATTTTTGTTGAAAGCGGGGTAATACAAAATCAGGAATATGTAATCGTGATGCGTTTCCACCTTAGCGCGGTGTCCGGGAGGTATCAATTCACCCAAAATAAGTTCGTGGAAATGAAAATTCTCTCGCAGGTATTTTATGTCGTCCGGTTCCGGATTTCGTATGTCAATCCATGTTATGCCGTTATTTTGAACAGTTTGTATCATTTGTTTCAATTATAAATTATATTGGGTGATTCGCATAGTTTTGCGGAATATTTGCGGTTATTTTGTGTTGCGCTTTTTATTTTTTTGTGTCAAAATAACGCGTGCCACGAACGGCATTTAGATAGCCGCGCTTATACAGCCGGAGGAAGAAATGCCAAAGCGTGGCGAAACTCGGGAATACTGAAACAAAAAGATTAGCTAAGCGGGTTTTATTCTGTTAGGTTGGGATTGGGTAAGTTTTTTGAAAATAAAATATTTTTCAAGGAGGTGAAACAAGTGCTAAATTCGGGCAAGGTGAGTGACATTGAACTCAAACTCTTAAGGTACAAAGCGTTATGCGCGCTTAGGGCGCTCCACGAAACAATTGTTGTAAATCTTGGAAAAATGCACGGAGCAGTGCTGACTGGCCTCGGCAATGAAGCCGCTCCTCTAGGCGTGCTTCTTGGCATGATAGAAAGCATGACGGTTGAAGATTTTATCCTTTCCCCAAAATGCGGGGATCAGCGGTCGCAAATGGCAATTGCCGTCGCTACGGATCTTGTTTTAGGACAAAGCGAACACGACCATTCGTATATGCTTCTTTATAACCATTTACAGCGAAAAGGGGTTGAAGACGGAAATGTTCATTGGGGATGCCTGGAACACGGCATTTGGCCGTTTTTTACATCCGATATGATGCGAGTTTCAGGCCTAATCGCGGGAGCCGCGTGGGAAGCGAGGAGGTATTTGAAGAATCCGGTCGGTCTTTATATGTTTGGCGAGGGAGCCGCTTCGCAAGGAGTTGCGCATGAGGTGCTGACATGGATTTGCGCCCAAAATTATCGCCGCAACGCAGAAGAATTAAAAAAGTACGATAAAATGCCGCTTAGCGAGCGCGCGAAAAAATTTGGCGTACTGCGCCCATTCGGCATGATTCTTGGAATGCAGGTAAATAACTGGTCTATATACACGGACACCCTTGACGAACATGGCGGCCGTTCAAAGCGCGACAGTAGCGGTAAGTCGCGGTTCGCGCTATGGGCAGAGAGCTACGGATTTCGCGGAGTAGATGTGGATGGGGATAATCTCGAAGAAGTAATCTTGCGTACCAAAGAAGCGGTGAGTTTTGCGCGTGAAGATGTGCCTGTTTCCACTATGCTCATATTGCATATGAGAATGAGACGCACGGGCCACAACGAACATCAGATTTCCCGAAGCGACGAAGCAAGGGCGAATAGGCAGTGGGAAAAATCGAGCATACTTTTTGAGAGTGATTCCGCCCATGTGAGCGAAAGAGAAATGAAAGCGCTGTGGGATACGGAGCCGATTAAGATATATGTACGGTATCTGGCGGATTTGGATGTGGCTGGCGAATCAGTTTTGAAGGAAATCTTAGAAAATGAGCGAAAGGCGATGGATCTAAAATTTGCTCACGCGGAAACGGAGCCGCTTTGCGCATTCGAGGACAGCATATATTTGCGTAGCAGGGAACATTTTATGTTTAAGCCGCACGACTGGAAACTGCCGGAGAGGGAGCGTCCTTTAGATGAAATGCTAAGCGGCGGGACGACTACCGACCGCGCTTTGCTCAATGTAATTTCGGAATTTATGGAAGAAGACGAGGGTGTGACATATCAGGGTGAAGATGTCGGGAGCGGCGGAGTGCTTGTAGCGACACGGCGGCTTCAGCAAAAATTCGGCCCGGAAAGGGTTTTTGATTCTCCGATTGCCGAAGAGGCAATAATCGGCACTACGGCGGGCGCTTCAATAATGCGTTCAATATTAAGAATGCGGGGAGTCGTGAAAACCGCGGGAACGAAGATATGTGAGATTCAATTTATGCCGTTCAACGGCGACGCTCACGCGATTATGCGAACGCTTGCGCCTAACTGGTACCAAAAGAAAATGCCGACGGCGTTTATTGACATTGAGCATTACGGGATAGTTCATGGAGGAGGGAGCGGACATTACCATTCTGACTGCATGGAACTGCATTATGTTAATATGCCCGGAATAGCGGTTGTATGCCCGTCGGACGCTTACGACTTGGTCGGTCTGATGCGC
>MHOE01000004.1:27569-35405 GCA_001819985.1 Candidatus Spechtbacteria bacterium RIFCSPHIGHO2_02_FULL_43_15b
GTTGTGTTTATGTCGCCGATATGGTCATACGGAGAGCAGGAATGCGCCGCTAAAATCCCGCAGGAGAAATATTTGATACCTATAGGCAAAGCGGCTGTGAAGCGGCATGGCAAGGATATTACCGTTGTAACTTACGGGACTTCGGTGCGCGCGGCGCTTCGAGAAGCAGAATTTTTGGCTAAAGATGGAATAGACTTGGAAATAGTGGATCTTAGAAGTTTGGCACCCTTTGATACTGATACCGTGTTTGAGTCGGCAAAGAAAACCGGGCGGGTTGTAGTAATGACGGAAGCTTCGGTGCGGATGGGTGAGTGGCTTCGCGGAAAAATTTTTTTGAATTCAAAAATCAACGATGCGCTACGGCGGTCAAGAAAGCCCATGCAAAACAAAAGTGAGGGCATTGAAGATTTCCAAAGGCGCGTAGGTGATTGGGTAAGGGTTACTGGAGATAATTTATTTTCAGTGTCAAATCTCGGCAAAAGTCCGGATATCTATGATAGATTGCCTTATATTCCGGTACTTTCAAGAGGTATCGCTCCTATTGCTTCCGGCAAAGATGCGGAATGGCAGGATTTGCCTTTTGAAGAATACGCGGATGTTGTGAAAAATGAGCGCGGCGATGAGATACCAAAAAAACATTTGCGGTCTGCGCGATTAGCGCTAATTGCGCGCGAGCTTATGAGGTATTAAAATGGCGAAAATCGAATTCGGATTTTACCCAATGCAAACTGGTCACTATGATCCGACTTTGCCGGATATAATGATTGAAATTTGGCATAAGAATGCGGGAGACAAAGTCAAAAAGGACGAACCTATTTTATCCTACGAAACGGATAAGGTCAGCGGCGATATGCTAAGTCCGGCGTCCGGCGTGATAGTTGAAATATACGCCGAATACTTTAAAAACAGTTCACTATGGGAGTCCGGGCGGGCTGAAGTTTTGCCTGATGGAAGAATTCTGTATAGGCCAGCTCTTGGAATAATTGAAACCGAACCCGATTTGGTTGGTATGGAATCCAAAAAAGCGGGGGGGGAGAAGGATCTCGAAACAAAAAAGAAGGATGAAGAGGAAACCTGGCAATCAGCGGTTTTCGTGTCAACGCCGGCGAAGAAAATGGCGTCAGAAAGCGGTATAAGCATTAACGATGTTATTGGGCATTTCCCCGATCTTAGAAGGATTCAGAAGGAAGATGTTGAAAGATTTTTGCAGTATAGAATTCCAATAGTGAAAGATGATGGCGGAAACCAAACTAGTTTAAGCGGTTTAGTTCCAATGGCTAGGAATTTACTTCAAATGTCGGGCATAGATCCAAAGAATACGGGAGGCAGTGGACCTGGAGGTCTGATAATTGCGTCCGATGCCGAAAAATTAATTGTGGCGCGCGTGTCCCAAACCGTTGACGATGCTGATGCTTCCGGAGTTTCCGGTAAAAGGAGCGAAATTCGGATTCCGGATAATGTGGCGCTTCTCAAACCTTCAAGGGAGTGGCTGACGGTAGCTCATAATCTTGAAAAGGGATCGAGGTCGGTAATCGCCGGAGGAGAGCCGCTCAATGAAAAATTCGAGGAGTATGATCTTGGGCCGCTTATTCGGTTCAAGCAGGAAGACGGTTATCTTTTTGAAAAAGCGTTTGGCGTGCGTTTGCGCCTTTGGGCTCCGGTAGCCATGGCTGTCGTGGATACCTTAAAGATGCGCGATTTCTGGATTTTCAACGGATACTGGCATATCGAGGATGAAAATGACAGGGCGCGCGACAAAGTAGCGCTGTATAAATCCGTAAATCTGGGAATGTCTTACGACAGAGGCGTAAGGGCAAACATAGATATGGAAAACGGAACTATAAGCGGCCAGCGCCTTAGAATATTGACTCTGCATTCCGCTGATAAGATGGGAGTAATACCCTTTTACGCGGAAACGGATGAATTGGTTTCTAGGGCGGATTACGACAGGCAGAATGCCGGTGGCAAATTGGAAAAGACAACAATCAGGGATTGGAGTGGGTGGACATTTATCTTTAATAATGTAGGCGCGGCGAGGCACGCGAGGGGAAATTCTCTGTTTACGCCAGGGATATCGGCGATGTTCAATATGGGTGCCGTGAGAAGCGACGGCAAGGCGAATTTTCAGATATTCTTTGACCACAGAATGATAGACGGGGTTATTTCTACGGATTTCATAGACGCAATATACGATAATCTGGTAAGGAAAATAATACCCACACTTCGTAAGATTTGTTATCAAAAGTAAAAGGCATTCCGTAAGGGGATGCCTTTTTATTTCGCTGTGTTTTCGATACGGTCAAGTTTTTGAATGGCCATTTTTGACAAAACTTTCGCGACATCAGTCAGTAATGGTTCCTTTCCGGTAATTTGTTTTATTGAAGTCATTTGTATATCAAGACCGCATGGATAAATGTAAGAAAAATAGTCAAGGTCGGTAGAAATGTTGAGGGCGAAGCCAAATTTTGTGAAGTGCTTCGTTTCAGTTCTCCCGTTTTGATATGTAAGTACATATCTTACGATCCGGAGAGCCCTCGAAGCAATCTTTCTTAACTGGTTTGTTTCTGCGCGAACCCATATTCCTTGAGCGGACATGCTTGATAAATCTTCGTGAATTTGCGGATTGGCGCTTTGGCGAAGTTCATCCGCGGTAAATCCGTTAATTCCAAATTGAGAGATTGCATCTTTCAGGATTTCATCGAATATAGCACCGATTTGCTTTGGGCCGCCAATCCCCAAATCCTCAAGGCAAAGTATAAAATAGCAAGTCAGCTGGCCGGGACCATGATAAGTGATTGAGCCCCCATGTTTTTCTGGAATTGAAAAGAAAGGAGCGGGTAAGTTTTCCGTGCTTATCCTAAAAAGGCGGTTTTTTTGCGCAAGCGTTTGCACTTTATCTTCGGGACAACAGTATAGAGGTTCGTGTTCGGCGACAAGTATAAAATTGTACTTGTCGCCACGCACTTTTCTGTCTAAATAATCATCCTGCCAGCCGAGCATATCTTCAAGGGAAACGAGATGCTTGGGTGGCTTGCCGGTTCCGCGGTAATCCCAAAAGAACTTTGCCATCCGAGCGTCTCCTTTTAGAATCTTTTTCGCAAACAAATTTTCAAAGCGCGAATTTTTTGTAGTATAACCTGATGTTATTTTCATAGCAAGTCATTAAAAAATACCGCGCAAAAAAGAATCAAAGTTTTATGCAAGCCGATCCGCGCGGGCGTGGTATTGACACAATTTTCAATATCTCTATAATTAGGAGTTATCAGTCAAATATTACAATTGATAATTTTTTGCTTCTTAGCTTTTGAACTTTTAGATTCTTTTTTGAAATTTAGAAGCTAAAAGATAAAAGCTAAAAGCCAAGGCAAATATGCTAAAGTTACGACCATTGCGTGACCATGTGATACTTGAGCCAGTAGCTCAAGAAGCAAAAACTAAAGGAGGCATCGTGCTTCCCGAAACCGCGTCCAAGGAAAGACCGGAGAAAGGCAAGGTTATGGCCGTGGGGCCGGGTCGCAGAAGCGTAAAGGGAGAAAGAATTCCGATGGAAGTGAAAAAGGGCGATGTAGTTCTTTTTTCAAAGTACGGTCCGAACGAAATTAAAGTCGACGGTAAAGAATATTTAGTTGCCAAAGAGGATGACATTTTGGCAATTTTGGCGGAATAAAATTACTAATAAGTTACGGGCAATAATCAAACAAGAAAACGAGAATCCAATGCCAAGATTCAAAGATATTGGCGATGTGACGAAGGTTGTTCGATAATTGCGTCCGGACATTATTAAAGTTATGGCAAAGCAAATTTTGTATTCTGAAGAGGCGCGGCACGCTCTCAAAAGGGGTATTGATAAATTAGCGAATGCTGTGCGAGTTACGCTTGGTCCAAAGGGAAGAAATGTTTTATTGGACAAAGGTTTTGGCGCGCCCAATATAACAAATGACGGCGTGTCGATAGCGAAAGAGATAGACCTTCCGGATAAAGTAGAGAATATGGGTGCAGAATTGATAAAAGAGGTAGCGAACAAAACAAACGATGTCGCAGGCGACGGTACAACAACGGCGACTGTTTTAACGCAGGCAATAGTTACGGAAGGGATTAAGAATGTCGCCGCTGGCGGAAATCCTCTTGCGATCAAAAGAGGCATAGACAAAGGGGTTGAGGCGGTTGTCGCGGAACTTTATAAAATTTCGGAAAAAGTTTCAGGCAAGAAAGAGGAAATCGCGCAGGTCGCCACAATTTCAGCTGAAGATGCTGGATTGGGCAATATGATTGCGGATATAATCAGCGAGGTAGGCAAAGACGGAGTTGTTACCGTGGAAGAATCGCAGACATTTGGACTTTCAAAAGAGTTTGTCGAGGGAATGCAGTTCGATAAAGGTTACATCTCTCCGTATATGATAACAAACGCGGAGCGAATGGAATCCGTGTTCGAGGACCCGTATATTCTAGTTACGGATCAAAAAATTTCGTCAATAGGCGACATTGTGCCTTTAATGGAAAAGATGGCGAAAGCGGGAAAGAAAGACCTCGTTATAATCGCGGATGAAGTGGAAGGGGAAGCACTTGCCACATTGGTAGTGAATAAACTTCGGGGAATTTTTAATACATTGGCGGTGAAAGCTCCGGGATTCGGGGATAGGAAAAAGGAAATGATGCAGGATGTAGCGACGGTTGTCGGAGCGGAATTTGTTTCCGAGGAAAGAGGTTTGAAGCTTGAAAACTTGGAAGTCGCGTCTCTTGGACAAGCGCATAGAGTGGTTTCAACAAAAGATAATACTACGATTGTTGGCGGCAAGGGCGTGAAAGCGGAGATTGATAAGCGCGTGCGCCAAATTAAAATGCAGATTGAGCAGACGGATTCGGAGTTCGATAGAGAAAAACTTCAAGAGCGATTGGCAAAATTATCCGGCGGAGTCGCTATAATTCGGGTAGGCGCGGCGACGGAAGTCGAGATGAAGCAGAAAAAAGATAAAATAGAAGATGCTTTAGCGGCTACGCGGGCGGCGGTAGAAGAAGGAATCGTGCCTGGGGGAGGAACGGCTCTTATCCGAGCGCTTTCTGCACTTGATACGGTGCGAGGATTGAATAAAGAAGAAAAGGTGGGTGTAGCCATCTTAAAGCAGGCGCTGGATGCCCCCGCAAAGCAGATAGCTGAAAATTCAGGAATGGACGGAGCGGTGGTTGTCGATAAAATAAAAGCCGGGAAGGGAAATTTTGGGTTCAACGCGGCCACTCTTGAATATGAAGATTTGCGAGCGGCAGGTATCATAGATCCTACAAAAGTAGTGCGATCGGCTCTTCAAAACGCGGCATCGGCTTCTGGTATGATTCTTACGACTGAAGTAGTTGTTGTGGAACTCCCCGAAAAGAAGGGGAAAGGGGGCGGAATGCCCGGCGGTATGCCCGGTATGGGAGGAATGGATTACTAAACATGGCTATTCCGAGGGCCAAAGTTTACTCGGCTGGTATCTCAAAACAAAATGCCCGTAATTCTTCGGGCATTTTGTTTGCCCGAGTGATGCGAATATGCTACATTGTATGCATAGGAAAAGGTCAATAAAGATTTAACTTCAATGCTAATTTTATGAACAATATAATCTTTTTAGTGGTTTTAGGTCTTTTATCCGCAAGCGCATTATTCGATTTGATCCCATGGAAATTAAATGTTCTCGCAATACCTTTGGCGATTCTCGTTTGGGCGGTTCTGATGTACAACAGTTTGGTTTCCATGCGAAACAGGGTCAAGGAGGCGTGGTCGGATATCGAGGTACAGTTAAAGCGTCGCCACAACCTTATTCCGAATTTGGTCGAAGCGGTAAAAGGATACGCGGTTCACGAAAAAGGAGTTTTTGAAAAAGTTACGGAAGCAAGAGCGGCTATTTCTGGAGCAAAAGACCAGAAAGATCTCCAGAGGGCTGAAAATATGCTAACCGGCGCTTTGAAAACCTTGTTTGCGGTATCTGAAAATTATCCCGAACTCAAGGCCTCTACAAATTTTCTTGAATTACAAAGAGAAATTCGCGATACAGAAGATAAAATAATGGCTTCGCGCAGATTCTACAACAATAATGTTATGTCTCTGAATACGCAGATCGAAACAGTGCCGACCAATTTTATAGCTAATATGTTTAAATTCAAAAAGGCGGATATGTTCGAAATAGAGCTGGAAGAGGAGCGCGGAGTTCCGGAGGTGAAGTTTTAATTATCGTAAATCTTGGGCATAAATTCGGTGTCAAGGAAAATTACGGTAGCTGAAAAAAGTAAAAATCCAAAGCGATTTTTTGGAACCCTTATTTTATAAGCTGAATTTTTTTGATATGGAAACTCTTTACTCGCACAAAGATTCTAACATTCGCAAAACTTGGTTACTGATGGCTATATTTATTTCGATCCTTATTGGAGTGGGATGGTTTTTGAGTTACTTATCGGCAAGTCCGGCAGTTCTTTATCTTTCTGTGGTAATAAGTTTACTGATGAGCGTGGGTTCATATTGGTTCTCGGATAAGCTCGTTATCGCAATGACGCACGCGAAACCTGTGACTAAAGAGGATGCCGCGGAACTTTATAGGATCGTAGAGAATTTATCCATAACTGCCGGTCTGCCGGTGCCAAAAATTTATGTTATGGATGATGCCGCGCTGAATGCGTTCGCGACGGGAAGAAATCCGGAACACGGCGTGGTAGCGGTAACTAGGGGACTTTTGAATCGGCTTGACCGGACAGAGCTCGAAGGAGTTATCGCGCATGAGCTCTCGCATATCGGGAATCGGGATATGCTGGTTTCTACTGTTATGGTGGTTTTGGCAGGAAGTATTGTGATGGTTTCCGATTTGATGACGCGTCATATGCTCTGGAGCGGCGGGTCTTCGGGAAGAAGGGATTCACGGGATGGCGGAGCTCATGGAGTAATACTTGCCATTGGCATTGCGGCAATGCTTATAGCTCCGCTTTTCGCAACGCTTATACGGCTTGCGATTTCACGAAAAAGGGAGTTTCTCGCGGATGCTTCAGGAGCCTTGCTTACGCGTTATCCTGAAGGGCTCGCAAACGCCCTTGAAAAAATTTCAAGCGACCCAAATCAGATGAGAAGCGCAAACAACGCGACAGCGCATCTTTTCTTTGAAAATCCATTTAAGGCGGATAAGCGTGGGGGTAAGACCCCGTGGCTCGCAAAAATATTTATGACTCACCCGCCCGTAGAGGAAAGGATAAAGGCCTTGCGCGGCGTGTCATAATAAATTTATGATCCTGTTTCTAAATGCGGTAGTTATACTTCTCGGATTTATCGCTTCGGTTTTCGGTAAAAAGTTTGGGTTGATTACCGGCTGGAAATCCGGCTATGTAGCGATTGTAAGCGGGATATTTTTGGCGTTTTTAATTTTTATGATTTTCAATACCGACCATGCGAAATTGTTTATCATTTTCGGAATTATGGGTATGGCTCTCGAGGCGGCTGTAGATTTTTTTTACAAAGCAATATCACGGGAGCGATTGTTCGCTTATAAGCATTTGACTATATTTGGGTATGGAAGCATATTATCGTTTCCGTTTTGGGGAGCTGCGGGTATAATGTTTTACGCAATAGGTGATTTGATAAAATAAATCCCGAATACTGCAATGCGAAATTATGCGCAATCAAGTTTGTGTTACATAATCAAGGAGAGGTCGCATAGTGGCCTAGTGCACCGCCTTGGAAGGGCGGCATACCGCAAGGTATCGTGGGTTCAAATCCCACCCTCTCCGCCAAGTTTTACATTCAGCGAAATTGAAAGAGGTTGCCTCGGCGCTTCGCGCCTCGGCATGGTATTTCCCCGCGAGAATCCAAGCATTTTTGAG
>MHOE01000005.1:0-4845 GCA_001819985.1 Candidatus Spechtbacteria bacterium RIFCSPHIGHO2_02_FULL_43_15b
GCGAAGCCATATTTGCGCGGATTTCGCAATCGGACGCTGATATTTGCGTGTTCGACGGAGTTCGATGGCCATCCGATGTGGAAGTTTTAAGAAGGTTCCCGAATAATTTCCTGATCTATATAACCGCTGACGCGCGCACCCGATATTCGCGCGTAAAGTCCAGGAAAGATAAGCTGGAAGAAGCAGATTTAACTTTTGCCCAATTCCTCCAAGCCGACCTATCCCAAACAGAAATTTTCATACCCAAAATAGGCGAAAACGCGGATATTAAAATATCCAACGGCGATACGATAGACTCGTTTTTCGAAGATATAAAAAATTTTGTGGAGTATAATCTGAAAACGGCTGATAAATAACGGCCGTTTTTATACGCGTTCGCTTATAAGTTTTTCGAGTACGCTTGGATCGGCGAGGGTACTAGTATCCCCAATAGCTTCGAACTCGCCTTCAGCGATTTTTCTTAGAATTCGACGCATTATTTTTCCCGACCGAGTTTTGGGAAGTGATGACGCGAATTGAATTTTATCCGGAGTAGCTATAGGGCTTATCTCGTTTCTCACATGATCTATCAGCGCTTTTTTCAACGACTCCGAAGGATTCACTCCGCTCTTTAATGTAACAAAGCAATGAATACCCTGTCCTTTTATATCATGCGGATATCCGACTACCGCGGCTTCCGCCACATTACCGTGAGACACGAACGCGCTTTCTATTTCCGCGGTTGAAAACCTGTGTCCCGAAACATTTATCACATCGTCTATGCGCCCGAGTAGC
Source organism: Candidatus Spechtbacteria bacterium RIFCSPHIGHO2_02_FULL_43_15b (assembly GCA_001819985.1). Classification (GTDB taxonomy): domain Bacteria; phylum Patescibacteriota; class Minisyncoccia; order Spechtbacterales; family HO2-43-30; genus HO2-43-30. Next base: position 775 of record MHOE01000005.1, read on the forward strand.
CAGTAATACCCGCCTTTATCTTTTCTGCATCCGTCTCCAGTAAAATATTTCCCGGGATACGCGGAAAAATAAACCTTCTTTACAAGTTTATTTCTTTTGTCCCCATACACGCCCCTTATCATCCCAGGCCATGGACGCGAAATAAAAAGCTTGCCCCCTTCGTTCACAGCCGCTTCTTTTCCGTCTTCTCTCAAAATCTCCGGCAAAATTCCAAAAAACGGCTTTGACGCGGAACCCGGCTTTGTTGGAATCGCGCCAGGAAGAGGCGTAATCATTATCCCTCCGGTTTCAGTCTGCCACCATGTGTCAACTATCGGGCACTTGCCTTTTCCTATCATCCTTGAATACCACATCCACGCCTCGGGGTTTATCGGCTCTCCCACGCTTCCCAAAATTCTCAAACTCGAAAGATCGTGCTTCGCGGGCCAGCTATCCCCCAAAGACATCATCGCGCGAATTGCCGTAGGCGCGGTATAAAAAATATTAACCTTATAATCATCAATTATTTCCCAGAATCTGTCAGGTTCCGGAAAAGCGGACGCGCCTTCGTACATTAACACGGTAGCGCCGTTTGCCAGAGGCCCGTACACTACATACGAATGCCCCGTAACCCACCCGATATCCGCTGTACACCAAAAAATATCATTATCTTTGAGATCGAAAACATATTTCGCGGTAAGAGCCGCGTAAAGAAGATATCCTCCGGTCGTATGCAGAACACCCTTGGGCTTGCCGGTACTGCCGCTTGTGTACAAAATAAAAAGTGGGTCTTCGGAGTCCATCTCTGCCGCGCTAAAACTATCCGAAGCCATAGCCATTTCTTCATGCCACCAAAAATCCCTCCCGCTTTTCATTTTCACATCTCCGTCTCCTCTTTTATAAACAATGACTTTTTTTACCGTGCTTGTCTCTTCAAGCGCCGCGTCCACTTTTTCCTTGAGTTTCGCGACTTTCCCCGAATAAAAACTCACATCCGAAGTTATAACCATCTTCGATTTACAGTCGGTTATTCTATCCTTCAAAGCATTCGCGCTGAACGCCGAAAAAACCACCGAGTGTATAACGCCTATCCGCGAACAGGCAAGCATGCATATCGGAAGTTCGGGAATCATGGGCATATAAATTGTAACGACATCGCCCTTTTTGATCCCGTTATTTTTAAGAACATTGCTGAATTTTGCTACTCCATCGTGAAGCGCTTGGTATGTCAGGGTTCTTTTTTCCTGTTTATTTTCACCCTGCCATATTATAGCCGCTTTGTTTCTCCGCGCCGTTTTTATATGCCTGTCTAAACAATTATACGAAACATTAAGTTTTCCCCCGATAAAAAATCTCGCGTAAGGCGCGCTGGAATCTCCTATGTCGAAAAAATCATATTCCATAACCTTGTTCCATTTCTTGAACCAATCCAGATTCTCGCTCGCTTGCCGCGCCCAGAATTTCGCCGGCTTTTTTATCGATTCATCATAAAGACGCCCGTATTCGCTTTCGCTTTTTATATGCGCGTTTTTCCTGATATTTTTTGGCGGCTGATAAACTCTTTTTTCTTTTGATGTTGTTTCTATTTCCTTTGCCATATTAAGATCAATAAAATATAGCATATTTGCTGATAGTAGGGCAAATTTTGGCTAATTTGGCCTATTTTTGAATACCCCCTACCATCTCTTGACATGATATATGGAAATGGTGTAAAATAAAATTAAATGTTTTAAGAAGGAGTGTTGGAGTGAATGGACTTTATGATCTTTTTTGGGGGGTTTTGGAATCCGAGGAGGGCTATATATATACCGATACCGATCTGCAAAAAAAAGAAGAGGGGTTCTACTATGAACTCCTCAATGATTTTCCGAACGCCTCAAGCGACGAGCTTGAGGCGTCAATTCTGCAGGCAGAAAAGGCCTGTATAGAAAAAAAAGACGGGGGCAAAAACCCCCGAATCGAAAAACTCCGAGATTTCCGGAATCTCGGAGCCCGCAGGTATACGGAAGCTCTGCGGGAAATGGCCAGCCGCATTGGCAATCGCCGAGTGCGGTACACCCCCGTCTGTGGAGGACCGGAAGAGGACGGGGTAACACCACCCCCGCCCAAAAAACTCTGTTCTTGGTGGTAAAAACTGGCTCACGCATCGCGTGAGCCAGTTTCATTTCTCCATTTCCGCCTTATTCCACAACCAATCTACTCAAAGCTCCTTTATTTCTCGCGGATCTAACCAAAAGATAAAGTATGAATATCGATAAAATGAAGTAAAAAATATTCAGAAGCGTTGCCATAACTATATTCTCCATCGGAAAACTGGAGTTAAGAATAACGCTTCGCATACCCTCAAATACATGCATCGTGGGAAGAAAATAGGCAACTTTCGCGAAAAATTCCGGAAGCACGGAAACCGGATAAAACACCGCCGACAGCGGCATAAAAATAGCGGGTATAGACCACACAAGAACTTCAAATGAGGGCCCGAATCTCAAGATTAAACCCATAGACACGAATCCCAAAGCCCACCCGAACACAAGCACATTAACGAATAACGGCACTATGTAAAATCCGAACGACCATATTTCAAGGCCGTAAAATATAAATGCCAAGCATGATATAAATAAAGTTCCTATAATGGCGTTTATAACGCTTACAATCGAAAGCGCGACCACAAACTCGCTCAATTTAACCGGCGACGAAAAGACATTTATAACATTCCTTGCCCATATATCCTCCAGAAACGCAACGCTTATCCCTTGCTGACCTTCGTAAAACATATGCCAAAATATCAGCGCTCCAAGCAGGGTCAAAACAAAATTTACTTTCAAATCGGTCTCCGCGATATCCTGAATCCAAAAAGTCACGAACCCCCACGCCACAAGCTCGAGAGTTATCAGGTAAAACAAGCCCGCGACTCTATGAGGACTTTTCCTTGTAAGAAAAAAATTCCTTAATACTATTCCTTTTATGTGCAGATAATTCATAAAAATTAGTTTCCTTTTGAAATACTTATAAAAACATCTTCGAGGTCCTCGGCTTTGAATTTTTCCTTTAACGCTTGCGGAGTGTCCATTTGAACAATTTTTCCGTGCGACAAAAAAATAATCCTGTCGCACATTTTATCCATTTCGTTCATATTATGGGAAGTCCACAGGGTAGCTCCGCCCGTTGATTCCATTTTTTGCCAAATCAAGTTTCGTAATTCCCATGCCGTTGTCGGATCAAGAGATGAAGTCGGCTCGTCGAGCAGAAGGAGCTTCGGATTATTAAGAAAGGCCTTTGCCATCGTGAGACGAGTTTGCTCGCCCGACGAAAGCTTTCCGGCTCTTGTCTTTCTGAACTTTTCCAGTTTGAATTCTTTGATAAGCAGATCAATCAAATCCGTATAGTCCTTAATCCCGTAAAGCAGAGCGAAAACAACGAGATTTTCATATACGGTTAGATTATACGGCAAAGCCGCGTATGGAGCGACGAAATTCATTTTTTCAAGGCATTTTTCCCTATTTTCGAACAAATTTTTGCCAAAAATTTCTACCGTTCCGGATGTCGGCATCAGCAGGGAAAGAATCATGTGGATAGTTGTTGTTTTTCCAGCTCCGTTTGCGCCGAGCAATCCCACAATCTCGCTCTCTTTCACCTCAAAAGATATTCCGTTTACGGCAGTAAAATTTTTGTACTTTTTTTTTAGATTTTCTACTTTCAGCACCGTTTCCATAATTTTCAGCTTTTATTTGCCCAAAATATGCCGTTATTGAAAGTATATCACGACGATCTGGTTATGAAAATGTTTATAAAAACACAGAATAAAAATTCCGCGCAAAAATCAGCCCTTCGGGCTGATTGGTTTAAGAGCTTTTTCGCTTTTCAAATTATCGGCAAACCGTAAATTTGCAATCCTCCTATCCTTTTCTGTTTTTTGAACGGTTTCCCGCGCTTAAAATTTTTTTCCTCAAACGAACATTCAGTGGGGTAACTTCGAGATATTCGTCTTCAGACATCACTTCAAGACCCGTCTCTATGGTAAGTTCAACAGGCGGAACAAGGTCTATCGCTTCGTCCGATGCCGAAGACCGCACATTTGTCATGTGCTTTCCT
>MHOE01000005.1:4855-9041 GCA_001819985.1 Candidatus Spechtbacteria bacterium RIFCSPHIGHO2_02_FULL_43_15b
TCACCGCCATCTCCTCGCCTTTCGATGTGTTCCCTAAGACCATGCCTTCGTACACATTGATATTCGGCTTAATGTACAAAGTCCCCCTATCCTGCAAATTCCATAAAGCGTAAGCAAGCGCCTTGCCCGTAGCCATAGATGTCATCGACCCTACCTGGCGTTTTTGAATCGGCCCCGCGTATGGCCTGAATTCCAAAAATCTCGAGGAAAGAATACCCTCGCCTTTTGTACTTATCGTAAACTGGCTTCTATACCCGAGCAGACCTCGTGTTGGGCCTTCAAAAGAAAGACGCAAGGTCTTTTCGCTTTCAGGATGCAGATCTTTTATCACAAACCCCCTAGCGCTTAAATTTTCGATTATCACGCCCTGACATTCGTTTGGCGTATCCACGATAACCTCTTCGAAAGGTTCGAGTTTCACCCCGTTTTCTTCGCGGATAATAACCTGCGGCTGGGAAACCTGAACCTCGTAACCCGCTCTTCGCATATTTTCAAGCAAAATCGCTATGTGAAGCTCGCCTCTTCCCGATACCTTGAAACTTTCGTACAAAGAGAAATCCACTTTCAGGCCTACATTTACCTCGACTTCCTTCTCCAGATATTCCCTAAGCTGGCGGGAGGTGACATATTTTCCTTCCCGTCCCGCGAGTGGCGAATCGTTCACGAGAAAATCAAGTTCTATCGTCGGCTCGTCAATCGCTATCGCGTCAAGCGGCTTCGAATTTTCATCGCTTGTCACGGTCTCTCCTATATAAATATCAGGAAGGCCCGCGATAAGCGCGATGTCCCCCGCGCTTGCTGTTTCAACTTCTGTTTTTTCTAGGCCATTGAATGTAAAAACTTTCGTGATCTTTCCCGGCCTTGTTTCTCCGTTTGGTTTTTTTACAAATACCCGATCTCCGCTGTTAACTGAACCGTCGTAAATCCTCGCCACAGCAAGGCGCCCCATAAAATCATCATATCCAAGATTAAACGGCTGAAGCCGAAGAGGCATCGAAAGGCGCTTGTCCGATGAAGCGGGTGCCACATACTCAAGTATTGCGTCCAATAAAGGAGACAAATCCGACGACTCGTCCGTAAGATTTTTCTTCGCGATTCCAAGACGCCCTATCGTATAAACTATGGGGAAATTCGCCTGCTCATCAGATGCGCCAAGATCAAGGAATAATTCAAGAACACGGTCTTCCGTTCGCCTCGGATCAGCCGCTGGCTTGTCTATTTTATTTACGACCAAAATCGGCTTCAGCCCCAATTCGAGCGATTTTTTGAGGACGAACCGCGTCTGCGGCATCGGCCCTTCCTGCGCGTCAACGACAAGAAGCACCGAGTCAATAGACCTCAACACCCGCTCCACTTCAGAGCCGAAATCCGCGTGTCCAGGAGTGTCCACTATATTTATCTTAGTGTCCTTGTAAAAAATTGCCGCATTTTTTGAATAAATCGTAATGCCGCGCTCCTGTTCGAGCGCGTTTGAATCCATTGAGACATTTTCCTCCACCGCGCCCGCAAAACGAAGCAGGGCATCGGTAAGAGTTGTCTTGCCGTGATCAACATGTGCTATTATGGCTATATTTCGTATTTCCATCCCTTACCCTTCAACTCTTGAAGAGTCAGGGATAGAAAAAGCCCCATCGCTATGAGACTGTATTCTATAATACAAGAAAATTAAGATAGTGTCAAATGCAACAGCGCAAGAAATACCCCATTAAAAAACCCGCCCCTAAGATTTATGGACGGGTTAGTTTGTCCATGCGAACTCTAGTATGATTTTATCTGAAGCCTTTTTGCGAGTTCCGTCAAAATTCTTAGCTTTTCCCTTGTCTTAAGAGTCAGCTCTTCCTCTTCTTCCCTTTTTTCCTCCGCTCTTTTTCTGGAGTCCGCTATCCTATCTTTATTTTTAATCATATTATAAAATTCTTCCACCCAATCCCCATCCGCAAAAATTGTCACCTGGTATGAAGGCGCCTTCTGCCAATAAACATCGAGGACTACACTGCCCAAATTGTCATTACCGTCCGTATAATTATACCATATAGCAATCCGGTCACCGCCAAACATGGACATGCCGGAAAAGTAGTCGAATGAAAATTTTCCGAAATTATACAGTTTTCTCACGATTTTCGTATGGGAATTAAATACATCTCTTACGACAATGCTTCCAAATTCCATTAAAAGCTCTTGCGCTGAATTAATTATGTTTTCCAAAGTACGAATTCTGTCTTTAACTTCACGATCCAACTCTTCAATTTCGCTTTGGATTTCTCCAAGTGCTTTTTCGTCGCCTTTAACCACTACTTCCCCCTACTAATCTTTAGATTTCTTACTAAACCGTACCACAATCTCCGAATTTGTAAAAGTTTGTCCGATTTATCCGCCCACAAACCCGTGGCTTTGCTCCCGCCATAATTCAGAGTAAAGCCCGTTTTTTTGGATCAACTCATTATGAGTCCCTTGTTCCAATATCATTCCTTTGTCAAAAACCATAATGCGATCCATCTTCTGTATAGTGCTTAAACGGTGCGCGACAACCATAGTGGTACGCCCTCTCATAAGGTTATCGAACGCGTCCTGAATATGCTTTTCGCTTATGGAATCGAGCGAACTTGTCGCTTCATCCAATACCAAAATAGGCGAGTCTTTCAACATAGCCCGCGCTATCGCCACTCTCTGCCGTTCGCCGCCGGAAAGTTTAACGCCCCGTTCGCCAACGAGGGTATCGTATCCTTTGGGCAAATTAAGAATAAAATCGTGGGCGTGCGCGCTCTTTGCGGCTTCTGCCACGCTATCTTCGCCCGCTCCGTATGCCGAATACGCTATATTTTCCCGAATCGTGCGGTGAAACAGAATCGGATCCTGCGCCACATACGATATATTCGACCGCAAATCGCTTTGCGTAATTCGCGATATATCCTGCCCGTCAATCAGTATCCTGCCTTTTTGAAGATCCGCGAAGCGAAGCAGAAGTTTTGTTACCGTGGTTTTTCCCGCTCCGGACGGCCCCACCAATCCCACTTTTTCTCCGGGCTTGATATCAAACGACAAGTTTGAAAAAATATCTCCTCCATCCCCGTAACGAAACGACACATTTTCGAATTTTATGTAACCTTCGTTTATTTGACATTTCTCGGGATTTTCCGGATCCTTCACTGAAAGCGGCTTCTCGAAAATATCGACCATCTCTTTCGCTTCGGCGAACGCTCTCATAGTCCTTGTGAAATTACGGCCGATATTCCATACGATATCGAATGACTTTAATATATATATCTGCATAAGTATGATAGTCCCGGCCGAAATCACCCCGTCTATCCACAAAGTCAGCGCCGCGTACATCCCGACAAATTCAAAAATCCCGATAAAATATCCCTGAAAAGTAAACTGAATGTTCTGGAAATAGAGCGCGTCCTTGAGGCGCCTCTGCTCAAGATCCGTAGCTTTCGCGAAAATCGCGGATTCTTTTTTCTGCGATGAAAACATTTTGACATTGAGTATGTTCGTTATAACATCCGCTAGGTTAGCGGTAACCTTTGAATTCGCCTCCGTTTCAAGCAAATCTCTTTTGATTTTTTTCTTTGCGAAAAGAATCGTTATAGTAGTGTAGAGAACAAGCCATACAAAAAATATGCCGCCCAATATCGGCGCAAACCACGCGAGCACGCATATTCCCAAAATAAGTCGCAGGCCATGCATCCATATCGTAAAAACTATCTGGTCATGGATGGTTTCAAAAGCGTCAACATATCTCTTCACCCTCGCGACAAGAGCGCCGGTAAAACTGTTAGAAAAAAAATCGTACGAATGCGTTTGAAGCCGCGAGAAAGCGTCGTCCGCGATATTCTTTCCTATATGGCTCTGGCAAAAAGCCATTGCGTAATCCGCCGCTCTGTAAAACAGGTTGTACGCGAATATGACCGCGCCGAGCATCAAAAGAGCGCTTATGAGCGTGCCCGCCGCGGCTGACCGGTCTTCGCTTGACGACACCGTATCAATAATCCGCGTGTACAAAAGCGGCGCTCCCGCGTCGAGTGCCAAAGTGCCAAGGCCGTATCCGATAAAAGCAAGGATCCCGCTTTTTTTATATTTTTTGATATGCGGCCAATAGTATTTGAATATTAGTTTTGGATTCATAATAAACATTTAACTGCGGTTTCGCGAACCGCAGTTTTGCTATTTTCTCATATCATAACAT
>MHOE01000006.1:0-25904 GCA_001819985.1 Candidatus Spechtbacteria bacterium RIFCSPHIGHO2_02_FULL_43_15b
CGTACTGCACGATATTGCCAATTTTAATTCAGGTTCCGATATGATCGGGGTTCAAATATCTAATATTAAAATTATGGGTAATTGCGAGGTAAAATTAACGCCCGACTCCGGACCTCTACAGGTTGTGTCCTCGCCCGGCAAAATACTAAACCCACCCTTGACGCTACAATCTTTAGATTTTCTTAAAAGCGATTGCCTTGGCTATTCCATTAAATTATTTTCGGAAACGGATTTTAACTCAAATGTCGGGATAGGTTTTAACACGCATTTTACTTTCATAGATAGTTCTGCTGATTTTTCTAAGGTAAAAGGCCGAAATTTCCAAAAAGGAAAAAGCGCAAACGACATGGCTAAATCTCTTAGAGTCGCAAAGGCAACGACAAACCCCGAAGAGTTTGCTTTTCAGATATGCATAGACGCTGATTACAAAAACTGTTCCGGTATTCTTAATTGGGTAAATATACCAAATCTTGAAACTGTTACCTACGATGATAAAAATGGGGTTCCGCTGGGAAATTTGTCTGAAGAAGCATCATCTATGCAGATATCCTCGAGTAATTTTAGGCAGGCAGGCGTAGTTTTGTATTCGAATAAAGATTTCACGGACACTTACGAAATACTTATATCGTCTGATTTTGATTTGGAGGATGGAAATGTCATAGGTAAGACAGCCACCGGCAAACCCACACTTGATTCTTTGAAGATTATAGGCAAATACAGGGTGCAATTATGCGATAAGGAGGAAAAATGCATTGTGATAAATACTATCGCGGACGAGCCGTGTATAATATCAGATGGAACTGGCGAAAATACGGATAATCTTGGTTCATCTAGATATAGAAGCGTGGCGCCTGGCTATGTTGTTCAAACCCAACCTATACCGGCAGATATACTTAAAGATGGCTCTGTTTATATACCTGACCTTGATAATAAAGAGTTATTCTGCCGAAAATACGAAAAAGATGATCCAGCCAAACCCTGCGAGAAAACATGGGGTGATTCTGTTAAGCAGATTGTCATAGAGATGCTGGTAGAAACCCAATTTGAAAAGGGCATACCGTCGCTTATTAATGGACCTTTTGAACCTAAAAATGAATGTGGATCTAAAAAGGTTTATGCGCCAATCTAATATTTTGCGCTAAGTATCTGCCAAGAACCAGATATTACACTTTCCAAACTATTGACGATATTGTAATATTATTCTATAATACTACTATAGCATGGCAATTGACGGGGGTGCAAAGCAAAATGGGTAAATTTTGGATGCTTTTGGCTCTTTTTATTATTTTTACTGGCTGTGCGCCCGTCGAGGCCAGCGACAGCGATACATTGAGAAAGACGCACGCCGATCGTTTCGATGATGGCGTGGCTGACCGCCCCGTCATAGGGACGACTGTCTATGTGCTCATAGACAGTATAGTTTTTGAAAATGGGAATTTAAGGTTTTCCGCTGGTGGGCAATCTTATATTGTCCCGGCCGAAAAGATAAAAATATTCCCGCAGGCATTCCCGTTTATTGATGACGAGGTAATGCCCGGTACTGTGAAAATCGTTTTTAGAGAAGAGGAAACCCGTCTCTACACATACCCAAATGGGTACGACTACCCGTACCTGGAAGAAAAAATCTTAGACGAAAAAATCTTACATAAGAAATGCGGGTGCTGACAGCAAAAACCCCCGACTAACTAGTCGGGGGTTTAACATTCATAATGCTCGATATTTCTTTTATATCCACCCCTTTAATAATATATAGGGCTCCAAAGTAAGAAACCGCTCCTATTACTATCGCAATGCCAAGTTTCCAAAGCGGCAATGGCTCTGTAATAGGATTCGCGAATGCGTATAAAAATACGCCCATAACAACGCACGACCCTAATATTTTCCATAAATCTCCCCATTTCACCTTAAGGTCTGTTTTTAATTTTACTAATAGGAAAAGAAACGCTACTATCATCAGTTCCGTAACCACGGTCGTCCACGCCGCCCCCAAATAGCTGTATTTTGGTATGAATATAATATTCAAAGCGACATTTAACACCACTCCGAAAAGATAAGCGGCTGTGGCTTTTTTTTGAAGATCAAGCGCTATTACGGCTCTGCCAAGAATATTCCCGAAAAATATTAGGCCTATGGCGATAAATAATATCTGCATAGTTAACCCCGCGGCCAAAAACTCTTTCCCGCCAATTAGGCTAACTATCGAATATGAAAGCAGAATACCGCCAACCGCGGTAGGAAAAGCGAATACTGACACGGCCTTTAAGCTTTTTGCTAAGACATTATTAAAATCTTTTAAGCTTTTCGTTACCTCTTTTGAAAGAATCGGCATCATAATACCAGCGAACATCGCAGGAAAAAATATCAGACTTTCAAGCACCCTGTACGCCGCGCCGTAAATGCCTACATGCTCCGGCGGCTTCATTACTGATAAAAATATCGTGTCTATCTTGAAATAAATGAGCGTCAACGCTATTGATAGCGCAATGGGCCACGCCACTTTAAGAATTTGGTACCACTCCTTAAATTTGAAGTTTAAGGATATTTTAACCGTTTTCCTGACGAAAACGAACTCGAAAAAAAATATAGTCAGAGACGCCAATGACATAACCAAAATAAACAAATAAAGAACCTTCCCTTGAGACATATTTTCGCTAGTTGTTATATTCAAATCCCCAAACCGAATATAGATAAGATAAACGAATAACACCTGGACTGTTCTGCCTAAAACTTCCGCAATAGCCGCTTTATGAAGCGTTAGATACTTCTGAAACACAACTAAAAGAATTTGCGACATAGACAGGAATAAGAATCCAAAAGAACCTAAACCTATGGCCATTTTTACCTCAATGGGGTAGGGGAATAGAAAGCATAACAAAAATCCCAGCGCTAAAAAAATCACTGTTCCCGCGAATCTTAAGCTGAAAAAATTACTTGACACGGCCGATAAATCGCGCTCGCTTCTTGATATCTCCCTCGCCATTAAAGAGTGAAGCCCTAAATCCGCCGCAATAACAAAAAGGGCTAGGTAGGCAAGGACTGTAGAATACTGCCCAAAACCTTCCTGCCCCAAAGTTCTTATTACCAAACTAACCGATACAAGCCCGAACGCCATACTCACTAATCGTGATCCCGCAGATATCGCGGCGTTTAGGGCTATTTTATTTGAAATGCTAGTCACAAATTTATTATCGTTCGCGTTTTGATATGCGTTAAAATTATGGATATGGCCGTACAATAACATATCTACTAAAGCCCTCTCCTGCGCTTTCTGTCGTTATATCCGAAAAACTGGCTAATGTCAGATGTATTATCCTCCTGTCCGTAGACGGCATTGGCTCAAGCTCTACCGATTTCTTGTTTATTCTTACCTTATTACCCACATCTAAAGCGAAGTCCCTTAAAATACTCTCGCGCATTTTTTTATACCCGTTTACATCTATATCTACGACAATACTAGGAGATATCTGTTTTGAAGCTATCCTTCTTATAATATGCTGTAACACTAAAAGGGTCGCGCCTTTTTCTCCCACAAGGTCTCTCCCGTTAGTCGCTTTAATATCAACAATAATTCTCCCGTCTATTTCTTGCTCTGTAATTTCAGCGCCTTCGCATCCAAAGTAATTTAGTATATTCTTTGTTATTTCAGTTAATATCATATTTTTTAGTTTCAATCGCTACTGTCTTACTTATCAACCGTTGAAAGTGTTTTTTTGAAACCTTTATTTACTATAACTTGCTGACCCCAAGAGAATAGCATTGTTATCACCCAGTATAGAGGAAGCCCCGCCGGTAATTTCCATGATATAACCACTAAAAATACCGGCATGACATACAAAAACGACATTGTCATACTCTTAGAAAAGTCGGAATTAAGCATACCTTGCCCTGGCTTGTCTTTTTTCTGAAAAGTCGCTTTTGACTGAATATACTGTGAAACTCCCGCGAGTATAGCAAGCCAATAATTGGGCTTTGAAAGATCAATTATACTTAAAAATGTGGGGTTTATTGTGCCGGGATTTTGAATAAATGGATACAAGGCATCTAAACTGGACGGGTCAAGCCCGTGCAGAAACACCCTGTAAAGAGCTATTAAAATAGGCAGTTGTATAAGTATTGGCAAACATCCAGAAAATGGATTTATTTTGTTTTCTTTGTAGAACTCCAGTAATTTTTTTGCTTGCTCTTCTTTATTTTTTATCTTACCTTGCATCTCCTTTATTTTTGGCTGAAGCTCTTGAAGGGCCTTCTGGGACTTAAGCGCTTTGTGCGCTAGGGGAAATAATAATATTCTTAAAAGAATTGTTACGATAATTATGGCTATCCCAAAATCCCGTCCTGGTATTACATTATAAACAAAAATAAGAAAGTTAAATATCGGCCGATAGAGTGCTTCGTTGAATATGGTAATAAAAAAATCCATAATTTAGATTTTATGATAGATATTTATATCATCCGCGCCTCCTTTTGAAAATGGACTACACCTAATAACCCTCTTAATCCCCATAAACGAGCCCTTAACAACTCCTAGTGTTTCCACGGCCTTATAAGTATAGTCAGAGCATGTAGGCCAAAACCTGCATCCATAATATGGGAATACTGTTGAAATAATAGGGGATAATACAATTTTGTATATTTTGAGCACTGATAATAAAATTTCTTTCATGCTTCTTTTTATTACAAAAGCCTTCTAAATGTGTTCGGGTTATAATATCTTCGCTTTTTTAAGCAGATCCCTTAGCTCTTTTTCAATTTCTTCATATTTTTGGCTTACGACATCGCTTGTGGGTAATATTATGACATCAACCCCGTCGTTAATTTCGCCAACTAATCTCTCTATGATAGACGATAACCTTCTTTTAACCTTAACCCTATCCACTGATTTTTTCGCTACTTTTTGTCCTACAACAAACCCGACCCTTGCAAATAAAAGGTTGTTATTAAATTTTTTTAAAGAAATTATTTTTCCTTTAGTAAAACTGCCGTCCTTAAAAACTCTGCTGAAATTTTTGTTTTTCCCTAGGCGATATTTGCGTGGTAGCACAAATCAATCAACGGATATTACTTTTTAGTAATATCCGAGGCAATTATCTTTCTAAACCGTAAGTTTTTTCCTTCCTTTCTTCCTTCTGCGGGCGAGTACTCTTTTCCCGTTTTTATCCTTAGACCTATTCCTGAAGCCGTGGGTTCTTCTTCTTTTCTTCTTTTTTGGGTTGTATGTAACTGACATATACGAAAATCTTAGCACTAAAATAAGCTTCGGTCAATTTTATTGTTTTGAATGTCAAGATAAAAACTTATAAACAGCTTATCCACAATCTCTTCACATATTTTATCCTTGTAAAGACTTTTCAAATACCCGCTTACTTATGCTATACTTAAGGGTGACCTTTTTCTAACGCCAATCAAATCGTAAATATCAATTCGCGCGCGACCTGCTTCTAGAATTGCGTTTATTTCCGTCAGTCCAAAAACTTTAACGCTAATTCGCGAATATTATTAATGATAAGATTTGCATACTAGTGACTAAAGAAGATTTGTGGCAAATAGCCCTATCCGAAATAGAGCTTAATACATCGAAGGCCAACTTTACCACATGGTTTAGGAATACTTATATAATATCCAGAAAGGATTCTGGTGTTGTTATAAGCGTCCCAAACGGATTCTCCAAGGAATGGCTTGAGAATAAATTTTATAAGCTTATTTTACGATCAATAAGGCAGGTTTGCCCTGAAATAAAGGAGGTTTCTTTCCTTATAGAAAGTAAAAAACCTCAATCTTCACTCAATTCGTCGCAATCCGCCTCGAGGATGAAAACTCTAAGCAACCTAAACGACCAGCTGGCTTTTGAACAGTTGAATATAGACAAGGAAACAAATCTCAACCCAAAATATACTTTTAATACTTTTATAGTCGGCGCCTCCAATGAAGTCGCTCACGCCGCCGCTTGTTCTATTAGCGAAAACCCCGGCAGGGAATATAATCCTCTTTATATATATGGAGGTGTTGGACTTGGAAAAACTCACTTACTCCAAGCTGTTGGCAATAAACTTAAAGATACGGATAAAAACAGAAAAATAAAATATATATCTTCTGAAAAATTTACTAACGACTTCATAAATGGGTTACACTATCAAACCCTAAAAGAATTTCGAGAACAATACAGAAAATTAGATGTCCTTATTATCGACGACATACAGTTTATTGCAAAAAAAGAAAGAACTCAAGAAGAATTTTTTCATACTTTTAATACTTTATACGAAGATAATAAACAAATAATAATAAGCTCTGATAGACCGCCGAAGTCCATAGATTCAATAGAAGATCGTTTAAGGTCTAGGTTTGAAGGCGGACTAATGGTTGATGTCGGCTATCCCGACTATGAGACGCGCGTTGCTATTTTAAGGTCAAAGTTAAAAGAAAAGGGCGCCGAGCTCCAGGATGATGTCGTATATTATCTCGCTGAATACATACAAAGCAATATACGGGAGCTTGAGGGTGCTCTTAATATACTTTTAAGTTCTTCAAAGGAAAAAGGGGCTGATATAAATATTGAAAAAACTAAAAAACATCTTGATAAAATAGTAAAAAAACCAAGAAGGGCTATGAATCTTGGAAGGTTAATAAAGGCCGTTTCGTCTATTTATGATGTTTCTGAAAAAGATATATTAAGCCAAAATAGAAAAAGGCAAATTGCTCACCCCCGACAAGTTTTAATGTATTTAATGAGAGAAGAAATGAAACAATCATTTCCTGTAATAGGGGATAAGCTTGGCGGTAGAGACCATACTACAGTAATACACGCCTATTCAAAAATATGCACGGCTTTAAAAAATAACGACGAACAACTCGCTGAAGAAATAAACTTAATTAAAAGAGAGATATATATTACTTAATATTTTTTATAGCTTAAATAGTTCTGTTAATAATTTGTGGATAACTTGTTAATAACTATGTTCTAAACCTGTTTACATAGTGTTTATTAAAAACCTTTTTTATTACCTAGTAAAAAACCTCTGCTTATTTCCCCTTGTTTTAATCTATATATTCAGCTTAAAGTCACAACATATCCACTTTAGAACATAAAAATAAAAGGGTTAATATTGGCTAAGGTAAAGGATTTTAGCTTATATTATTAAAGTTATCAACAATAAATCGTTCCTATAATAATACTATTAGTTAAGTAACTATATATTATAAATATACTACTTCTATGAAATTTATATCCACACAATCAAATCTAGCGAAGGGTGTTTCAATAGCGGAAAAAGTCATCGGTAAAAATTTTAACCTTCCTATACTTCAAAACATTAAAATAAAATGCGAAGATGCTAAATCATCTATAAAACTACTAGCAACAGATTTAGATATTGGTATAGAGGTAGAAATACCCGGTAGAATTGAAAAATCAGGATCTATCACCGTACCTGCGAGATTATTTAGTAATTTTATAAAAGCATTACCGGAAGAAAATGTGGAGGTATTAGAAAGTAATAAAAGCATAGTAGTAGCATGTGGTAAACATAAGTCAACTATAAAAGGAGAATCAGACGCGGATTTTCCTATTTTACCATCTATTAAGAATGGTTTAGTTATAGAACTTAAAACTTCTGATTTTATTTTAGGGATAAATTCGGTTATTTATTGCGTGTCTAATCTTGATATAAAGCCGGAAATATCGGGTGTTCTTGTTCAGTTTATTGGCAGTGATTTATGCTTTACCGCTACGGACAGTTTTCGTTTATCAGAAAAAAGAATAGATAAATCTCTTAAAAATAGCGTAAACCATAAAATAATACTACCAAAAAAAACTTGCGATTTAATATGCAGGGTATTTAACAACAACGAAGAGCTAGTATTTAACATCGGCGAAGGTCAAATATGCATAAAAAACAAAACTAAAAATCAAAATTATCCAAAAATAACAATGATAAGCAGGGTTATAGACGGTGATTACCCGGATTATGAGCAAATTATCCCTAAAAATTTTTCAATAGCATTTGAAATTTCTAAAGAAGAATTAGTGAACCATATAAGAACAGCTGGCTTATTTTCAAGTAAAATTAACGAAATTGCGCTAAACATACTTCCAAGTAAGCAAAACATCGAAATTTTATCAAAAGATTATGATTATGGAGATCATTATTCTTTAATACCGTGCGTAATAAACGGTTCAGAGGATTTAAAAATATCATTCAATTACAACTATCTTTTAGACGGACTTCAAATTATCGATTGCCCATCTGTAAATATAAAATTAAACAAGGATTCTACGCCAATTCTAGTAAGTTCGGGGGAAAGTGATGGTTTTAGGTATATTGTTATGCCAATTCGTTCATAGCTGAGAGTTGGTTTAGTAAAGAGAATTGCGGAATATGCGCGCTAAATTTTAACATTAAAGATCTAAATTGTGTTTCGCCGCATTAAATATCAAATACAAAGGTTTTCTCAAAGACCAAAGCTGTCGGAAGGGCTTGAAACGGAAAAAATAAAAAGCGACTGGCAGAAAATAGTAAAAAAAGTAAATAAAAACGCGATTGATAAATCCCAAGCGCTTTATGTAAATAACGATAAAGAGCTTATTGTGAGAGTTGTGGATCATTTATGGCTTCAAGAGATGTATTTATATAGAGCGTTTATAGAAAAAGAAGTATTAGATAAAAATAAAATAATTAAATCCGTAAGATTTATAGTGTAAACTAAACTAAAACGCCCTTTTAGGGCGTTTTAGTTTAGAAACGGAAAATTTAATTAAATACTATTAACAAAAATAGGCACATCAACCTCTTTTTTATTTAGGACAGTATCTATAACCCTTATTTTCAAGGAATTAACATCTTTAATATTTACATTAAAAGGGATTTGTATGTCTGTCGAATACATTCTATTTTGAATGCTAAGGCTAGAAAGTGTTTTTAGTAGTTCTGAATTAAATAATATCTCAATTTTTTGTATTGGATAATTATTTTTCAAATCAAAAATAACATTCAAAGTTTCGCCCTTAGAAACATTTTGGTTTCTAGACGGAGAAAATAAAGAAATAAAAGGCATATTTTGCGGCGTATGGACATCGTCGAATTCTTGAGGCGGATCTAAAAATTCATATTTCAAATTTTGTTCCGGGTCGTTTTTCACGGTTTCAACCCATTTATTTATTGCCTCCTCCCATAAACTAAACTGCGGGTCTTTAGCGGGATTTGACGGATTTTCGCCTTGGGGGTCGTCTTTATCCACGAAAAATAATATAGAGTGGGGTTCGGTGTAGTAAACCTTTTGTTTAATAAGTTCGGGCGGGGTATATTCAGTGGCAAGTTTTCCAGATATAGCGTCGGTATTTACTATCTGGGATCCCCCAGCGAGCCCATTTAAGATTGGCTTCCCTGTTATTATAGGATTTGGCGGGTCAAAGTTTTTAGGACGCCACTGCTTTACCTTGTAAGTAGTTTTCATAAATTCTGACCAAATAGGGGAGGCGGTTCTTGATCCACCCCCAGCTTTAGTAGGTGAATTATCATTATTTCCAGCCCATACGCCAACAACAATGTCTTTAGTATATCCAATAGTCCACGCATCTCTAAATTCTTGCGTGGTGCCTGTTTTTACCGCGGCCGGAATATTTGCAAGATTTAAGTAACTATTTGTTCCAAATAAAGGAGCTCGCAGGTCATTATTTGAGAGTATGGCCGTTATAAGGCGCGCAATTTGTGGCTGTATAACCTGAATAGGCATGGTTTTGAATTCCTCTATAGTTTTCCCGTGAGAGGTTACGGAAAGTACGACTATTGGAGGGTTTCTTACTCCATCTTGTGAAAAAACTCCATAGGCAGAAGTTTCGTCAAGTAAAGTAACCTCGCCTCCCCCAAGCACCAACGCAAGTCCGTATGTGTCCGGGTTTTTCAATGTTGTAATCCCCATAGATTTAGCGAGATTTATAGTGTCTTTAACGCCAACTAAATATAGAATTTTAACAGCCGGAACATTTATAGATTGAGCAAGCGCCTCCTTTAGAGTTATAGGCCCGACAAATTTCTCCGTGTAATTATGTGGTGTGTATTCTTTGGCGCCAAAAACTCCAAAGTTAGTTTCAACATCATAAACAACCGTATCTGGAGTGTACCCCTTTTCAAACGCCTTAGCATAGGCGAAAGGCTTAAAAGAAGATCCTGGCTGGCGAGGTCTTATCGCTACATTAACATTACCGTCAATTTCCTGATCAAAGTAGTTTCTAGACCCCACCATCGCGAGTATGTGGCCCGTAGTGGGGTCAATAGCCACAAGAGCGGCATTTTCTGCGTCATAGCTCTTTTCGTTTCTTTCAGCGGACTCTTTGATTATTCTTTCAGCTTCCTGTTGAAGTTCCCAATCCAGCGTGGTTATAACATTAAAACCCGATACTTTTAGAGTGTCTTCCCCGTATTTATTTGCCAAGTACTCCCTAACATACATAACAAAATGAGGCGCGTTTATACCAGTAGTATTACTTTGGTACTTTATATTCTCTAGTAGGGCGGTATCAAGTTCGTCTTGCTCTATATATCCAAGAGAATACATTCTATTAAGTATGTATTCTTGCCGTTCCTTTAATTTGTCGGGATTATTCCCGAAAGGCGAGTAGTATGTGGTACCTTTTAAAAGCGATGCTAGTATCGCCGATTCAGCTAAAGTGAGGTCTTTAGCTGGTTTATTGAAAAACATCTGGCTCGCGGCTTCTATGCCGTAAACATTAGAACCGTAAGGCACTATATTTAGATAAAAATCCAAAATCTCATCCTTAGAGTACTTAAATTCCATTTCAATAGCTAATATTATCTCCTTTACCTTTCTTGGTATTGTGCGTTCAGGTGAAAGGTAAACATGCTTGATTAGCTGTTGTGTTATTGTGGAGCCACCCTGACTCACACCCGCCACTCTTAGGTTTTTCAGCATCGCTCTTGCTATACCCCTCGCATCTATCCCGAAGTGTTCATAAAAAGAATTATCCTCCGCGACTATTGTGGCCTGTTTTGCGTATTTTGGAATATCATCAAAAGGAACAATAGTTCTTTTTTGTTCTCCGTGTATATCATAAAGAAGAACCTTTCCTGTCCTGTCATATATTTTTGTTGACTCCGCTATGTTAAGATTATTTATACTTTCCGGACTCGGCAGGTCTTTCGCGTAGTACATAAAAACGCCGGTAACAGTAAGGGTAGCGAAAATAGAAAGTATTACAGACAACTTTAAGAGCGTTTTTATAAGTTTGAATTTTGATTTTTTGCGTTGCATGAACTATACTTGAGATACAGGAGTTTTTAGCGATTCAATATTAGTATTATCCATTAAAACATCGCTAAACAAGATTAGTTAGAAAAACTAGTAGGATTATGCCACTAAATGACGCAAAAATCAACGAGTTATTGGAGAGATGGATACAGGATGTAGTTCCTTCTAAAGAGGAATTTTTTAAAAAATTAAAAAGAGAAAAATTAACAATATATCATGGAGTTGATCCAACATCGCCCGATATACACTTGGGCCACTCGACAAACTACTTATTAATGAGAGTTTTTCATCAAATGGGGCACAGGATAGTTTTACTAATAGGCGATTTTACCGCAATGATAGGGGATCCGTCAGGAAGGACTACTGAAAGGGTGCCGCTAACAGAGAAGGAGGTTAAGACAAATTATAAGACATACGAAAACCAAGTAGGCAAGATTCTTAATTTTAACTCAAAAGAAAACCCCATAGAGGTAAGACACAATAGTGAATGGCTTAAAAAACTAACATTCAAAGATGTGGTTGAAATCGCGGGTCATTTCACTGTACAGCAAATGATTTCAAGGGATATGTTTCAAAAACGGCTAAGAGAAGGAAATCCAATAGGACTACATGAATTTCTTTATCCCTTAATGCAAGGATATGATTCGGTGGCACTAAATACGGATGCGGAAATAGGCGGGAACGACCAGTTGTTTAATATGATGGCGGGCAGGGATTTAGTAAAGGATTATAAAAAAAAGGAAAAATTTATCGTGACAACAAAACTGCTTATAAATCCCAAGACAAGTAAAAAACTTATGAGTAAAAGTGAGGGAGGTTACATAGCGTTTAATGACAGCGCTTTTCAAATGTACGGTAAAACCATGGCTCTTCCAGATGAGGTGGTGGCTAATTGCTTTCAGTTATGCACGGAATTAGACGCAAAAAAAATAGAAGAGACGGAAAAACTTTCAGAAAAGGAAAGAAAAGAAGCTTTAGCAAGAGAAATAGTAAGGATTTATTATGGAGAGGAAGAAGCTAAAAAAGCCGAATATGAATTTAATAAAACCTTCAAAGAAAAACGGATGCCCGACCAAATAGAAGAGTTTAAGTCGGGGGAGAAATTTATAAATATAACAAATCTTCTCATTCAAGCCGGAATCAGAAGTTCTAAAGGCGAAGTTAGGCGGCTTATCGAGCAAGGCGGGGTGCATATAAATACTAAAAGTGAAGATTTGTGGGAAAGAATAGATGATCCGGAAAAACAGCTCGAAGCATGTTTAGGCGCCGTAATTAGAGTAGGTAAAAGAAGATTCGTGCGATTATCGTATAAACCCTAAAGTGTACTATGTTTATGGAGTTTGAAGTATTTTATGTTTCAGTTTTAATTTTAAGTTTAATTATACCCACAGCGGTAGCAGTAGTTTATGTTGTAATGTTTTTAATTTTACCCATGGCAAGAGGGGCTGTCTATGTGCCGTCAAAACAGGAAAGAGTAAGAACTATGATAAAGCTTCTTGACCTTAAAAAAGGGGATAAAGCCATTGATGTGGGTTCGGGCGACGGCAGAGTAGTTATAGAAATGGCTAGAAGCGGGGCAGATGCCTATGGAATAGAAATAAATCCATTTTTAGTTCTATGGTCAAGGTATAGAATAAAAAGGCATGGATTTAAGAAAAGACCCCGGATTTACTGGAAGAATCAATGGAGCCAAAATTTTGAAGAGTTTAATAAAATATCAGTTTATGGCATTTCGTATATTATGAAAGATCTCGAGAAGAAGTTTCAAAAAGAGTTAAAGCCGGGTTCGTTAGTTGCGTCAAACGCTTTTACTTTCCCGACATGGAAGGCGGAAAAAGAAGAGGGTGAGCTGGGGGGCATAGTAAGGTTATACAGAAAAAACTAGTTTTTATTTTAACTTAGAATCCCTGTAATAAAATGCTGGACAAACTCAAACAATTAAAAGAGGCGAGAGATATTCAAAAAAATCTTCAAAACGAAAAATTTAGCGAGGAACGGGACGGAGTAGGTGTTGTAATAAACGGAGTTTTTTCGGTGGAGAAAGTTTTTTTGAACGCAGAATTAAGCAAGGAAGGGCAAGAGAACCTTATTCGGGAATGTTTCAACGCGGCTATAAAAAGAGCCCAAACAAATATGGCGGCGAAGTTTTCAGGGATGGTAAGGGGTTGATTTGAGCTACCTACCACTCCTAAACCAGCAATATTTTCAAAAGTTATTTTGGTCGATGTACGAGTTATTAAAATTTAAAAAACAGACGAATATTCTAAAATAAAAAAATGTCACTACTATTCGGGCTAACGCCAAAATGTCCGTACGATAATTGCGGAAGCCAAAATTTTAGAGTTATAAAATGGAGGCTTTATGGCGATACAGACGGAATGGCATCGTTTATAGTGTGCGAAAAATGCAGTAAAGTTATCGGCGCGCAAGAGTATATGGACGATAAAAAATTTAAAATATTTGAAGAGAGATTAAGCGAGATAGAGAAGAGGTTGGATAAGAACGAGTAGCCGCTATCCTTTAGCGAGATAGTTTGGGTTGAAGAATTTTATAAATCTAGCAAGCCTAGCAGGCCTAAGATTAAAAGAATTATGCACGGAGATTGCTATATTCTTAGCCCATGGGCTAAGGGTTTTTTTATCTTCCGATAAAACGCCACGAAGAGTGATTATCCTGCATAAGCGTCTATTGGGGCTGTAATGCGCCCCTTTTTGCAATACTCCGTCGGTAAGCAGAAATTCATCTTTATTCTTAAGGTGCTTCATAGCATAGCCATCCCTTAAAAATTCAAGTTTAGGAGACATCTTATAAACCCCCGGTTTTACAAAAGCTCCGCTATGCGCCCATTTAAGGGTAAGGTTGTGAACGAACATTTGAGATCCAAACTTTTCAGCGCGCATTTTTTCGTTTACCGACACGATGTCAATATTATAGTTAATACCAAGATATTCCAATAAGTGAAACGCCAAAATAGGAGGTTCATTATTCATAACCTGAAGCATTGTTATGGTTGGAAAAGATCCGAGAAGCCGAGGATTGCATTCTGTTACATATAATTTTTGAGTTTTTTCGTCCATAATAAAATCTATTCCAAAAATTCCTTTGTAGCCAAACTTTTGGAAATACACGCCCACTTTTTGAACGGCATCGTAAGCTTGGTCCCTTACATCTTGAGAAAATCGCGCGGATGACCAGTCGTGGCCGCAGAATAGTCCAGAACCCTTGGTGGGGTTATAAAGTTCCGGAGCATCTATTATTTGGTATTGGGGCGAGGTTGATAGGATTCCGTGCCTTGTGACACATCCAGTGATGCTTGGAGACGGCCCCTTTATGTATTTGGCAATTATTACTTCAAGCCGAGAAATATCTTCTTTAATTTGAATACCCTCTGCTTCCTTAAACTTCATTTTACGAAGAGCATGCTCCCATTCTTCTAATGAGTGTATAAAAAATGTTCCTTTTCCGCCGCCCCTTTGCGGGTGCTGTAGGACAAAAGGTACGCCATATTTATGCTTTAATAATTCAAAATCAAGGTCGGACGCGTTTGTTATTTCCCCGGGAGGGGCTGGAACGCGAAGTTCTTCTAGTATTCGTCTGAATTTAACCTTATTCTCAAATAAGCCTTTCCCAAATTTTGTCGGAGGCGCCGCCAAGATCCACCCATTTTCACGACAGACAGCATCCATTTTAGATGATGCTTTATAGGGAATAATAAGTGGGTTTTTGAAAGGACGAAGAAACCGAATTGTTTTTTCGTGCGTTAATACCGTTGTAGAATTCCTTGGCTTTACTATATGTCTTGTCCCCCTACCTTTTTCTAGAGACAATAGCTCGATTTCTTTTTCAATTAGTTCGGTATCGAGTGAATATCTCAAAGCAAGCATCCTGTACGGCTGAAATACATCCTCAAGACCCAAACGGTCAAACGCGTAAACACCGACTCCGAATATCGGCGTTTTTACACTTTCTTTGAAGAATATTTTAAGTGTTTGAAGGTCGCTTATCATTTTTAGTAGAAACGCCATTTAGCGTGCCCAGTCCTCTTGAGGGATCAATCAGGAATC
Source organism: Candidatus Spechtbacteria bacterium RIFCSPHIGHO2_02_FULL_43_15b (assembly GCA_001819985.1). GTDB lineage: Bacteria > Patescibacteriota > Minisyncoccia > Spechtbacterales > HO2-43-30 > HO2-43-30. The sequence goes on from MHOE01000006.1 coordinate 15,324, forward strand.
TTTTTAGGTCTCTTCTGCCAACTATAACATCGTGCGTCATATGTTCCCTGGAAGCTATGGACGCTTCTGTGCGTATTTTTTCTCCGTCAAGCTCAAAAGTAAGATCTATAATAGGTCGATCTTCTTTACCCAATGCTCCGCGAGCGGGTTTATATTTTAGGATATTGGTTAAACTTAACTCATCCGCTATAGTCCTGCATATACTCGTTCTGTAAGCGCCTGTGTCAATTTTAGCAAAAGTTTTGTGTTGTTTATCGCCTTCGCCAAATAGTGTAATTTGCTCTCTAAATCCTATAACTTTTTTACCCGATAATTCCTCAACCTCCCCCTCAAGATCTCCGCCAAAAAGGTCTTGGCCTATCTTAGCCCCCTTCTTAATCGAAGTGACTTTTAGACCCTTAACCCTCTCTAGGCGTTCTTTAAGCGGGGCCATATTAGCGATTTGTATAGCAAGACCCGGGCGGGCGTTGAGTTCCAGTATTATAGGACCTCTATCCCTGTCTATACTTATGTCAACTCCTAAAAAATTAGATTTAACAGCCCTTTGCGCTTTTATAGCAAGCTTCAAAATATTGTCCCATTCCGGAATTTGTATTCCTCTAAGGGATAGTTTAGTTCCGGGTAAATGAGTTATCGGCTTATCATGGTGGACAGCTTGAGTTGTTACCCCAGTTTCCATATCTATACCAACACCAACTGCTCCAAGATGAAGATTCGCTTTACCCTCGGATTCTTTTGTTGGTAAGCGAAGTTGCGACATGACCGGAATCGAATTATAAATCACTACCCTTATGTCGGGGATGCCTTTATAGGAGTACTCCTTAAAAAGTTTCAATATTTTTATCCTTTCTTCAAAAAAAGCTATGTCAGGAGAGTTTCCAAGAGAAAAATTTCCATCAACAATATTTTGTATGTGATTTTTTATATCGGAAAGCGTAACCGCGCTACCGTCAGCTTTAATCCACGCGTCTTCAAAAATATTTTTCCCGAAAGCCCGCAAGAGAAGAAATCGTTTACTCTCAACCTTATTTTTCTTTTTTCCAAAAACAACAAGTATTCCTTGACCGCCGAGCCCTCTATTTGGTTTTAACGCAAACGAAGAAGGCAATGCGTTCCAGTCAAACTGCGACAGCTCTTTTGCTGAACTTATAAACCCGAAAGTTTTAGGAATGGGGATAGCTTGCTTTTCAAGGATTTTTTTTGTAAGGAGTTTATTATCAATAATACGAAGCGATCTTCTTGTGTGGGAAGGTTTTATGTATAGCAGATTGCGCGCGTTTATACCAAGGACCTTAGGCATAAGCTTATTTGAATATTACATCCTTAAAGCGTATGTATTCGGATAGACGCAACCCGGTCCATTTGCCAAGAAATAGGTTTGTGGCTACAACAGCCAATATAGTAAGTATTGGATGATCAATAACAAGACCTTGGAGTAATTCCCAGGTTGTGATTAAAAACACAATTATAGAAAGAGCTAAAGTTTCAATCGTAACTGCGGTAGTTTTCTTCAACCCTCTTTCCGATAGAAACGCATAGAATTGTTCAAGGGATAAGACAAAAATAACCAGAGCAAAAGCGGCTAATGGAAACTGAAATTCTTTTGAGTACGGCAATAGGGGACTTACAGCGAGCGCTGTTACAGCCGCGCCGGTTATTACAAGCGCTGTTTTTGGAAGATATAAAAGCCGCACATTATTTAGAAGTGAACGAATAAGATATCCGGACAGAAGGACGATAAGCATAATCATTATTCCCATTTCTAAACCAGTCGAAGCAAAGGAAAATCCAAAAAGGACGGGCATTGTTATGCCAAAGCCCTTTATTCCTATAATTTGTCTGCTGACGACTACTACAGTAGCGGCAATCGGCAACATTAAAATCCATAGTGTCGCATATTGTGGTATTCCATTCTGCGTAAGAAAATCAATCATAGATTGCATTATACTAATTTGGGAATAGGTATTTGGCGTTCCTAGGCCAAATCTAGCATCTAAGAATAAACAGATGTATGCGCACAGCATATAGCTACAGCTAGGGCATCTGCGGCATCATCTGGTCTTGGCGGCTCGTCAAGTTTTAGAAGAAGTTTAACCATTTTTTGAACTTGCGTTTTGTCAGCTTTTCCGTAGCCGGTAACAGCCTGTTTAACCTGAAGGGGCGTGAATTCGGAAATTTGAGCGCCGGAAGAAAATAATGTTTCAATGCAGACACCCCTCGCGTGCGCTACGGATATGGCGGTTTTTGCATTTGTCGTAAAAAAGAGTTTTTCAACGCCGGCAAGGGTTGGCTTATTTTGTCGTATTACTTTCTCAAGCCCGAGACGAAGGCGGCTTAGGCGCTCATCCAGAGTTAAATGTTTGTCGGTTTTTATACATCCAAATTCTATGCAAGTTAAAAATCCGCTCATGTCCCTATTTATTACCCCGTATCCTGTTATAGCGGTACCCGGATCAATGCCTATTATTATCACTTTAGTTTATTAACTTTAGGGCTTTTAAGATTATACAGTAGTAAAAATTAAAAAGCTATATTAGAATATATTTCCTGGACATCGTCATAGTCATCAAGTGCTTCAAAAAATCTGTTCAGCTTTTCTTTTTGGCGTTCGTCAATTTTAATGGGGTTTTGCGGGACCCATTGCACAGAAGAAGATTGGACAGGCAACCCATAATCCGTTAATTTTTGCTTGGCATCCTCGGTATTTTCAAGGTTTGTGTAAACTATAAGTTCGTCACCTTGCCATTCAATATTTTCAGCGCCCGCGTCTATTGCCTTTAATTCAGCGGATTCCTTATCGAGGTTAGCGACATCTACCGTAATGGAACCCTTTTGGGAAAACATCCACTTAACACTACCTTCGCTGGCTAATTTTCCATTATGCTTAGAAAGAACGCCTTTTATATCGCCAAGTGTCCGGTTTTTGTTATCCGTTATAACCTCAATTAAAATAGCGACACCATCAGGCCCATACGCTTCAAGCGTAACCTCTTCAAGTTTTTCCGAGCCATCCTCGCCCGCGCCTTTTTTTATAGCCCTTTCTATATTCTCTTTAGGCATATTGGCTTTTTGAGCGGTCTCAATTGCAATGCGAAGACGCGGATTCATTGAAGGATCTCCGCCTTTTTCACGCGCGGCAACAGAAATAAGTTTCCCGAGTTTGCTAAATATCTTACCTCTTTTGGCGTCTTGAGCCGCTTTTTTATGTTTTATTCCCGCCCAGTGGCTATGCCCTGACATATTGGTATTGTTTCATATTTTAGGCAAAAATTCAATAAAAACGCTTTTACTAGTATATTTTAGTGAGAAATTAGAGCATCCGCATATTAGTTTCGATAGTATTGAAATCAATATCAGCGCATATTCACATCGGTTCTCGCGCGTTTTTTAAGGAAAAATACAAAAACAGGCGAAAATACCGCTAACAAAAGCGCGATCAAATATGGAGTATAGTTTTTCGCGCCGTTTGCGTGTGGGCGATTATCCCTGGCGCCGATTACAGAAGCCGTTTTGACGCCGGAAGCCACCGAATTTTTAAGAAGCATCTCGCTATGGGCATTTGCGGCGCTTTTAGGTGTGGGTGTTTGAATTAGCGTATCTTTAATCGCTATTTTTGCGGGAGGCAGTTCCTTCTTAGGCGCAGGAAGAATATTCGCGCTTCCGGGAGTTGGCACTTGAGACCACATCCACTGACCATCAAATTTTGCGTAAGATTGACCACTCGGTGGTTTCGTGTAAATTACCGAATCTTCCATATCGCCCTTAGGATTTAACAGTTCCAGACCGTCCTCATTATTATTTAAGGTAATTTGCGTTGTAGCTCGAGATAAAACAGCGAATGCTCCGGCATCTAATATAAATTGAGCGGGAAATACATATTCGCCGGAATCTCCACTGGTATCTCGAATTTTCCAGCTAGAAAGATTGGCCGGTTCGTCGTTTTTATTTAGTATTTCAATCCATTCGTCCGTAGAGTCGTCTCCTAGGGGAGAGGGCATAAGCTCATTTATGTATATTTGAGAGGGGTAAACAACCTCATCGACTAGCTCGGCATTTATATCGGCAGAAACATCTTTTTGGCTAGGGTGAGGCGCGTCTTCGAGTTTTACTGTGTCTTTGTAGGTTTGATTTTCATAAGTTCTATTTTCGTCAAGGGTTTCCTGGGTGTCGCTATACGGTTCATACTCATTTTCACCGGTCTCTGTTTTCGATTGGGCAATAACATCTGATTGATTCTGAAATTCATTTATTTCCGTATCATCGCCAGCGGGTTCTTGGGCGGCGTTATTCTCGTATCTAGGAGTACCGCCGGGAGCTAAGCTAGTTAGCCAGCTTAGAGGTTCTGATCCCGTAAGGTTTGGCGACTTTCTTTCCATCGTGCGTTTTAATTCTTTATCGCCCGCAAACCACCCCTCAGAGGCGTTCACTTCGTCGACTATGTTTCCATAAGGGTCAATAAGCTGTATATACTCTCCGCCATCCAATAAGGCGTTGCTTTTTCTATCCTGTTGGCTGTAAGGATATACAATATCCGCGTTTATATCGGAAACCATTTCATTGCTTCTCGAAAGCAAATAATACTCTTGCGGCTGAACGGTTCCATAAAGAACAATATATGGACTGCCATCTAACGATTTTAGTATCCATCCGGAAAGCTCTATTGAAATTCCAGAGTTATTATAAAGCTCTATCCACTCATCATTTGCTGATTGGTTTTGAGTTTCACCTTCTTCCGGCAGTGACCCCATCCATGCTAGCTCATTTATAAGTAAATGGCCGGTTTGCGCGCTGGCTTTAAGCACTATAATTATCCCGCAGACAGCCGTGAGAATAAACACAATAAAGATTAAAGCGCATTTTTTACACATATCGGATAATATTATCAGAGGAGTAGGAATTTAGAAATATTGACAATTAAAATCCCGCTTGGCGTGCGGGAATAACGGGTTAGGTCTATTTGCAGAAGGGCAATTTTTAAAAGTTTTTACATTATAAATAGCTTTATAAATCAAAAAACAAGGAGAGACATTTGCGATTCTCCATTTATGCATTCTTCATACTCTAGTTCCTTGTCTATCATTTTTTGTTCCAGTTTTTCTGTTAAGGGATGGTTCTCATCATAATCTGGCTGGACTCCTATGTACACGCCGGCAGGTATGGGACAGCCATATCTATTTGTTGCGGTCCCCCAGTAGTTGTAATCGTATTTTCCATTCCATGGAGTAAAACGCGGCCAGTTTGTCATATAAGGCCCATTCCAGTTTAACGAAACTATATCTTCCCAATTTAAGGGACAGTGATCGCAATTTGTGCCAGAAGTCGCGAAATCTCCTTGCGGCGGGTCTCCTGCCGCTTCATCCGCATTCCACGGTAACGGCTGAACAAATCCGGGATCCCAACCCCTATTAACATCAGGCGGGTAAAACCCCATATCGTCATAATACAGCTCCACCGCGGTTATCATATTTTTTTGAATCGTTCCAGCCGCTGAAATAGCGGCGGCATCTCTGGCAAAAGCGAAAGCGGTGAGGAGTATACGGGCAAGTATTCCTATGATGGCAATTACCACAAGAACTTCTATTAAAGAGAAACCCAACCCACCTCGTTTACGCGTTTTGAGTTTAAGATTTTTTAGCTTACTAATAGTTAAAAATTTACTCAAGATTATTAATTTAACTTAATTGCCTCGATGTATTTTATAGAGATACGGATAGTTTATCGAACACCCTGCGCGCGCGTTACTAAAATAGAGAAGGGGAATCTTTGCGCATAGGTTCTATGCCAAGGTGTCTGTAAGCAAGATCGGTTGCTACGCGCCCTCTGGGCGTTTTTTGTATGAATCCTAACTGCATTAGGTATGGCTCATGGATCTCTTCTATAGTATCTTCCTCTTCGGAAGTTGCGGCAGATAAACTTTGTATTCCCGCAGGTCCGCCGTTGAATTTATCAATAATAGTATAAAGGAGTTTTCTATCGGTTGGCTCAAGGCCTAGTTCGTCAATTTCCAGCATATCAAGTGTTTTTCTTGCTAAATCTCTTGTTATTACGCCAGTGCCTTTAACCTGGGAAAAATCGCGCACTCTTTTAAGAAGTCTGTTTGCAACCCGAGGCGTTGAGCGGCTGGACAACGCTATCAGTTCAAGACCGTCATCTTCGGCGCGTATTTTAAGGATTGCGGCGGATCTTTCAAGAATTTTTTTTACATCAAGGTTATTGTAAAAATCTAAACGGAAAGTCATTCCAAAACGACTGCGAAGAGGCGAAGAAAGCAGGCCTACCCTTGTAGTCGCGGCTATTAAGGAAAACGGGGGCAAAGCGAGCTGTATAGTTCTTGCGGAAGGACCTTTGCCTATTATTATGTCTAAAACCCTGTCTTCCATTGCGGGATACAGCACCTCCTCTATTTGTTTATTTAAGCGGTGAGCTTCATCTATAAAAAGAATATCTCCAGCAGAGAGATTTGTGAGTATAGCGGCAAGATCGCCAACTTTTTCAATCGCGGGTCCGGATGTGATTTTTAAGTTGGCTCCCATTTCAGACGCTATAATATGGCTTAAACTGGTCTTTCCAAGCCCCGGGGGGCCATATAAAAGAAGATGTTCTAATGTATCGCCTCTTTGCTTTGCCGCGTCAATGAATATCTTTAAGCTGTCCTTTATCTTGTCTTGGCCTATGTATTCGCTCCATATCCTAGGCCTAAGAGTCATGTCTAGAGAATTATCTTCGGGTTTTTGTGACGGAGCGGTTACAGGCGTTAATTGTTCGTGTTTGCTTGACATAATATATGTAATCTGGTAATATTTAATGTCTGCGCCGTTAAATAATGGACGGAAATTGCGGGCATTTAAGTCAAATTTTATCTATTTATTGTAAGACTGTAGGCACCCCAGCTCCTATTTTGTGCGTAAATAAATATGTTTTATGCGCATAATTGGAGCTGGGCGGGGTATCATCTTAGTTCCGGATCGGGAGGCCTCGGCGTCCCGTCTCCTCGGGTATACTTCTATCTCTTTCCCAAGCTAAAGAAAAAGCTGCCTACAGTCTTACAATAAATAGCCATTTTTTAATCGGTTGTTTTTTCAACCTCTTCTATAGTGGTTATACCCTCAAGTACTTTCAGAAAACCGTCTTGTTTCAGCGTTATCATGCCTCTATTTCTCGCAAACTCTTTTATTTCTGTAACTGAAGGGTTAACATCAACTAAAAATTTTTCAAGGTCATAATCAACAAGCATTATCTCGTATAACGCTATTCTTCCCTTGTAACCCGTACCGTTGCACTGTTCACAGCCGCTAGGTACTGATATGGCCATGTCTAGAGTTAAAACTTTTACCATTTTCTGGAAATAATGTAGGTTTTTAGCGGCTTTGTCCGTAATAGTAAGTTCATTTTTTAATTTCAACAATTCATCCGGTTTGATTTTTCTCGATGTGCGGCAATCTTGGCAGACCCTTCGCAATAATCTTTGAGATATAGACATATTAACAGCCGGACCAATAGTTGAAGAACTTGCTCCTAAATCCATCATTCTCGGAATAGTTCCGGCGGCATCGTTGGCATGAAGCGTAGAGAATACGAGATGTCCGGTTAAAGCCGCTTGTAGAGCGATATCAACAGTTTCCAGGTCTCTGATCTCGCCAACTAATATAATGTCAGGATCCTGTCTAAGTATAGATCTTAGTCCAGTAGCGAAAGTGTATCCTTCATCAGGAGAAACTTGGGTTTGTGATATTCCCTCTAATCTGTATTCTACCGGGTCTTCTATCGTTATTATCTTAACAGCTGGAGTTTTTAGTTTTTGGAGAAAAGCATAAAGCGTCGTTGTTTTTCCGGATCCGGTAGGTCCGCATACTACTATCATGCCGTTCGGGCGAGTTAATTCCTTATCAACTAAAGATAATAAGTCCGGGTTTAACCCTAGGTCTTCTAGGGATAGTAAAGATTTAGGATTAAGTAGGCGCATAACAATATTTTCTCCAAACTCTCCCGGCAGTACGGAGGTCCTTACCTGTATTTCATTATCTTGAAAAGCGATCGCGAATCTGCCATCCTGGGATGTGCCGTGGACATTCAGCTTCATATTTGACAGTAATTTTATTCTAGAGAGTATTAAGCGGTACGCGTGGGAATCGAATTTGGACACATCGTACATAATTCCGTCAATGCGCATCCTTAGCTGTATAGCGTGTTGCTCCGGCTCTATATGTATATCGGAAGCATTTAATGTCACGGCGCTTGCGAGTATAAGTTCAAGCACTACGGAAACATCCTGTCCGGAAGACATTTCATCAATTTTCTCTTTCAAAATTTTTATATTTGTGATTGTTTGATGAAAATGTTCAAATGTTTCTTTTGATATATCTATTTCTCCTGAAATTTTTGAACCCGTTTTTTGAAGGTATATGGCCCACGCCCTTCGAAGGCCGTACTGGGAAACGATGAAAATATTTACATTGCGAAATCGTCCCTTGAGTTCTTCAAGGACTCCTTTTGTTATGGTATTTTCCGGATTTTGAGCAACTACGGTGAGCGCATCTCCTCTTTGGGATATAACGGCAATGCCAGATTGCTTTGCTTTTTCTTCCGGGACGATTTCAAGAGCGGATTTTTGTATCGGCTTAAAAGCCAGATTAAGATAAGGAAAACCTGTCTCTTCAGCTATTTTTTGAGCGCTTTCTTCCGACTCTTTTGCCAGAATTCTTTGGATTTTGTGCTCTTGGTCTTTCTGCTTTTGGAATTTAATAATCATGCATTTATCATAGCAGTATTTGCGGATTAAACAAATTTCAAGCCATAAAACTATGTTTTATCGAGAAGATTTTGAAGTTTTCGTATTATATTGTTTTGAGCGGGAGATCCTGGCTTGCCAGCGTTCATTATAATATTATTGCCGCGAGTTTGTCCGCCAATTTCTTTATGCGCGGAGTGAGCTTGTTTTTCTGACCCCGGGTTTACAATGCAAAAATATCCTTTTTGCGTTTCCCAGAACGCGGCAATGCAGGAAGATTCACCTAGGCTGTTTTTCAACTCCGCTATTATTGACGGTAAAATTTTGTAAGTAGCGCCAGTTTTATTAAAGTCATCTTCTGAAAGGCTAAACCATCCAAGGCGTCTATCGTTATCGTATTGAAATTTTGCCATAGCCGCGCCTAGGAGTTTCAGGAATTCAAAAGATTTCGTCTTAAATAAATTTCTTACTATCTCTTGCTGGTCTGCGTCTTTTGACATAAGGTAAGCGGCGGCAAGGAGAGTATTGGGTTTAGTTTTTTCATTTTGAAAATTGTTGGTGGACGACACCAATCCGGCAAGAAGTAATGTGGCCACATTTTTGTCTATTAAGGTTTCATCCCAGTTTTTAAGGAAATTAGCCATAATTTCAGAGCAGGACGAAGACAGGGGTTCGATTAAATTCACCTCGCCATATCGTTCGTTGGACGAGTTCTTATCTATGTTTATAACAGGCGTTTCAAAGAATAGCGTGGCATTTTTTTGGAATTCTTCGCCTAAAGATTCAAAATCATCAAGGCCAACGGCTATAACCAAATCATAATTAAAACCGGATAGGCCTATGTGAACATCGTTTTCGTTTACCGACACGCCCTCGTGGGGGATAATGCTAATGTTCAACCAGGATTCTTGTTTTTTGTAGCTTATGCTTTTAACCGGTTTTTGGGATACATCGATAGAAAGCACTAGATCGCGCGCTCCACTAATAGAGTTGGTTAGTTTTGTCTTGCTATGGTCAAAGTAATTATTCAGGAACGATAAATTTTCGGGCGCGTTTTCTTTCGAGAATAATGTTGTTAATTTCCCGATTTTGTTGAGCGCCGCAGTAAAAGCTACACACGCCGGATAAGAGTCGTCGGCTTGCCTATGACCAGACGCAACCAATATATTTTTGGCGTTTCCTATAAACCCGTAGGCCTGTTGGTAGTCTGTTAGAGCCACTGTTTGCATTGCCTTAAGTGCGAATGCTGATTAGCGACGATTAGTTTATGTCGGCGTCGAAGCGCTATTATCGAGGATTATCGTATCATATAGCACTCGATAACCTGATAAGCTTAGACAATAGAGCGTTCGAGAATCGGCGCGTTCACTAAAGGTCAGTAAATTGTAAACTCGCAATAAAAGGCATTAAATGTTCATTACAATGTATCGCCTTTAAGGATGGCAGTCAAATATTGAGTTTAGCATACGCTTCATTTTTTAGCCGTTGCTGATATAATGCAAGAGGTAAAGTGGCGTACTGATTAGATATTGTTTACTTTTTGAATAAACGCGATGGTTTAATCCGTGGAACATTTAATAATGAAATTAACAAAGACAACTAACAATGAAACGCAGACAGCGATTTTTGGGAAAGAGGTGCTGGCGGACATTTTAAGCAGGTGGAGCGCGGATATACCTTTAATTTTTTGCCTAGACGGCGAGCTTGGTTCCGGGAAGACACGCTTTGTAAATGGCATGGGCAAAGCCCTAGACCTTAATATAAACCGAAGTCCCACATTTTCTATAATGAGGAGGTTTGCCATAAAAAAAACCTTGCCAGCAGAAAAGGCGGCGGGAAAGGAGTTGTTTTTT
>MHOE01000006.1:25933-82692 GCA_001819985.1 Candidatus Spechtbacteria bacterium RIFCSPHIGHO2_02_FULL_43_15b
AGAGGAAGCAATTGGCATCGGATTCGATAAAATATCGCGAGATCCAAAAGTTATAGTTGTTATAGAATGGGCAGAGAGAATAAAAGAGATAATTTCTAAGCCCTATTTTAATGTTAAATTCGAGCACATAGACAAAGATAAAAGGAAGATTACGGTAGAGGAAATAAAAAATGAAAAATACTAAAAAGTTAATTATTTTAGATTCAAACGCCATAGTACACAGATCATTTCACGCACTCCCCAATTTAAGAACAGCGAAAGGCGAGCTTGTGAACGCGGCTTACGGTTTTACATCAATTTTACTTAAGGTGCTTAGAGAATTTGATCCCGAGTATATGGCGGCATCTTTCGATGTCGCCGGCAAAACTTTTCGAGACGAAGAGTTTGAAGGGTATAAGGCGAAAAGACAGAAAGCTCCGGATGAATTATACGCGCAGATCCCGTTGATAAAAGAAATCTTAAGAGCTTTTAATATCCCAATTTACGAGAAAGAGGGGTTTGAAGCGGACGATGTAATAGGGACGATTTCGGAAGCGGTATCAAACGGCAAGGATTACCGAGGAGTAGAGACGATAATAGTCAGCGGCGATCTTGATACATTGCAATTAGTGAACAAAAATACGAAAGTTTACACGATGAGGAAGGGCCTTAAGGACACGATTCTTTATGATGAGGAAGCTGTGGCAAAGAGATTTAATGGGCTTAAACCTAGCCAGATGACGGATTTCAAAGGATTAAGAGGAGACCCGTCGGATAATATACCGGGCGTTCCCGGGATAGGGGAGAAGACGGCGATACAATTACTCATGGATTTCAAATCATTAGAGCTTATTTATAAAAATTTAGAAAACAACACGGAGCGGGCAGGAAAAATAAAGCCAAAACTGCTCGAAAAACTTACAAAATTCAAAGACCAGGCGTTTTTCAGCCGAGAACTGGCTACAATCAGAAAGGATGTTCCAATAGAGTTTAATGAGGAAGATTTGAAATGGAAAAATTTTAACGAAGAAAGCGTAAGGGACATCTTTAATAAACTGGACTTCAGGGCTTTTTTAAGGAGATTACCGAGTAGCTACAAATCGAAAGAATATGGAGATATACCGCTGGAAGATCAAAATAAAAGAGTGGAGGGGGCCGCTATTTTTTCAGACAAAAACGACGAAGTATTGAAAAAAATAGATAATTTGTATGAGGAAGGAGTATTTTCGGATGAAGTAAAAGCGTTTGAGGAGAAACTCGTACCGGTTTTAAGGTATATGGAGAACGCCGGTATAAAGATAAATAAAATTTACTTCGCCGAGCTTTCTAGGGGCATAGAAAAAGATATAGAAAAATGCGGCGGAAGCATCTACTCCATATCCGGAAAAGATTTTAATATAAATTCTCCGAGTCAACTTTCGCGAGTTTTATTCGAAGAATTAAATGTGCCAAAAAAGGGTTTGAAAAAAACTCCCGGAGGCGTGGTATCAACGGCGGCGCCGGAACTTGAAAAATTGCAAGGATGCCATCCCGTGATAGAGCACCTGCTTAAATATCGGGAACTTCAAAAATTGTATTCAACATACATAAAGCCGATACCGCAACTCGCGGATAAAGCGGATAGGATCCATACGAGCTTTGACCAATTCGGAGCGTCCACGGGTAGAATTTCTTCGTCCAGTCCGAACCTTCAGAATATACCCGTAAAAGGAGATTGGGGCCGGAGGATACGGTCGGGATTTATAGCGGAAGACGGGTTCAAATTTTTAGCGTTCGATTATTCACAGATAGAGTTGAGAATAGCGGCCCACATATCGAAAGATCTAAAAATGACAGAGTTTTTCAATATGAGTAAGGACATTCATAAAATGACCGCGGCTGAAGTGTTTGGCGTTAGAGTGGAGGATGTGTCGCAAGAAATGAGATACAAGGCGAAAGCATTGAACTTCGGGGTTTTATACGGAATGGGAGTTTCGGGGTTTTCAAAGAGTGCGGGAATATCAAGGGAAGAAGCGCAGAGTTTTATAGAAGGTTACTTTACGCGGTTTCCGTCAATTCGCGATTACATAGAGAAAACTAAAGAGTTCGCTCGGAAACATGGATACACGGAGACGCTATTGGGCAGGAAGAGGTATATGCCGGAAATAAATTCTTCGAATCCGGGGTTAAGGGCGCAAGCGGAAAGAATGGCTATAAATCACCCGATTCAGGGAACTGGAGCCGATATAATAAAGCTGGCAATGATAAGAGTTTTTCAAAATTTGGAATCAATAAGAGATGAATGCAGGATTTTGCTTCAAATACACGACGAATTGCTATTTGAATGCAGGGATGATAAAATAGAAGAGGCAACTTACAGTATAAAAACTGCAATGGAGAATATTTTTAAGCTCGCGGTTCCGCTTATAGTGGATGTTAAGAAAGGGGGCAACTGGGGCGTTTTGGAATAGTTAAGATTATGCACTGGCGGTAGCGGCAATTTAGTTATTTTAATGTTAGAATGTTAAATATACGATTCTTCACAAAAACACATGAGAATTAAAAAAACAAAAGTTCTATTAGTCGAAGATGAAGCTGGACTGCTCGAAATATTGGCGAACAAATTAAAACAAGAGGGCTACGATGTGGATACGGCGCAAGACGGAGAAGAAGGAATTAAGAAAATGACACAACACGCGCCAGATATTGTTTTACTCGATATAATAATGCCTAAAGTCGGAGGGTTCGAAGTATTGGAAACCATGCATACCGATAAAGCGCTGAGTAAAATACCCGTTATTATAATTTCCAATTCGGGCCAACCCGTAGAAATAGAAAGAGCGAAAGCTCTCGGGGCGAAAGATTACTTAGTTAAGGCGGAGTTTGACCCTCAAGAAGTGCTTCAGAAAATGGAAGCAGTTCTTAGGGGTGGCGTGACGGGCAGAGGGGATGCTGTAGATGAATTAGCCCGCACCATACAGGAATCAGAAAAAGGCGAAAAAAATTTTTCAAAAGAAAACAAGGATAAAAGCGGGAAGGACGAAAAAATTTCGAGTAGCAAATCTTTAGCGGGCAGGAAAATATTAGTTGTTGAAGATGACCAGTTTCTTAGAGATCTTATCGTGAGAAAATTAGAGGACGAATCCTTTGAAGTGCTTCAGGCGGTTGACGGTGAGGAGGGTTTAAGAGACGCAAAGGAGAATAAACCCGATATGGTGTTATTGGACTTAATATTACCCGGAATAGACGGTTTTGAAGTTTTAAGAAATATGAAATCAGATAAAGAAATATCCGATATTCCTATTATAATACTCTCAAACCTTGGCCAAAGAGACGATATAGAGCAGGGGCTTAAACTTGGCGCTAGGGATTACCTTATTAAAGCACACTTTACGCCAGGGGAAATCGTTGCTAGAGTAAAAGAGATTTTAAGTAAAGAATGAAGCCATATATAAATAAGCAAAACATTTTAGTATTTGCGTGTTTTTGTTTACTGTTTATAACGGGCGTGTTTTATTTTGCATTTACAAACGATTTTGGATATAGAACCACTACTATCATTGGCAGGGATAGTACAGATACAGAAAAAGAACAGCTCGAATCAAACGAAAATTCAGGTAAAAGCTTCAAATCCCCCCCAAATACCATAAGTGGTACGGAATGTGAAAATTATAACAGGCGGCCTTTTGCCGTTATGATAGCTGAAGATGCGGAAGCTCGCGACCTTTCAGGCATTGGATCCGCGGATCTTGTTATAGAAATGCCGGTAGTGACAGGTTCTATAACAAGAATGATGGCATTATTCGTATGCGAAAATGTAAAAGAGATAGGGTCGGTTAGATCCGCTCGTCATGATTTTGTACCTCTCGCTTTGGGTTATGACGCGATATTGGCTCATTGGGGGGGGTCGAATATGGCGCTGGCAGAAACGGATAAAATAGACAATCTCGACGCGATGGTAAATTACTACGATAGTTTCTATAGAAAAAAATGGATTCCGGCGCCGCACAACGGTTTTACGGACACGGGAAGATTAACTAATGCCGCTAGTAAATTGGGGTATAGATTAGTTAGTGAATTTAGCGGATACAAATTTTTAGAAAATCCAGAATCTCTCCAGTCCAGCAATGTTTCTGATGGCGGGGAAGTATCAAATCCCAAGCAAGCGCAAAACAAAAAGTTAAGCATAGGGTACCGTTCGCCTTATGATGTTATGTACGATTATGACTATAAAACCAATTCGTATTTAAGATGGCGCGATGGGAAGAAAGAGATTGACACTCTGACTGGTAGCCAAGTAGAAGTGAAAAATATTGCAGTTATGCGCGCGGCATCGAGGCAGATCGGGGATGGTTATAACGATGTTGATGTTATTGGCAATGGGAAAGCCGTTGTTTACAGGAACGGCGATGAAATAGAAGGTACTTGGGTAAAAAAGACGGACACCGATGTCTTAAAATTTTATAATAAAGAGGGCATGGAAGTAGAATTTGTTAAAGGTAAGATTTGGGTAAATGTAGCGGAATTGAACACGCGCGTCGTTTACGAGTAGTTTTAACTTATGATAATTTTTCTCTATGGCCACGACACTTATAGGGCCGGACAAAAAGCAAAAGAGATTATAGCCGGGTACGAAGATATTCATAAAAGCGGCCTCAACCTGCGCTTTTTTGATTTCGAAGACAGCGCTTTCGGGGATTTCAAAAATGCGGCTGAATCAGTTTCTATGTTTAACGAAAAAAAACTTTTGGTTCTTAAAAACAGTTTTTGTTCAAAAGATTTTGTAAACGATTTTTTGTCATGGGGCGGGAAAGAAGGCATTGCGGTTTCAAAAGACATAATTTGTTTATTTATGGAAGTAACAGCCGATAAGTCGAGCGACATATTCAAATGGCTTGCGGGTAACGCAAGGTGTCAGGAATTTAACGAGCTTAAAGGCACAAAATTAAAAAATTGGAGCGTGGATTTCGCGAAGCAAAAAGGAATCTTAATGGAATCTATCGTGGCGGAAAGATTGATTTTTTATACGGGCGGAGATTTATACGCCCTTCACAACGAAATTTCAAAAATAGCGTCTTATGTCTTAGAGAGGTCCGGATCTAAAACGGCGACAGAAGGCGACTTGAATATTTTAATAAAACCAAAGCTCGAGACCCACATATTTTCTCTCGTGGATTCGTTTGTGGAAAAAGACAAAAAGAAGGCGTTAAGGCTTTTGCACGGCCATATAGAGGCGGGGGATAATGAGATGATGATTTTTTCAATGATTCAAACGCAATTTAGAAACATCGCCGCGATAAAAGATTTAATCGACGCGGGAGAAAAGGATTCTTACAGGATTTCAAAAATTTTAGGAATTCATCCCTATGTTGCGAAAAAAGGTATGTGGCAATCCGCGAGGATGGATAAACGGGAAATAAAAAATATCTACAAAAAATTTGTAGATACGGAGATAAAAGTAAAGACAAGTGAACTAAGTTTGAAATCGGGAATGGAGAATTTGTTGTTTGAGAGCTAGTTTTTTGGAGTGTTTTTTGCCTCCGGAGCGGGTTTTGGATTAAGTTTTTTGGCGACTACGGATTTCCTTCTCGACGCGGTATTCTTTTTTATAACTCCGACCTTAGCGGCTTTATCCACCGCTTTATAAAATTTCGGCAGAATTTTTTTTAACTCTTCCTGATTTTTTTCTTTCGCGAAAGCAAGCGCTCTTTTCATAAGGGTTTTTATTTTGTCTTTATATTTGAGATTTCTTTTCTTTCTCGTCTTGCTTTGGCGCAGGGCCTTTTTAGCTGATTGCGTGATGGGCATATATTTGTTTTTAGCAGAAAGTCCGATTTAAGTCAATGATTTGTGCATGTGGAAATATAGGAAACAGCATTTTACGGCTAATTACAACTAATATTGGCTTTTTAGAGCCATTTTTTGTGGTGAACTAAATTTTCCGTTGACATAATATCTTTTTTTTGGTATGATAGAGATATAAAATGTAAGGAGGGGAAAAATGCGGATAGTTATTTTTTTCTCCACGCTGATTTTTTTGGTAGGCGTATGGCTGGCGACACCGGATACGGTGTACGCCCCCGCCACAGAAGATGACGCGGCGGTCACCGCCGCGGTAATGCTCGTCAACGACGAGTGAAACCCCTGTTAATATACGGGGGTTTTGTTTTATTTCGCTATAAGTTCTTCTAAGTTTACGGCATCTTTCAAGACATACTTTCCGATTTTGGTGCGTATTAGCTTTTCCAAATATGCGCCACAGCCGTTTCGTTGGCGTGAGGATTTGGATGGCGCGGCAAGCTGTTTTCCAATGTCTCGTGCGAGCGCGCGAATATAAGTGCCGGAAGAACAATTTATTTTAAGCTGAAGCATGGGCCATTTATAATTTAGAACCTCAATGCCGTAAATCTTTATTTTTCTCGGCGCCAGTTTTACCTCCTTGCCGTCTCTTGCAAGTTCATACGCTTTCCTGCCGTGAATTTTAAGCGCGGAATATGCCGGAGGAACCTGATTGATTTCTCCGATAAAGTTTTTCAATATTCTCCGTATCAACACGGGTCGAACCTGTGTGGCGTTGGTAGGGACTATACTGCCAGTCAAATCCCCAGTATCACTTTCAGCCCCAAGCCGTAAGGTGGCTATGTATTCTTTATCTAATTTTATAAATTCGACCTGCCTTTTTGTCGCTTCTCTGCCGACAAGTACTATCAAAAGCCCCTCGGCAAAAGGGTCTAGTGTTCCCGCGTGTCCCACTCGTTTTTCACCCGTGATTTTACGGACTTGGTCAACAATATCGTGCGAGGTTGGGCCGGAGGGTTTGAGAATAAGCAGGATATTATTTTTCACCATAAAAATTTTTAATCTTATCTCTAAATTCAGCGGCTTTCTCGAAATCTAGATTTTTAGCCGCTTTTTTCATTTCTTTTTCAAGGTATTTTAATGAAGCGCTGTCAAGCTCTGTGAATTGACCCTTGCCTCTGGATACTAATTTGTAATTCGTCTCAGTTACGATATCCAGTTCTTCGAGCGGCTTCTCGATGGTTTTGGGCGTAATGCCGCGGTCCTTGTTGTATTTTTCTTGTATTTTTCTTCGCCTTTCAGTTTCTTTTATAGCCCGTTTCATCGATTCGGTAATATTGTCAGCGTACATTATGACTCGTCCTTCAATATGCCTCGCGGCTCGTCCCATTGTCTGAATTAGAGTGGTGTCGTTCCGCAAAAAACCCTCCTTGTCGGCATCTAATATCGCGACTAGGGCGACTTCGGGCAAATCCAGCCCCTCTCTTAAAAGATTTATTCCAACAACAACATCATACTTTCCAGAACGCAAATCGTGAAGAATTTTTGGGCGTTCGAGCGTATGAATTTCAGAATGAAGATAATACGCTTTGATACCCCGCTCCACAAAATATTCGGCTATGTCCTCAGCGAGGCGCTTCGTTATAGTAGTCACAAGCACTCGCTGATTTTTAAGCACTCCTTTTTGTATCTCCTTAACTAAATCACCCATCTGATTTTTAGACGGCCGTATTTCTATTTGAGGATCAAGTAATCCCGTGGGCCTCACCAGTTGCTCGATTATGTGAGATTCCCGTCTTCCCACATGAGATTTGGAGATTTCACATTCATATTGCGCGGGGGTGGCGGAGACATAAATAGTTTGGCCGATTCTTTGCTGAAATTCATCGAAAGTGAGAGGTCTGTTGTCTAGGGCAGATGGGAGTCTGAAGCCGTAATCAACAAGCGCTTGTTTTCGAGATCTATCCCCAAAGTACATTCCTCTTATTTGAGGGATTGTCATATGAGATTCGTCTATAAAGGTTAAAAATCCTAAATCGTCGGCGGCGTATTGGGCGCGGTGGTCACGGTTTTCGGGAGACCCGAATTTTGATGAATTAGCGGCGTGGCCGAAATAATCAAGAAGCGTGTACGGCGCTTCGCCCGGATATCTTGCATCAAGATGGCGGGAGTAGTTTTCAATTCCATGACAAAAACCGGTCTGTTCTAAAAGTTCCAGGTCGAAATTCGTTCTCTGTTCGAGTCTTTGCGCTTCTAAAAGTTTTTTTTGCGAATTAAGCTGTTTGATATGCTGATGAAGTTCGTTTCTTATATTAGCTATAGCGATTTTTTGAGTATCGTCAGGCGTAGCCCAAAAGGATGCGGGGAATATAAGAACTGTGTTTACCGGATAGGATTTGGAGCCAAGCGACGGAACACTAAATCGTAAGTCCTGAATGCCAGAACTGTTTAATTCAATACTTATAATTTTAGTTCCTGTAGTCGGGAAAATTTCTACAGTGCTTGTTCTCGACCGAAACTGGCCGGGCCTTAAATCTATCTGATTTCTAGAATATCCGAGTAGCACCAAGTGATTCAGAAGTTCTTTTCTTGCTATGTTTTGTCCTTGAGATAACGCCAAGCTCAAGTTTTCATAGTTTGCGGGAGAGCCAATATTGTATATGCAGGATACGGAAGCTACTATTATAACATCACGCCTAGTTAGCAAATCTTGGGTCGCCGCGTGTCTCATTTGGTCTATCTTTTCGTTTATTTTAGCGTCCTTTTCTATATATGTGTCGGATTGAGGAATATACGCCTCCGGTTGATAGTAGTCATAGTAGCTTACGAAATAATGAACCGCGTTTTCCGGGAAGAATTCCTTAAACTCTTTATACAACTGCCAAGCTAGAGTTTTATTGTGCGAAATAACTAGGGCGGGGTGGTTTATCTTTTCTATAACATTCGCCATAGTGAAGGTTTTTCCCGATCCGGTTACGCCCAAAAGCACCTGGTTTTTTGCGCCGGATAAAACGCCCTCGGACAATTTTTGTACGGCATCTGGTTGGTCGCCCGCAGGTACAAAGTTAGATTTTAGTTTGAATCTTGACATAACGGTTAGTTTGTTATTTTAGCAGATTACTTTGGAGCTTGCAATAAAATAAATTCAACCAATAAAAATAATCTAAGACAAAAAATACCCGAGAAAATCTCGGGTATAATTCGATAGTATTTGCTTAAAATTATCAGTTTCAATAAAGAGCTATTTGAAGCGGCGTTCCGTTCGCGGAAAAGGCGACAGGTTTCTTGTCGATGTAAACACGAAAAGAACCAGGCTCGACCAATACCAATATATCTCGCGAATTCACGATAAGGTTTTCCAAAACAGTATGGGCGTTAAACGGAAATGGATTCATTATAGCCATATTTGGAGCATAGGGCCTGATACCCACGACATATTTAATAATGAGGTCGTTTATCCATGAATGCAGATAATTATCAATTCCGTTAAATCCGTTTTCGGTTGTGCTGGCCGAATACCGTTTTAGCGGATGGTAATGCTCAAAACTGTTCGGCCTTAAAGGATCTCCCTCAAAGCTCATTGTTGCGAGCCATTTCTCAAAGAAACTGACAAATTCGCGGCGAAGGCGGTTGTCGTCAAATCTGATTGCTAAGTTAGCGATCGCTTCGGCTATATGCGAGTTTGTCATAGGCCACATCCTGCCGTTCCATGGGCACATTTCTTTTTTGCCCTTCCATATTCCATCCGCGCTGAACTGTGGATCGTCCATGCTTAATGTGGGGAAGGGAACGGGCGTAAAAAATTCTTCGGAATTGAATAGGTGCTTCTTAAATCCTGCCAAGTGTTTTTTTGAAACAATATTGGTGAAGTAAGGATAAAAGCAAGTTAACGCTTTAACATCCGTTCTTCGCATTTGATTGGCGTCAAAGTCAAAAAACATTTCCTGAACTGGATCCCACATATATTTCAAGACGGCGTGTTTAACCTTTTGAGCTCTTCGGCTCCAGGCCTCGGCTGAAGCCGTCCCTCCTAAAAGTTGAGCCATTTTACGCAAGGATTCGTAAAGCTGATAAATATATACTGTGGCATCCACGCCTTTCAAGCAAAATACATTACCCCAACCGACAGAATCGGCCTTATCGCTTACGGTGGAGTACCTTGGAGAAAACTCCTGCCCGGTCTCGAAGTGATTGACGATGTCATACATATAGAACCGCTCACGGTCGCGTTGTCTCTCAAAGTATTCCGCGTAGCGCGAAAGGCCATTATAACAGTATAAAAGGAAATCGCGGTCTGGATGCAACCAGTAAACTTCGAGCACGGATGTTCCCCAGTCGGCATGATAAAATGTTTCAGGATTTGCGCCTTTTTCAGGATTAATGTGTCCCGGCAGGGAGCCATCCGCGGCTTGGTTTTCAATAAAGTTAACTATCGATCCTTGAGCGAGAAGGGGGTTTTCTAGCCACCTTAATTCTCGCATATGCGCCTGGGCGCTGTAAGAGATATGTTGCTGAAAAAAACTAGTCCCCTCGTAAACTCCGGGCGCGGGAAGATATTTAGCTTCTTGTTTTCTTTTACTAAAATCAAAACTCAAATCCTCCAGATTCTTCCAGCGATAGTTATAGAAGTTTTGAAAGTAGGGGTTTTGGCAGTCAAGCTTTGGTGGGTCTCCAAAAGGAAAAAAAGTCATTTAGATGCCTCCTTGCTTAGATTACTATTCTTTTCCGTTCTTCTTCGGTGAGATCCTCACATAAAAGATCAAGTATTGCCGCGGCTGACCATGCCTGAACATGATTCGCGGGTTTTGTGCCCCATCCAGCGACGGTATCGGTTGTTTTAAGCGTTCCGTTTACGGAAGCGTGAAGTTCGGGCGCGCCAGAAAGTAAACAAGCGGTGTTTAGCAAGCTTTCTTTAAGAAGACGGGCTTTTATCTTGCCGTTAAAATTTTTAGTTCTGTCAAAGGGATGAGTGTAAGCAAAATTTTTCAATCCATAATAAATCATCCAGTTGTCCATTATCCAGATAGATCCGAGGTGGTAGAGATAATCGCCGAAGCACGGCTCTTTATCGGAAAGCGTTCTTATGCCATAAGGAGTGCACAAATCCGGCTGGAAAAGCCGTTCCGCGCAGGCATTCATTTTTTCGGGGTCGTTTATTATGCCGGTGAATAACAAATGACCCTGACTCGATGTCGCGGCATTTATCCGCTTCTTCTTCGCATCAAGAGCTAGAGCGAAAGCTCCAACATTTTCGTCCCAAAATCGGGCATTAAAGTTATATCTTATAGCTTCAGCGTTTTGATAATACTCCCTCCACTGTCCGTTAAAATGCGCGCTCATTTCAGACATAAATTTATAGGCAAGATAAGCGTATCCTTGCACTTCGACAAAATTTACCGGATATTCGGGTTCAAAACAGAATGGAGTATGGTCTTTCCAGCATTGATTTCGTATGCCGCGGGGGTTCAAACTTTTACATTCTATGAAATAATCTCCGTCAGTATCCCCGTAATATTTCATCCAAGCCGCGGCCGCTTCAAGATTGGGCCATATTTCTTCAACAAAATCCCAATCATCGGTAGCGGCGGCATATTTGTGGGCAAGTATTATAAACAGCGGAGTCGCATCAACGGTGCCGTAATAAGGGAATTCCCAGAATGGTATTTGGGAAACTTGCCATTCAAACTCTCGGTGCTCATGCAGTATTTTTCCAGGTTGCTCTTCGCTTTTCCAGTTGTGTCTTTTACCTTGCAAACTCGCAAGAATTTTGAGGGTGTTCCGAGCTATTTCGGGAGCATTGCCAATGCGAGCATTAAGAAGCATTAAGGAAGTGATGATCGAATCTCGTCCAAAGAGCCATCGAAAGTCCTTGCCGCCCGCGAAAAGATAGCCGTATGTCGGATGCTTAAGGGATTCAAGGTCATTTATCATTTTTGCTAAAAGTTGAGTTTTGTCCATGCGGGCTCCTTTTGTATGAAATTTTTAAGGAAGTTTACCTATTATGTAAATTCTATACAGTTTGTCAATATTGACTGTTTAGTAACGCGCATATATTGTATGCGGTTGAACTTTGACAAATAAAAACCGAAAGCTAAGTTCAAACTTGGAAAACAGGAGGATGCTATGGTATCTGGACGCGATGCGCCCTTACCTCAAAAGACCGGATTGGAGCTTATCGCGGGATTAATGGGAGCCCTGATTCCTATGATATCCGTACCGCTAATCGGGTTTTTCGTTTTCTTGATGTTCACATGGTCGCCGTATTTTTCGACTTTTGCCGCGTTTATTTATGGCGCGCTCGCGTCATTTGTAGTCGGAGTTGTGATTTGTGTAATTCAGGGACGCATTAACAAATATGTATCGAATTACTTCCTTTCAGAAGAATACGGCACGCTCAAAGGAAGTGAACGCAGAGCGATGGCGAGAAAGGCCGTTAGGGAAGTGCGGGAAGACTCGATACGAAAGCATGCTTGGCAGACAAGGTTCAACTTATACAGGCGCGGAGTAATAATCGTCGTCGCGCTTTTTGTTGTTGCGTATTTTGCGAATTCTCTATTTGGCATATACCCTAAAGATCTATTCAAAATTTCACCTTATCTGCTTATAGCTTTGTGGGTGATCCTTGTATTACTGCTTCCGGACATCTTTCTTGTATTGCTAATCGTTACGCTTACCGGAATATCACTGTCGCTACACATACTCGGCCCGACGATACTGATGTATTTTATTCCGTTTTTGTTTTTGATGCCTATGAATTTTCTAATGATGTTTTTAGTGATGTTTGGACCCTTGATGATAATAAACATTGCGCAGATACAGACATTGAAACCCACAGACGCGAGATGGGGCAACACGCCCGATGATGTTCGCGGGCAGAAAAGCGCTATGCGTCAGTTGCTTTTACAGATACGGATTATCGCTTCTGCCGAAGGGGACGAAATGGTTAAAAAAGTGGGCGAGCGAGGAAGGCCTAGGGGGATTTTGTTATTCGGTCCTCCGGGCGTTGGCAAAACTCACAGCATGAGAGCTATGGCTACAATCCTGAACGCGCCCATTATGATAATACCGGCGAGCGCTTTCAGCTCCGCGTTTATGGGTGTCGGCATCTGGACAATGTTTGTCGTTAAGATTTTAGCAGGGATTCTGCAAAAAAAATATAAATGCGTTATTCTGTTTTTCGACGAAGCGGAGCAGATCTTAATGCGCAGGCAAGGCGTGATGGGCGGGGAGTATGAAGCGAAGAATATCGAAGCAAGACCTACGATTTTGAATATACTGGAAAGGGACAGTTATGGACGGGTGGCGAATTGCGGACTTGGGTTTATCGGGGCAAATGAGGACGAAATATCCCCGAGCTCATTTTCCGCGCCAAGAACTCATCGATTCATGTTTCCCGGGGGAATGGGAGGCATGGGCGGAGGAGGCGCTATGGTTCAGCCGGTGCTTTTGAACTGGATGGACGGAATGAGAACCCCGCCATTGCTTTCCAGAATATGGAGAGGCAAAGTTAATGATCTGGCTACGGCGTTCTGGATACCGCCAATGACTAAATTCGGAGGCAAAACTATTCATTTTCGCGTTCCTCCGGCGGATCCTCCTCCGGATAACGCGGTATTTGTTGCGGCTACAAATATGCCGCACATGATTGATCCGGCTTTTCAGCGTTATGGACGCTTTGGCTTAAAAATTCATTTTTCGAAGCCGAGCGAGGAAGACAGAGAAGATCTTATCGATTTATTCTTCTCGCGTCTTAAGGAAAAGGGCATATTGGATCCGGATCTTGACCAGCCCGATCGGAAAAAAGAATTCGCTAGAGCCACAGTTGGGCTTTCTCATGTGGAAATAGAACAGGTTACCATGGATGCTTATATGTTGCGCAATGTCCATATTCAGCGTGTTCGCGAATTAAAGCGCAGATTAGATTCAAAAGATGAGTTGGACCAATATGAAAAACGGTTTTGGGAAAGGTTTAAGGGGGAGATGGAGCAAAGCGGCTGGGATCGAATGATTGTTAACTGGGAGTCGCTTTCAGAGGCGCTTATGAATATCCGTTCCGGTGAGGCAAACCCCGCTATTACATCGCCTCGTCACAGAAAAACTACAGCTTACCACGAGTTTATGGGTCATATGCTTCCTCTTGGTTACTTCTGCCAAGATGTGATGCGGCCAGTAGCTCTGTCTGTTATGCCAAGAGGCGGAGCTTTGGGTATGGTGATACATGTACCCATAGAGGAACGCGATCCAGAACCGCAACGGGTGTTTGACGGACTTTTACGAGTGATGGTCGGTTCGGTCATCGCGGAACGCGTATTTTTTGGAGATAACCAGCCCGGGGTAAGCGGTGATTTGGATCAAGCAACTAGCCTTTCCGCGTCTATGGTGGGCAGGCTGGCAATGGGTCCAAGAAATTGTTCAGAAGACGAAGAAGAGATATACGCGAATATGGGGAAAGGATTCTTCACGCTAAAGGGAGCGGCCATGTTTTCCGCTGAATCCGGAGGATCCGGAGCATCTTCGCTTCAAGACCCCGATAAGCGTCATAAGATGCTCGTTTTATTGGGGCAGGCAGTCGTAGATGTGTGGCGATTAATAGACAAGAATAGAACATTGGCAGATGACGACACGCTAATCAGGGGCGGTGTGTGTAATAAATTACTGGAAGTGGACGAAATAACGGGCAGTGAACTCGAGGAACTATGGTCTAATCTTGGTAAATCGGTAAAGCCGTTAACTAACGAAGACAAGATAAAGTGGCCGCCAAAAGAAATATTCGCGTCGGAAAACCCGTTCTACGAAAACAATAACGGAGAGGATATATGGAGCACTCCCGAATATATGTACGGTATGGACGACTGCTAGAAATGAACACTTCAAAACTTACCGTTTTGGCGCTATCGGTAGCATTGTTTCTAGCCGTTTTTGTTGCCGGTTGCGCTATGGAATGGAGCGAACCGGAAGGCAAGGTAAGGGGCGACTCGACAACTGAAAGGGTCGGTTCGCTTGTCGAGATACTAAATAGTGAGAATGAGAACTTCGCGTATGTGTATTATGTTAAGTACAACACAAAGGACAACGCATGGGAATTTATGATTTTTGTGAAAGAGCCGTTCGGCAAAGTTTTTAGTAGTGGAGCGAGTGCGCCTCCGCTAGGCATAGATGACAGCGCTTCCTTGATAAATAGATACGACGGTTTAATAAAAGATCTATTCGTAGGGGTAAGCAAAGAATCGTCGGGGAAATCCGGAGAGATAAGGGCAAAGGTAATTTTTAGCGATTCGGTTGGGTGGGTTGAGTCCACAGATGAGATGGCTAAAATTTCGGCTCGGCCGCGGGAATGGCAGTTATACATGGAAGATAGGACTGGGGGTAAGGAGATAATACTAGAGCCAATCGAGGAGTTGGAAAAACAGTTTAGAAAACGCTACGGAATACCTGAATAATAAAGGAGGATGACTTGAAAAAGAGATTTGCTTTTTCGAAATTTTTATTTGCGGTGATAGCGGCTGGCGTATTGGCGACGACGGCATGCGGCACAAGAAACGAACCGCCCGTTGAGCAAATCACGCCCGAACAGGTTTTAGAAAATAAGATAAAGGACCTCAAAGGGCTAAACTACGGAGCATACGACAAAACACTTCTTTATTATGAAATACGCGGAGAAACGGTTGCCGGTTCCTCGCAGTTGCTGGCGGAAAACTTTTTAGTTCCGTCAATGGTGATTCTTGGAGTTGGAAATCCTCCGTTAGCTTTTCAGCAGGAAGTGTTATTTTCTTTTGCGTGCGGTTCGGAGTTGATGGTTCCGAACCCGATAGATATGATTGATGAAGCATTGCTTAGTGCGGCCGTCGAGAAAAGTTTAAGCAAAGGTGAAATCTTCGATCCTCCAAAGGACGCGTCCTACGATGTATCAGCAGTTCTTATCGTAGGAAAGGATTTTAATGAAATGGCCGCGGGGAAAAATTTAGGAACCGTGGACTTGGCGGATGCAAGGCACACGATAGGCGGCAAGTTTGTAGCGGCGCAAGCCCCGGTAGGATTTAATTTTACCGCAATTCAGAATAAGTGTGATTTCCCCAGAGGCGACCCAAGGAGATTGGACGCGTTTGACACGGTCTATGTGCACTCTGGTCGTTTGCCGGAAATTCGTCCAATAGTGGAACCGGCTAGCGTATCATTCATGAAAGACCTTGATGCCGGGATATTTTACGCGGTAGCGAATTCGTCAAACGGTATAGTTTTTGCGGGGGGAATGGTTTTTGGATTTCGGGATGGTTTGCCCGAAGTACTCGGGCTTGTTCAAGGCCAGCCGACAAGCGGGGTCGCTATCGTAGCGGATATCAACGGCATTGTTACCAACGAAAATGCCATACTTAGCTTATTGGCTAAATAGAATCAATTGATAGAAATTAAAACACCGGAAAATCCGGTGTTTTGTTTACCTCGACATTGATTAGTTTTTAACCAGCTTCGATTTAAGAGATTCAATCCTTTTGTAAAATCCCTTTGCGCGCATGGAGTTAAGTGTAAGTTTTTGAAAATCGTAATGATGCGTCCATTTGTGAAGGTTTGTCATTTACTTCCTATTGTAGCCGTTTCATAATATAATCAAACCAATGATAATTTTTGTGAAGGGCAATATTCAATACATAGGCAAGGACTTTGTGGAAGTTTTTTGCGGAAATATCGGGTATAAAGTATTTTGCCCAGCCAAAAGTTTAAGCAAATTTTCCAAAGGCGAAAGTCTGGAATTGTTTACGCATCTTCATATAAGAGAAGATGCTCACAATATTTATGGATTCACAACCCGCGAAGAAAGAGATTTTTTTGAAGTGCTTCTCAATATTTCAGGCATAGGCCCAAAGAGCGCTCTGGGTATTTTGAACGCGGCTCCTCTGGATATGCTTAAAAATGCGATCGCTTCGGGAGATATGTCCATATTAACTCGTGTTTCGGGAATAGGCCAAAAAATAGCGCAGAGAATTATACTCGAGCTGAAAGGTAAACTGGAAGTTTTGCCCGGAAAGGCGGGGGATAATGTGCGCGAGGGCGGAGATGTTATAGAAGCGCTTGTGGGGCTTGGCTACTCTCGCGTTCAAGCGCAGGGCGCGGTAAGCTCAATACCTTCAGCGATTAAGGGTGTGGAAAACAAGGTCAAAGAAGCTCTGAAAATTTTAGCTTCATAGTATGATGGCGCGAGTATTCATATGAAGGAAACATTAAAAGCGCTTGGGTTAGAGCCAAAGGAAGCAAGTATTTACATTGCCCTGCTTGAATTAGGTGAGGCGACGGTTCTTCAAGTTTCAAAGAAAGCAAGGATAAAGCGCCCCACGGCTTATGTGGTTTTGCAATCACTTGAAATGAAAGGGTTTGCGGCCAGGGTTTTAAGAGAAAAAAGAACATTTTATACTCCCGAACACCCGGAGAAATTGGTGATAGAATCAGAACTTAGAACAGAGGAGCTTAAAAAGGCGCTTCCGCAATTTGAGGCTCTTATGAAAAAGGAAACCGGGCCAAGGGTTATGATTTACGAAGGCAAGGAAGATGTTGACAGAGCATACGATGATGTATTCATACAAAAAGGCGAAATGCTTGTTATTAGAGTTATTAAAGTTTCCAAGGAATTATTTCCTGGAAGTTTTAAAAAATTTGAGTACAAAACATTTTCACCCGAATACAGGGCAAGGGAGATTTTAGATAATAGCGATGAGGCAAGGAGCTACGCGGAGGATATTTGGAAAAAGCACGGCAAAACATATCGGGGCATCCGTTTCATACCGAAAGAGTTTCTGCCCATCGAAGGGGATATCGGTATTTTCGGTAATAATGTGGTTATAACCTCTCCGGGAAAGAAATATTTTACAGCGAGAATCGATAGTGAGGAAATAGCTCGCGCATTCCGAGTAATTTTTGAAATGGCATGGCAATCCGCAAAAGAGTAATTGCGGTTGGATGGTAAAGGTGGTAAAATTTCGATGCTTGGATATAGGAAGATAACGAGATTTGTATAAACAATGGAACACTTTTTACAATCCCCAGAATGGGAGGAATTTCAAAAATCCATAGGCAGAAAGACATTAAGAGTTGAGGGACTGCTTGTTATAAAGTTGCCTTTAATTTTGGATAAAAGCTATCTTTACGCGGCGGGTACGCGCGTCGCGGACTCAAAGCCAATAACTAAAGGTTTAGTAAACGGACTAGCCGGCATATCTAAAAACGAGAACGCGATTTTTTTTAAATTTGAACCAATGGTGAGTCAAGGCGAGTTAGCAAAGGAACTGACGAAAAGCGGATTAAAGAAATCCGATAAACATATCCAGCCGCAAAGAACAGTTATTCTCGATTTAATAAAGAGCGATGAAGAATTGCTAGGGGATATGCGCGAAAAAGCGAGGTATAATTTGCGGCTCGCAAGTCGCAAGGATTTGAAATTTGATATTCAAGTTTGGAGCGCAAATGAGCCGATATTCGAAGAATTTTGGAGGATTTTAGAGAAAACAGCCGAAAGGGACGCCTTTCATACTCATACAAAAGATTATTATCAAAAACTTCTCGAAATGCCGCTGACTAAACTTTTCAAAGTGCGGCACGACGGTAAATTAATATCGGCAAGTATAGTTTTGTTTTATGGCGATAGAGCTTATTACCTTCATGGCGCTTCCGATTACGAATACAGAAATTTAATGGCTCCGTATTTGCTTCATTGGGAAACGATAAAGTACGCGAAATCTAAAGGTTTTAGAGAATATGATTTTTGGGGAGTAGACGATGCGAAATGGCCTGGAGTGACGAGATTTAAGAGAGGTTTCGGCGGTAAGGAAATCGAGTACGCGGGATCATATGATTATATTTTCCAGCCGTTATGGCATAAACTATACGATTTCAGAGATAAAATTCGCAAAAGATAGGCGACTGGCTAAAACGCATTGTAAATGGGAGCGAAGGGAATAATAAAAAAAGCAACACCCAATTTTTTACTTAATCTATATTACGAGATATGGCCATTTTTTGGAGCTTTAATATACAGATTCCCATCAAAAAGCATAAAAGTAATCGGCGTTACAGGCACTAACGGGAAAACTACAGTAACGCATCTTACTACTGAAATTTTCGAAGAAGCGGGTTACAAAGTCGGGTCTATTTCATCTTTGAGGTTCAAGGTGGGGGATAAAGAACGGAAGAATGAGCTTAAAATGACAATGCCGGGAAGAATGACAATACAAAAAATTTTAAGAGAAGCGGTTGATGTCGGATGCGAGTATTTTATACTCGAGGTTACATCGGAAGGAATTAGGCAAGCTAGGCATAAGTTTATAAATTTTGACATCGCGGTATTCACTAATTTAACGCCGGAGCATATCGAGTCCCACGGATCATTTGAGAATTATAAGCGAGCTAAAGGCGAACTTTTTAAGATAGCAAAAAGAGCCGTGGTAAATTTAGATGACGAAAATGCGGAGTATTTTTCCGAGCTTTGTAGAGGCGAAGTATATTTCTACAAAATGAAAAGCCAATCCTTACCTCAATATAAGATCAAGGAAATGACAAAAGTCGTAAGCAGTGAAGACGCGAACCTAAGTTTGTCATTACTTGGAGAATTTAATTTGTATAACGCCCTAGCTTCGGTATGCGCGGGGTTATTGGAGGGAATAAGCATGACCATTATAAGACGGGCACTCGAAAAGTCGAAATGTGTACCCGGCCGCATGGAGATAGTTTTGAAAACTCCGTTTACTGTTGTAGTTGATTACGCCCATACGCCGGATAGTTTAAGGAAGGTATATGAAACTATGCTGTCAAACTACGAGGTGCGAGAAACTGGCGGTAAGAAATTGATCTGCGTGCTCGGATCGGCCGGAGGCGGACGGGATAAGTGGAAGCGTCCGGAGATGGGAAAAATCGCGCAGGAATATTGCGACGAAATAATACTTACAGACGAAGATCCTTATAATGAAAATCCGGATTCTATACTTAATGAAATTGAGTCGGGATTTTCAAAAAATATAAAACATAAAAGAATACTAGATAGGCGGACTGCGATACGCGAAGCAATAAAATCCGCGAAAACAGGCGATACGGTTGTTATAACCGGCAAAGGCGCGGAACCATGGATGATGAAGAAAGAGGGTAGGGTTCGCTGGGATGACAGGGATGTGGCAAGA
Source organism: Candidatus Spechtbacteria bacterium RIFCSPHIGHO2_02_FULL_43_15b (assembly GCA_001819985.1). Classification (GTDB taxonomy): domain Bacteria; phylum Patescibacteriota; class Minisyncoccia; order Spechtbacterales; family HO2-43-30; genus HO2-43-30. Next base: position 45,850 of record MHOE01000006.1, read on the forward strand.
GAAGAAATCAAAAAACTCGCGTAACGCGAGTTTTTTGATTTCTTGGAGTTACTATAGTATTTTGATTTTTTTCTCTTTCTCTTTTATTATTTTTGGCAAAGTTATGGTTAGTATCCCATCGTTTAAGCTGGCTTCTGCTTTGTCGCTGTCAACTTCCACTGGGAGTATTATTGATCTAGAAAATGTACCCCAGTAGCATTCCTGATAGAAATAATCTTGGGATTTTATCTTTTCTTGAGTATGACGCGATCCTCGTATATTCACGGTGTTATCTTCTATGCCTATATCCAAATCAGTAGATTTAACCCCGGCTATAGTTGACTTTATAACAATATCTGTCGGAGTTTCATATACATCTATAGCTAGCTGTCCTTCGGGCATTCTGCTCGACATAAAATCCTGTTGTTTTTGAATCTTTTCTTTGGCAACATTAAGAGAAGGGAAGCGTTTTTTGGTTTTATGAGAGCTGACTCTTGCGGTGGTAGCCTTTGCTAATTGAGCTATTGTGTAGGTTCCTTCGCCTTGACCGGGTAATTCCGGGTCTTGCTCGTCACCTTCACTTTCGGGTGTTGCTGGGGGTAGTTCTTCTCCATCCTCGCCTACTTCATCTTCCTCCCCTTCTTCATCAACGCTATCGTCCTCGGAAGAGGTAAGGGACGCATTTTCATCCGAATCATCTTGGATTGCCGCGTCGTCATCTGCCTGTCCGTCGCTAGTCATACCACCTTGTTCTTCAGTTTCGGTTTGCGTATCATCGAGTCGCTCTTCTTCAGTAATATCTTCCTTCGCCGTGTTATCGTCATCGTCTTGTACATTGAGAGACCCCGTAAGTTTTTGAAAAAAATTTGGCATATAAACTGTATAAAAGTCCCGATACCATGCAAATCCTGTAGAATCTTAACGGATTTGTATTTTATCAGAGGACTATTGTTATATTTGCGTTATGGATTTCATACTCGAAACCTTTTGAAAATATTTTGAGATCATGTAAGCGGAGAAGCCTATGATTATAACTACCGCTACAAATAGATAGGGCTGGCTTACCGCCTTGGTTACAAATATATTATAAAATCCATGCATCAATATAGCAATCAAAAAACCGTGGATAAGTAAGCGAGTTTTTTTATGAGGTTTGTACAGCGAGAGGGCTATGTAATACCCGATGGTTGCAGACGCAAGAACATGAAGAAAAGTGGCTCCTATAAATCTCGAGAAGGCAAGGTTAAGAGTAGGGACGAATTGGCTGTCAAAAAGCGGTGTTAACAGAAAGATATTTTCGATGGCTGCGAATCCAAGGGCGGAAATTATCATATATTCCATAGCATCAACCGGCTCGTCTAATTGAATGGTCCTGTCGATAACCCTGAATTTAACGACAAGATATTTTGCTATTTCCTCCGCGACGGAAACTACAAAAAGGTATTTTACGATGTCGGCTATTATAGAAGGAACGGAAACTATCGGAAGCAGTATTTCTATGGCAATACTTTCAACAATAAGCGCCGGAAAGGCTACGAGCATACCCCAGATGAACACCATTAAGACCATAAGCCTTGGTTCGGGATGCTTGTCTTTTCTAAGAAAGTATAGAAGCCATATTAAACTTGGAATTAGAGCTATTGCTGTGTAGAATATGTATTGCATATTTCAAGTTGTAGTTTGGCTATTGGAGCGCGGCTGAACAAACGCACGGAATAATTAGAGTTCAGGTTTAACAAAATTTAGCGTTATAAGTTACTTGGATTTTACCGGCCAGCTCTCCACTATTAAGAGTTTTTTATCCTTAATAGGCAAGGTACTGTAAATTTCTTCGGTTATAAACGGCGTAAACGGATGCAAGAGTTTTAATGTTTGAGTCAGAATGTAAAGAAGAATCGTCTTTGTAATCTCTGCCTGTTTTTTCGTTTCGGCTCGGGCAATTTGTTTTTTGCTTTCTTCTAAATACACATCCGCGAAATCATGCCAAACAAAATCATAAAGCGCGTGGGCGGCGTGTCCGAATTGGTATTGTTCCAAGTACTTATCCGCGAGTTTAGACATTTTATTGAATTGGGATAGGATTTTTTTGTCGCTTTGGGATTTTGGTTTTGGAATTCGATTAGTCATCGGGGATTCGTCTTTGGTCGTTTGGAGCAATACAAAGCGGCTTATGTTCCATAGTTTGTTGCAAAATTTTTTCCCCGCCATTATGTGTTCTTCAGCAAAACGGATATCCTGCCCGCCCATTGCCTGATACGCTATGCCAAAACGAGTTGCGTCGGCTCCGTATTTATCTATCAATTGCAGTGGGTCTATGCCGGTACCTAAAGATTTACTCATCCGTCTGCCGTCTTTTGTTAGAACTGTCGCGTGTATTATAACATTGTCGAACGGTTTTTGGCCTGTAAATTCATAGGAAGAAAAAATCATCCTCGCAACCCATAAGTTTATTATACCGCGGTCAGTAGACAGAACCTGAGTCGGGTAAAATGTTTTCAAATCTTTGGATTTTTTATCAGGCCAACCTAATGTGGCGAACGGCCAAAGCGCGCTCGAGAACCAAGTGTCAAGAACATCTTCGCTTTGTTTGAGATTTGTTCCTTTGCACGACGGGCAATTTCTGGGCTTTTCGCCGGAAACGATAATTTGGCCGCATCCGACTTTTATGTCTTCATCAAGATCCATTCTTTCCTGAAAACCGTCTGATTTACCGCAGAACCATACCGGAAGCCGGTGGCCCCACCAAATCTGCCTCGATACGCACCAGTCCCTCACATTTTTAAGCCAGTCAATATAAATTTCATCCCACCTTTTTGGCACAAATTTTACTTCGCGTTTTTTAACGGCGCGCATCGCTGTTTTTGCGAGTTGGTCCATTTTTAAGAACCATTGCAAATTCGCAAGCGGTTCAATTATCGAGTCGCACCTGTAGCAGTGAGGGACTTGATGCGCGAAATCTTCAGTTTTTTCAAGAAGGTTTTGTTTTGCTAGTTCTTCAAGCACTTTTTCTCTGCACTCGTTTATTTTCAGTCCCTCGCATACTGCTCCCGCTCCTTTTGTCATTCTTCCCCGCTCGTTAATTATTTTGTATTGTGGCAAATTGTGTCTTTGCGCTATTTCCCAGTCATTAAAATCGTGAAGGGGCGTAACTTTCACCGCTCCGGTTCCAAAGCTTGGATCAACGGCATAGTCGGCAATTATAGGTATGTTTCGATTTTGAATCGGCAGCACAACATTTTTTCCGATTAAGTCCTTGTATCTTTCGTCTTTTGGATTAACAGCAACCGCCGCGTCCCCAAGCATGGTTTCGGGTCTTGTAGTCGCGACAATAATGTAGCGAACTTCGGAAATTTTTGAATTTTGAATTTCAGTTTTTTTCGGCAAGTGTTGATTCTCAAGTTTGTAACGAATATGCCACAACTTTCCATTTTCTCCCTTGTATTCGAGCTCCAAATCAGATAAAGATGTTCCGCAACGGATACACCAGTTCACAACCCTCAAGGCCCTGTAAAGCCAGCCCTTGTTGTAATATTTTACAAACGCTTCAGAAACGGAGTTTGCATATCCGTCGTCCATAGTGAAACGAGCGCGCGACCAGTCACACGACGCGCCTATTTGTTTGAGCTGATGGAGTATTATATTTCCATACTGCTCTTTCCATTTCCATACTTCTTCGATGAATTTATCCCGTCCCAGATCAAATCTGGATAGGTTCTCTTTTTTCAGTTTTTGCTCAACTTTATTTTGCGTGGCAATCCCCGCGTGGTCTGTGCCTGGGATCCAAAGCGTTTTATAACCCTGCATTCTTTTTCTGCGGATTATGGCATCTTGGATTACCGCATTCAGCGCGTGTCCCATATGAAGTTCTCCCGTGACATTCGGAGGTGGAATGGTTATGGTAAATGTTTTCTTGTGCGTCTTAGGGAGTTTATCGGGATTAAAAAAACCGCTCTTTTCCCAGAGTTCGTAAATTTTCGATTCTGTTGTTTTGGGGTCGTAGGCCGAGGGCAGTTCTTTTTGCATAGTTTGTGCGTTTATTATTGCAGGTTTTTAGCTAATTTTCAAATTGCCATCCGCTGTCAGCGTTTTCCATTTATCGATACGAGCTCGGTTTTTTCTAAAGTACGCGGCCGCGGCTATCATAGCCGCGTTGTCGGTTGCAAGCTCGGCAGTGAGTAGTTGGTAATTGACAGCATAAAGTTCGGATTTTATTTTACTTCCCAATTGATCTCGCAGTTTTTTATTTGCGGCGACGCCTCCGGCAAGCATGACTGTTTTTACTCTATAATCCCTAGCCGCCCTGATTGTTTTTGAAATTAAAACATCAACCGCCGCTTGCTGAAATGAAGCGGCTATGTCGGCTTTTGTTTGTTTGCTTAGTTTTGCGAAATCGTTTTTCTCGAGAGTTTGGTCTAGTTTTTTTCCTACGAGTTTTTTAATTCCGTATAAAACCGAAGTTTTAAGTCCGGAGAAGCTGAAGTTGTAGTTTTTAGAATTTATCATCGGCCTCGCGAAGTTAAAAGCTCTCGCATCGCCAGTTGCCGCAAGGCGGGCAATTTGAGGTCCGCCCGGGAATGAAAGCCCAAGCAAACGCGCCACCTTGTCGAATCCTTCGCCTGCGGCATCATCAACTGTTTCCCCGATAAGTTCGTATTTGTTTATATTTTTTACAATCAATAATTGAGTATGCCCTCCCGATACGGCAAGGCAAAGCGCGGGAAAGTTGATTATAGGAAGTTGGTCGTTGGTCATTTTGCCGATTTTTGGAAGGAAATTAGCGGATATGTGTCCTTCCATGTGGTCAACTCCCAGCAGAGGGATACTCCACCAAAAAGAAAGCGCTCTTGCGAAATTAACTCCGGCCCAAAGCGCGGGTTCAAGCCCGGGTCCGTATGTAACTGCGATAATGTCAATTCCAGGTTTTTCTATTTTCGTTATGTAAGGTAAAAATTTTTCCATCAGCACCGGCTCTTTATCGAAAATTGATTCCAGGATTTTGAATTTGGATTTGTCATTTTGATTTTTGATTCTTGATTTTTTATTTTTTAACACACCCGCTTCGCCTAAACTTTTTTTCAGCACGGTTACCAGATTATTTTCATGGGCTCTTTTTGCCAATGTTGGCACTACGCCTCCGTAATGTTTATGTATTTTTATTTGTGACGATGTTATGTTTGAGAGTATTCGAAAAGAAGGGACTTTAGACCCTTTTATAGGAGTAGCTTCTACTATGGATACGCAGGTATCGTCACAACTCGTTTCAACGGCAAGAATTTTCATGCGGTTATTATACAAAAAATTGGCAAAAATAATACCCCCCGTCAAATCAGCCGAACTTAGTTGTAATTCATTCAATAGTAGTGATTATTGCGTTTTTGCCGAAAAAATGTCAAAATACCAGCAGATTTTAGCAAAAATTGAGAGTTAAGTTTAGTATAAGCCGCACGAAATCCATAAATTGACAGTTATAGATCAGCGGCGGAAATTAAATTTTTTAAGTAGTCCTATGGCCCCGTCGTCTAACGGTTAGGACGCTACCCTTTCACGGTGGAAAAAGGGGTTCGATTCCCCTCGGGGCTACACGAATTTTTGTTCTCGCGAGAATTTGAGAATTGAGTACTTAGTATTGGTAATTAAGATAAGAAAAACTATACAAGCGTTCCTCGAATAGAAAACGGATTGGTAGCTCGTTTTTCCTTGCGTTATCTCAATAAGTGTGTTATGGCTTAAGAAAGAGAATGGCGGAGTTGTAAAGGAGTGAATTTATGGATAGCGGTTATGTGTTTATTATTGAAACGGACAAATTTGCTGGGAATTTTAATAGGAAGATGTGCGCTTATGCTACCGGCGTACTAGGAGCTTCTCGCGGTGGCGAAGCTGAAGCACGGGAATTTTATAATCATAGAGGTCTTGCGTGGCCGCCGGAATATGGCTATCCAGACCCAAATCCCTTTTGTGATATTATCGCAGAAATCCCCGATAGTGAATGTTGCCACGAACCTTCCGCGATATGGAGTCCGGGTAACACAAATGTAGGCATCTTTTTTTCGGAGAGGCCCTCGAATGAGCTGATGACATTAATGCAAGAGAGAATTTTTGTTTTTGCGCAGAGACATAATATCCAAATCAAACATTTTCGGTTGTTAAAGAAAGAAACCGCGTACACCGAGCAACACATATTTATGTCAGAATCGTAATATAGGCGAGTAACCCTCGCCTTTTTTTATGCTTTAAGGATTTTGCGAAAAAAAGAAGGCCGTTTAAGGCCTTCGCTAACTGGATCTCTAGCTAAATATCTGAACTGGGTTTCCAGCGCCAGGTACTCCAGAACCAGCAGTCATTATTAGGTATAAGAAAATTGCCACAATACTGTACACGCCAAGCGACCCAAAGATGCCGTGTTTCCCCATGGGGGTTTGAGTTGTCGTAGTACTAGAAATAATATCATACTTGCCAAGATTCCCTGGTCTATTATTTACATTTCTTTTGCGTCTATGCGCTTCAAGTTCGAACACAAATTCAAGCATTCCGAATACGAGAAGGATCGAAAACAGCAACAGATGCAAATGTAACATAAGGTATGCCGCGACAACTAAACTTAGGCCGAGGAAAACAATTCCAATCCTTGAATCTATCGAGAAAACCACCGATTTTAAGATCCTGCCCCCGTCTAACGGGCTGATAGGCAAAAGATTAAAAAGGTTTACCGTGGCCATCCATGCGGCCGCCGCTACAAAATGAGGCCAGCCAAGCGCATACCATAAAAGCAAAGCTATTGCGGAAAGCGCAAGGCCCCATATTGGACCCATGATAGCAACAAACACTTCCACTTGTCTACTTGGGAACATACCATCTGGTACCGCCGCTGCACCAAGAAATGGGATAAAGTAAATACCTTTTGTTTTCATGCCGCTTCTTTTCATAGCCCACACATGGCCGCTTTCGTGGACAACGAGTAGTAACATAATAAGAAGCGCAAACTGCCAGCTAAACATAAGAGACCATGCGCCCATTGCTATACCCGCAGAACCTACCTGAAAAACTTTTCCGCCCTTTAGCAATTTTGGAGTTGCCTTCACAAGAAGGTATATAAATTTCGGAAGGAGCTTACCTAGTAATACAAGTAGTCCATACGATATTTTATTTGGCATTACTTCCTCACTCGCGTGTCAGATTTTTCGAATATAACATAAATTTTCGAGTATGAAAAGTGCATCGTATTTCTGTAAGTCGAAATAGTGAATATCGGGGCGAAGCGAATTTTTAAGTTTACACACAAAAAATAGCTTGACTATTCTTTATTTTGTTGTATATTATAGGATAGTTACGATCAAAGGGGGACTATATGAGGATAGGGCTGTTCATATTACTTCTAGGGGCGTATTTGGTTTGTTTAATTGCGTGTCCATTCGTGGCGTTCTCGGCGTTCGTAAGAAGAATAATAGGAAAAGGCAGAAATAATGCCGCAAAATCCCCAACCGTTGAAGTGGGGCGCGAGATAAGAATAGATGGAATGTGGAATCTGCCAAAATATCGCAATTCACGCATTCCGACCGTAGCAATAAATTGGTTCTTTTTGAAGCTTCTGCTGGATCTTTTACAAAATAAACACGGAGTTAAATTCCTCAGCGAGGAAGCGCGCGTTTGTCAGAAATGCGGGACAGGAAGAGGATTCTACGCGATTATAGGGATCGGGGAAGCATCTTTACTGGTAAGAGTGTTTTGGCTTGCCACGGGAGAAGGTTTTGAATTTGACAACAAAATTTTTTTATCAACGGAAGCAGGTAATGCTTTAGGAATTCGCGATCCGCAAAATTTGCCGTACAGCGTAAGAATTAAAAGTTTTTTGGTTTTGTGTGAGGAAGAAGCGGAGACGCTAGCTTTAATCGGAAGATTGCCGGACGAAACCGAGCATCGGACTCCAGCGGTTCTTAGTGGTAGATTAAAGGAAGAACTCGAAGAAATTTTGTCAGGCAGTAATGGAGGTGATCAGTGCGAGGCATAAAAATTTACATAGGCAGTTTAAGGATAGAAGTCCATTTTACAGTTGCATTTTTATTTTTGTTAGCAGTACTTGGTGCGAAAGTTATATTTGATTCAAAAATCTACGAATCCGGATTTGTTCCAGAAATACTCATGTGGGCTTTTGGACTTGTTTATGCCGTGGGGGTTATTTGGTCATTTCTCGTTCACGAGTTAAGCCACTATTTAGTGGCAAAATGGTTTGGTGGTGACGCTGAAAGCGTGAACCTGTATTTTTTCGGCGGGTTTTCTGTGATTAATTTGGAAGATTCGCCAGGGCGTATATTTCTAATAATGGTTGCGGGTCCGGTGTCGAATCTTTTATTGAGTTTGGTGTTCTTTGCTATCCTATCATTGACCCACCTTCAGTTCTTGCAAGAAGAGCAGATCGCGATAGTTACAATGCGCGTTTTATTTTGGTATCTTGTGAAGTTGAATTTAATACTGGCAGTACTTAATCTCATACCCGCACCTCCTCTAGATGGAGGAAACGCGCTGATGTCTGCTTTGGAATTTTTCAAAGTAGGAAAAATAAAATCGGCTACCATAGCATTGATAGCGACATTTATACTTTTTTTAATCGTCCTTTTTTTTGCGTTTATGACCATAAACCCTCTGCTTGCGTTATCTGTGTTCTTGTTTGGGTTATTTTGCCTATCTAAGGCAAAGAAAAATTTAAGGAATTTAAGAATCGAAGAGAGGATTAGTCGAGAGAAATAAACAAAACCGCTACGGCGGTTTTTTATTGACTTTTTTCATTTAGTGTTTTAATATAAAAAATTATGAACCTTGCCAATTCAAATTATATGGAGGTCTAAATGACGGAGCGCACGGCAGATACAGTGGTATTTGAAGTACCTTTAAGCGATATTGAATGGACATGCAAAATGCCAAATTTCGATACGACCAAAGATATACTTCCGATAAGCAGGGATGTTCTTATTGGTCAGGGAAGGGCGGTTATGGCGCTTAAGTTGGCGCTTGGAACCCCGGGACACATATATACAAATTCGCCGTTGAATTCGGCGCTTGTCGGAAAAATAAGGAAACTACTTAGCGCGGTCGTCGGAGACAGCGGGGGTAAAGATGTATCTGATATTATTTGCGTGTATAATTTCCAAAAGCCAGACAACCCCCGCTTAATAAAAATAGGCAGGGGTCAGGGTGTTATTTTGAAAGAGGAGCTATCTAAGCTTCTAACGCGACTGAAGGAAGAAGTTCCTAGCGGTATAAGTGATGAATCCTTTGATATCCGAAGACAGAAGCTTTTAAGGGAATACGAACATAGGTTAAGTATAATTTGCGCCGCGAAAGTAGAAACAAAGTCGTTAGGAGCACTCTCTTTTACATGGGCATGGGAAAACGCTCCTGAAGGCCTCAAGCTTGGCCTGGTTAAAGTTCAAGAAAGAGCGCGGCAAGTTTCTTTAACGGATTCTACGGAAGGTAACGCGTTAGTGCCGACATCCATGGAATTATCCGGGCTTTCCCCGGAGGAGCAGGGTGATTTAATTAGGACCCAGAATGAAATACTCCGTAGCATAGGGGAAGCGCGTAACCTCCTAAACGAACGCGTTCGTAAGTTAGAGGAAGAGGCCTGCGCGGCGGTATTTTCCAATAAAGGGGCAATCCTTTGGAAATCATACGCAGGAAACCAGAAAGTATTGGATTTCCTGAATGACCTTAAAGAATACAGCATTCGCCATCTGGATATTTTCTTAGACAACGGACCAGTAAGTCAGCAAATCCCGTTTTTTCCAAATCCGAATACGATGCGTGACCCGTTTGTCCAGTTCGATGTTAATGTGGTTGTGGACAGCACGGGCGTAAAGGAAGTGCCGGTTTTTATCGAAGGAAATCCGACAGCCTCTCGGCTTTTTGGTCAGGTTCTTAGAAAAGGCGCTTCTCCGTTCGGAGCGGGTTTGGATGACCACACAATGGTGAGAGCCGGAGCGTTGGCTAAAGCGAACGGCGGGATTCTTATAGTTCCGATAATCGAATTGTTTAAGAACGACACATTCGCGCGGCTCCTATCGGTTCTTTCAATGGGGCGGTTGGACTTGGGAGAAGTGCCGGATCTTTTAGGAGCATTCGGGAGCAATATAAAGCCCGAGTCGTTAGAAATAAGCACGAAAATTGTTTTTGTGGGTCCTATGCTGTGGTACAACTTACTGTCGGAAAATATCGTGTTTCAAGGTCAAGTCCGTGATGTTATAAAAACTGTCGCGGAATTCGAGTCGGAAGTTCTACAGACCCCGGAATCTGTCGAACAGATATTGGCTTTGCTTGCAATGTTTTCCGAAAGTCCGGAGGTGAATATGCCTACGGACAGAGAGGGAGCGCATCGTCTTTTGAGATACTCTTCCCGGATGTCGGGGGATAAGGGAAAATTCTCCCTCGACATGAGTCCCGTTAAGAGATTACTGGTGGAAGCGGCATTTTGGGCAAGGGAAGAGGGCGTCAGCATAATAGGCGCGAAACACATAAGAAGTGCCCTAGATGCCCAGGCGTTTATGAGAGGCGGCATCAGAGATAGGATGCTGTCTTTAATAAAAAACGGCACTCTTATAGTGGACATCGAGGGATTAAAAGTGGGAGAGGTAAACGCTCTTGTCGTTTATGGTGGAATGCAGGAAAGTTTCGGATTGCCCATGAAGGTTACGGTTCAGACCTTCGCTGGCGGCAAGGGAGTAATAAGTATCGAAGCTTTGGTCGGCCAGTCAGGGCCAAGCCATCAAAAAAGCTTCAAGATATTAGAAGGGTTTTTTAATAAAAGGTATGGCGGGATTTCCCCGTTAAATTTTGTAGCATCTGTCGCATTCGAGCAGAGCTATAGGGGAGTTGACGGGGATAGCGCAACCCTAGCGCAATTATGCGGAATAGTTTCTTCTCTTTCAGGTCTTCCCTTGAGACAAGACATTGCTATAACTGGCTCAATGAACCAGACAGGTCTTGTTCAGGCGATCGGCGGGGAAGAAGAGAAGATCGAGGGATTTTACAGGACTTGTTGCTTAGTAGGTCCCCTCACAGGAACGCAGGGAGTGGTGATTCCACGGCGAAACCTCCAAGGCCTTGTGCTGGGTGACGATGTGACAGAAGCGGTGAGAGAAAAAAAATTCCATCTCTATGCCGTGGAACATGTCGACGAGGCGATGGAAATTTTAACAGGCGTAATCGCGGGTAAATTTAGCCATACGGGCAGGAAAGGTTCCAAGGACGCGGGCTTGCCGGTATTTCCGGCAGGCACGCTTAACTCGATGGTTATGGAAGGATTAAAACTGATGAATGCATTTGGGGTTTCAAAGAAAAATAATTAGTAAAACGGGCAATCGCCCGTTTTTTATTTGCGGTAATCGTGGAGCTGTTTATAATAGTATAAGCAGTTTCAAAAAGGAGTGTTTATGCCAAGAAAAAAAGTAGTTCTTGCGTACTCCGGAGGATTGGACACTTCGGTGATTTGCCATTGGTTGGCATCCAGAGGATACGAAGTTATTTGCTGTGTCGTGGATGTCGGGCAGGGTGATTTATTTGGACTTAAAGAAAAAGCTTTAGCGTCCGGAGCTTATGATTTTGTGTTGCGCGACGCAAAATACGAGTTTATAAAATCAGGTCTTTTCCAGTGTCTTAGGGTGCAGGCAAGATACGAAGGAGAATATTTGCTTGGGACGGCCATAGCCAGGCCTTTCATTGCAAAGAAAGTGATAGATGTAGCAAAAGAGCGCGGAGCCGTAGCTGTAGCGCACGGAGCTACGGGGAAAGGAAATGACCAGGTGCGATTTGAGCTCGCGGTATGTTCTATTGACGATTCTCTGATGGTCATAGCGCCGTGGCGCGATAAGCAATTCAGAAAAGCAATACCCGGAAGAAAAGAGGCGATAGAATACGCTTCGAAAAATAACATACCGATTTCAAATACGCAAAGCAAGCCATGGAGCACGGATAAGAACATAGGTCATACAAGTCACGAGGCTGGAAGGCTTGAAGATCCTTGGCAGAGTCCTCCGGACGATATTTTTGAGATGAGTTATTGCCCATGGATAAAGGAAGAATATTTGGACATTAGTTTGATATTTAAGGACGGGGAAGTGAGTGGTGTAAGGTCGCAAAACAACAAAGATTCGGTGGAAATAATTATAAGTTTTGAAGACGGATTTCCGGTTTGCGTGAATTATTTTGGCAATGATGATTTGACAATCATTAAAACACTCAACGCGTGCGCGGGAGCGAGAGGCATAGGGGTTATCGATACAGTAGAAGACAGGATTGTCGGGATGAAGGCAAGGGGAGTATATGAAGCGCCTGGAATGACACTTTTATACGCGGCGCATTTAGCGCTTCTAAAACTTTGCCTTTCAAAAGAGGATTTGCATCATTTGCTTCACGCTTCAATAGATTATGGTCGGCTTGTATATGAAGGCAGATGGTTTAGCGACGAGAAAGAATCAATGGATTCAATTATTGATACATGGAACAAGAAAGTTACTGGAGATGTGCGCTTGCTATTGCATAAAGGAGGTTTTAGAATAGCAGGGAGGAGGTCGCCCTACTCTTTATACAGCGAAGGTCTCGCGACAATGGAAGGCGGTGAGGAATTTTTCAATCAGGATGATGCGAGCGGTTTTTTGAAAATTTCAGGGATTGAAGCAAAAATTCAAGCGAAGAGAAGGAGGATGATATATGGCAGAGCAGAGTGAATATATGAATGACGAAGGTTTATCCAGTAGTCAAGAAGAGCGGGACGAATTAGCGAGATGCATCAAGGAGCTCGGCGAAAATGAAAATTCGGGATTGAGCATACCCGCGGTAGCGGAGTTATTGGTGGAAGACGACACAGCTATCGGCGAAGCGATGCTGGACATGATGGTTTACGCATGCAAAAGGTGGAGAATTTCTGCTAGAGAATACCTGGAAAGTCCTAGAAGTGATTTATTAAGAGAAACCTGCCATGATTTCTTAAAGTTTAAGTTGATATAGCCCACAAAACGACTTGTCCTTCGGCAAGCTCGGGATAAACCCCGAAGCTAGTCGAAGGGCTTTTATTTTAGCCAAAAATAAGTTATTGTGAGTGTTATAGTAGCGTAGCGTTTCATAAAATTATATGGATTTAATTAAGCAAGAAAAGAGAATATTAAAGTTTTGGAAAGAGTCCGAAGTTTTCGAAAGAAGCGTAAAAAACCGGATAAAATCTCAGGAATTTGTTTTTTACGAGGGACCTCCGACAGCAAACGCGCGACCCGGCATACACCATGTTTTATCGCGGTCATTCAAGGATGTTTTGTTAAGGTATAAAACTATGCGCGGATATAGGGTGGAAAGAAGGGCTGGTTGGGATACTCACGGTCTGCCGGTTGAAATAGAAGTGGAGAAATCGTTAGGTCTTAAAAATAAAAAAGATGTGGAAAAATACGGAGTTTCAAAGTTTAACGAAAAGTGCAGAGAGTCCGTGTGGAAGTACAAGGCGGAGTGGGAATATCTTACGGAGCGCATAGGTTTTTGGCTGGATATGAAAAATCCGTACATAACTTACGACCCTATGTATATGGAAAGTTTATGGTGGATTATCAAGAGAGCATACGATAAAGGATTGCTTTATGAGGGTCATCGCGTAGCTCCATATTGTCCAAGATGCGGGACTTCGGTTTCTTCACACGAAGTTGCTCAAGGTTATGAAGATGTGGTTGATAAATCGGTTTTTGTAAAATTCGAAATTCGTTTGTTTGATCAATGGTTAGGAAAAAATACTGGAAATTCCGAATCTGGGGTAAATTCAAAATCAAAAATCAAAAATTCAAAAACATATCTGCTTGCATGGACAACAACACCGTGGACATTAGCGGGTAATGTGGCTTTGGCGGTAGGGCCTGATATTGTTTATGTTTTAGCGGAGGGTGACGGTAATGAGCGGTATATTTTAGCTAAAGACAGGGTAGAGGAAGTTTTCAAAAAAAACAATCCTAAAATCATACGCGAGATGAAGGGGAAAGATCTTGATGGAATAGAATATGAGCCAGTTTTTGATTCCCTCAAAAATCAAAAAGGTAAAAAGTATTATGTTTGTCTCGCGGATTTTGTGACGACTAAAGAAGGTACGGGTATTGTTCATACGGCGGTGATGTACGGCGAAGATGATTATAATATTGGGGAAAAACTTGGGCTTCCAAAGGTTCATACCGTAGATAAAGAAGGAAAGTTCAACAACCTTGTTCCGCAATGGGCTGGAATATTCGTGAAAGACGCAGAAAAAGATATTATAGCGGATCTTAAGAAAAGAAACTTTATTTTCGGAGACATTTTGCCGTATAAGCACTCTTATCCTTTTTGTTGGAGGTGTAAAACCCCTCTATTGTATTACGCGATGGATTCGTGGTTTTTAATGATGAGTTCGCTTAGGGATATACTGATAAAAAGTAACGACAAAGTAAACTGGATACCGCCGCACATAAAAAACGGCAGATTTGGCGAATGGCTCGTTGAGTTAAAGGATTGGAATTTTTCAAGAAACAGATACTGGGGCACTCCTTTGCCCGTGTGGAAATGCGAAAAATGTTCAAACATCGAAGTTATCGGTTCTCGTGATGATTTGTATGCTCAAAATTTTAGCACGAACGCGTTTTTTATAATGAGGCACGGCGAGTCGGAAAAAAACAATCGTCCGAATCCCGTATTGTCAACTAAATGGCCGGAGACAATAAAATATCATTTGACCGAAAAAGGAAAAGAGGATGTTGTTAAATCCGTGAGATTGATAAGAAATAAAGGTGGAGTGGATTTAATATTCGCGTCAGATTTCACAAGAACAAAAGAAACCGCGGAGATTTTGGCAAAAGAACTTGGAGCAAAACTTTATTTTGATAAGAGGATCAGAGAAATTGATCTTGGGACATACGATGGTCGTACGGAGCAGGATTTCAAGATAAATTTTCCGGACTTTGCGAAAAGGTTTGAAAAGTGCGCTCCAGAGGGAGAAAATTACACAAAATTGCGCAAGCGGATGTTTTCCTTTATGCATTTTGTAAACAAAAAATACAAAAATAAAAGAATTTTAATTGTAAGTCATGGGGACCCGCTGGTTATTCTCCAATCAGCGCTAAGAGGTTTAACGATTAAAGAAACGGCTGAGGAAAAAAGCAAGAATTATATAGAAGTCGGAGAGGTGAGGGATGCTATTTTCAAGCACTTTCCTTACGGGAAAAGAGGCGAGCTGGATTTGCATAGGCCCTATGTGGATGAAGTGAGATTCCAGTGTTCAAAGTGCAAAGACGAGTTATGCGATTATATGAAGAGAGTAGAGGATCTTGTGGATGTTTGGTTTGATTCCGGGAGTATGCCATTTGCGCAGGGTTACTGGCCATTTTGCCACGGGAAAACAAAACGCGAGTCGGTTCCTGAAAAATTTCCAGCGGATTACATTTGCGAAGGCATAGACCAGACGCGCGGATGGTTTTACACTTTATTTGGGGTTTCCGCTCTGCTTGGTTTCGGAGCGCCTTATAAGAATGTTATTTCCCTAGCCCATGTGCTTGATAAAAATGGAAAGAAAATGTCAAAGTCGAAGGGTAATACAGTGGATCCGCAGGTAATTATTGATAAATACGGCGCAGATTCTCTTAGGTGGTATTTTTACACCGTGAATCAGCCGGGAGATTATAAGCGGTTTGACGAAAGAGATATTCAAAAATCTTACAGGAAATTTATATCAACTCTTTACAATACTTACATTTTTTACGCGACATATAAAATTAAGGTTCCGAGTTCTTACAAGACAAGATCGACGGAATATCTGGATGAGTGGATTTTGTCTAAATTGAACAAGCTTATAGACGAAGCGTCAAAAAAACTCGATAGCTACGATGTAACAGGCGCGGCGAGGAGCATGGAATCATTTGTTATAGACGATTTGTCGAACTGGTATGTGCGCCGTTCGAGAAAGAGATTCCAGAACCCAAATTCAGAGAAAGAAAAGAAAGATGCGGCTTACACTTTGCGTCATGTGCTTTTCGAGGTGAGCAAGTTATGCGCGCCTTTCGTGCCATTTTTAAGCGAGCATATATACTTGGGGCTACAATCTGATGCGAATAGGCAAAGCTCAAAATCCGTACACTTGGAGGATTATCCGGAAGCGGATAAAAAAAGCATTGATCCGGTCGTGGAAGAAGCGATGAAAAGCGCAAGAAAAATCGTGGAGATGGCGCATGAATTGAGATCTAGAAACGGTATGAAAGTTCGCCAGACGCTTTCAGTGGTAGAAACAAACGCTGTAATACCGGAAAAATTAAGAGAAGTCGTAGCGGAGGAGATAAATGTTAAACGAGTAGTTTATAAAAGCAGTCCGCAAAAAGGGGGAAATTGGGCAGAAACATCAGAGGGCAATATTACGGTGTCTTTGAACATCGAGCTTACTCCGGAGCTTAAGAAAGAAGGTTTTATGAACGAGTTTACGCGAAGAATTCAAGAGCTTAGGAAGTCGGCAGGGCTAAAATCTCATCAGAAAATAAGTTTATATTATTCGGGAAGCGTGGATTTGAAAGATATAGTAAGTAAGCGGTATGATGATGTAAGGAGTCAAAATAACACAGCTTTTATTTTTGAATCAGGAGGCAAAAAAGAAGCGTTTAATGCGGAAGGAGAATTTGAATGGGAAGGGAAAAAAATATGGATAGGCATTAAGGTAAATAAAAAAGCAAGATCTAAAGTTAAAGGCAAGAAATAGCAATAACGGTTTACAATTAATATGAAACTTCTGACTTTTATCTTATGGATTTTGAATTAAAATATGGCGACTAAAATAACAAAAGAAGAGCGCGATAAACTTAGCGTGGAACTTGAAAAGCTAAAAAAGAAAGATCGCCCGCAGGTTGCTAGGGATCTAAAAGAGGCGATATCTCAAGGGGATCTGTCCGAAAACGCGGCATACTCTGAAGCCAAGGAAAGGCAGTCCGAAATTGAGACGCGGGTAAGGGAGATTGAGCAGAAGCTAGCTAACGCGGAAATCATAGAAGAAGGCGAGGGGTCGGACGGCATCGAAGTCGGGTCATTATTTAAGGTTATCGATGAGGACACTAAGCAGGAGCGGAGCTTTTCTATAGTAGGCCCTGAAGTGTCTTCGCCTAGCGATGGAAAAGTTTCTTTCGATTCTCCCATAGGTAGCGCCTTTTTAGGCCGAAAAGAGGGTGATCTGGTGGAAGTGACAACGCCCGGAGGAAAAAGAAAGTACAGGGTATTAAAAGTTAAGTAAGCTTTTAGGAATTTCGCGAATCGAAAAGTATGCATTCAACTCAAGGTATAATATTGAAAATCCATAATTTTCGCGAACACGATGAACGCGTGATTCTATACACAAAGGATGCGGGCAAGCTTTCGGTAGTGGCCAAAGGCGCCAAAAAAATAGAGGCCAAGCTTAGGGGGAATCTTGACTTGTTTAACTTAGTGGATGTAAGTTTTGTGCCCGGGGTAAATTTCAATATCCTTACAAGCGTTGATTTAACTAAAAAATTTTTATCAATAGGATCAAATGTCGACACATATAAAAGCGCGCTGTCAATGAGTTATATCACGGATAACATTTTTGACGAGAACGCGAAGGACGAAGAATTTTTCGATATGCTTAAATATTCGATGGAGAAACTTAATGAATACGGCAAAGAATCGGAATATTTAGCCAGTTTGTATTCCTGGCTTTTGCTTAAAAAATTCCAGATGAAAATTTTAGAAACAGAGGGGTACGAAGACAATTTGTTTACCGGACACGCTCGCGCAAATCTCGGGGAAGAACTGGCCGGCAAATTCAAATTATCAGGTAATTCGCTCCTTCTTATGGATATGCTTAGAGGCAAAACGGTTAAAAGCGTGACATTATCAAAAAACGATATGCGTAATATAGAAAATATTTTTACCCGTCTATTCGCGTATATATTCAGCTGTAAATTAAATCCATGGATGCCAATAATGAATTAGAGAAGAGTTTAGAAAACGACACTACAAATCAAATCATGGAGGGTCCTAGAGATGAGGGCGAAAGAAAAAATATTATTGACCGGGTTTTTTCATGGAAAATTTTATCCGCCGTTATGGTTATTTTTGCGGGAATCATCGGGTATCTTATTCTCGAACGGGCAAATTTTTCTTCAGCTAAAGTAGATATACTGGTTGAGGGCCCCGAACAGTTCAAGGCTCAAGAAAGAACGGAATTTAAGATCGGTTTCGTTAATAATTCTGAAGCAGAATTAGATAAGGGAATTTTGTATGTAACCGTTCCGGAATTTTTAGAAGTCGAAGGGAATGACGGAGTGGAGTCAAAGTTCGAATTTTCAAATGTAGGTAGCAAAGAAAAATTTTTTGAATCTCTAAGCGTCGTATCAAAAGAAAGCAATGTCGATGGAGCTATTAAAGTGCGGGTTGAATATACGCCGTCAAACCTAAATAAAATTTTTTCAAATGAAAAACAAGTTAATTTCAAGGTTGAATCTCTGCCCCTCACGGTTATTTTTACTATGCCGGATAAAGTAGTAAATGGGCAGGTTTTGGAGGGGTCTTTTGATTTTGTCGCGGATAAAAATCTGGATGGAGGCGAAGTGTACGCGAAACTCGAATTACCGGAAGGGTTTGTACTTGAAGATTCGGAGCCGCGCCCATCAGACGACGGGGTATGGAAATTTGAAGGCGTAAATCCGCAGGATAATTACCGGGTGGATTTCGAAGGCAGTATAAGGGGGAAAGAAGGGGAGATAAAAAACTTTAAATTAATGTTCGGAAAGTTGGACGACTCTGGCGCATTCGCGTCGCAATACGAAATATCCAAGTCGGTGAGTATGTCTTCTTCCCCGCTAAGATTTGATGTGAAAATCAACGGAAGAGACGGCGACTATTCGGTATCGCCCGGAGACAAGCTAAGAATTGCAGTATCTTATGAGAATAAAAGCGGAGTGGACATAGAGGATTTAAGTATTAGGGGGCAGTTCATAGGCGACATATTTGATTTCGGGACGCTAAGCGAGGGCGTCGGGTACTTCAACGAGAATAATAAAACAGTTTTATGGAATCAAAATTTTTTGCCAGACCTCGCAGAGTTGAAAGACGGCGAGATGGGTTCTATAGATTTGTCGGTATCTATCACGAATAGGATTTTACCCAAAAATTCAAAAGATAAAAACAAATCAGGAGCCGTAGTTTTTATTATGGAGTCGGGAAAAGCCCCCCTTTCCCTAAGGGGATTGTCGGTAATGTCTGAAAGCGAAATCAAGATGAAGTTAAATAGCGTACTTGAAATATCGAGTAAGGGGTATTACTATGAAGGTCCGATGACTAATTCTGGCCCGGTGCCTCCAGTATTGGGGGACAAGACCACATATACCATAACATGGCTGGTCACCAACACTACAAACGACATTAACGAAGTTCAAGTTGTGGCGGCATTGTCGAGCGATATAAAATTTGAAAATAAAGCGTATCCAGCGGGAGCCGTTTTGGATTACGATGCGTCAACGCATACTATCGTATGGAGTATAGGCAGTTTAGCCGCTGGAGTCGGAACGATTTTTCCGGCAGAATCAGCTTCTTTTCAGATATCGTTGACGCCCGATCGGGATGCTGTGGGGAAAACAGTCGAACTTATGGAAGGCGTAAAAGTGATAGGTCTAGACGGATTTACGGGAGAATTTCTTGAAGGATTTTCGGACTATGTAGATACCGCGTTGTCAGATGATTTCGGTGTAGGCGAAGGAGACGGAGTGGTGCGGGGCAATTAAAAATCATAAGAAAAAATTTGAAACTTACAGTGCGAAGCGCGTAAACTCAAGCAAAGTTTACGCGAGCGCGAAGTATTGAAATACGCAATTTTTAATATTTAGATTTTTTATGTCATCAGATAACTTAGACGCGATTTTATCACTAGCAAAACGCCGAGGATTTATATTTCCGTCATCTTCTATTTACGGCGGATTTTCCAGTGTTTACGACTACGGTCCCTTGGGGGCGGAACTTAAAAATAACATAAAAAAAGAATGGTGGAGGCGCGTTGTTCAGACGAATGAAGATATTGTCGGAGTGGACTCCGCGATATTAATGTCTCCAAAAGTTTGGGAAGCGTCGGGGCATTTGTCTGCGGGATTTGCGGATCCGTTGGTTGAATGCAAGAAGTGTCATGAGAGATTTCGTTCGGATAAAAGCAGGGAAGAAGGTGGGGCTATGGGAGAGAAGGAATGTCCGAAATGCAAAGGCGAGCTTACGGAATCCAGAAAGTTTAACTTAATGATGAAAACATTTGTTGGCCCGGTGGAAGACGACAGCGCGGCGGCTTATCTTAGAGCGGAAACCGCTCAAGGAATCTTTATGAATTACAAGAATGTCTTGGACACTTCGCGGGTTAAAGTGCCTTTCGGAATAGCTCAAATCGGCAAGGCGTTTAGAAATGAAATAACTCCCGGAAATTTTATCTTCAGGACTCGCGAATTCGAGCAAATGGAGCTTGAATATTTCGTAAAACCGGAGAAAGCAGAACAAGTTTTTGAATACTGGAAGAAGGAAAGGATGAAGTGGTATTTGGATATGGGGCTTAAAGAAGAGAATTTAAGGTTTAGAGATCATGAAAAAACAGAACTCGCTCATTACGCAAGAAGCGCTACGGATATCGAATACAAATTTCCATTCGGATGGAAAGAGATAGAAGGGATACACGACAGGGGGGATTGGGATCTTTCCAATCACGCTAAGCACAGCGGCGAAGAATTAAAATATAGAGATCCGGATACGGGAGAGGAATATTATCCTTATGTTATAGAAACTTCTGCGGGAGCGGACAGAAGCGTTTTGGTATTTTTAGCCGATTCACTCGAGAGGGTTTCGGGTGGTAGGACTATGACTACGGAATCATCCAGGGACGAAGAGATAGTTTTGAATATCGCGGCAAATTTGGCTCCTATAAAAGTGGCAATTTTGCCGCTGGTAAAAAACAAGCTGGAAATAACAAGTAAAGCGAGGAATATATTTGAGGCGCTGAAAAACAATTTTATGGCGCGCTATGACGAGCAGGGGTCTATCGGTAGAAGGTATAGGAGACAAGACGAGATAGGAACCCCATACTGCGTAACAGTTGACTTCGACAGTTTATCGGATAATACCGTTACTTTGCGTGACAGAAAAACAATGACGCAGGAGAGGATTGCCTCGGACGATATCCCAAAGTATTTACTTTGTAAATTATACTAATCTAATAAGCAAGAGTATTCTCTAGATGCCGACACCTCAAGTATTGGGCGTATTTAGGTATTGGATTAAAGGCGTATGCGTGTGCGCTTTCCTCTTGATTTTTATGATATTTATGTTATTATTTTCACATTGCGCTTTAAGGAGATGCTAATGGATAAGTTTTGGAGGAAAATTGGCCGGGGATATCCAGGGGAATCCCTAGGAGTTTTAGTTTTCGTGATGGTCGGAGGAGGAGCGGCGATTCACGCGGATAATTTAGGTCCGGTTGGCGTTTCGCTTGCTCACGGGTTATCGCTGGCTTTTATGATCTGGGCTACGGGCGGCGGTCACTTAAATCCCGCTGTTACTCTAGGAATATTTTTTAGACACAAAATAAGCGCCATTAAAGCTATAAGTTACATAGCGTGTCAGCTTGTAGGCGCAATATTGGGAGCTGGATTTCTTCGAGTGTTATACCCCATTTCTTTCAGCTCGGCTACACCCGCGCTTGGACCTGGCGTCAATGTCATATTGGGAATGGTCCTCGAAAGTATTTTTACGGGAGTTCTTGTTTGGGTTGTATTGGTAACAGCCGTTGATAGAAAAATCAAATGGGCGCCCCTTATGATCGGGCTAACCGTAGCGGGCGTGGCTATTGTTTTAGGTTCTTCTACGGGAGCGTCAATAAATCTGGCGCGGTGGTTTGGGCCGGCGATAATGTCAGGATCAACGGCAAATCACTGGGCGTATTGGCTGTCGCCTTTTGCAGGAGCATTTGCGGGATTTGCTTTGAGTAAGCTCAAAGTAAGCGGTAAATAAGACCAATTCAGCGAATAAAGACCCCTAATATTAAAGGGGTCTTTTAATTTAAGCTATTTTTGCTATAATTACACAAAAGCGGATAAGGCATTTAGAATAATGGAAACTATATCTTATTTAAAATCAACGCTAAAAAACGGGGCAAAACTTATAGTGGCTCCAATGAAAAACACTCGAGCTGTTACAGTTCTTGTTTTGGTTCGCACAGGTTCTAAGTATGAGACAAGAAATACAAATGGGGTTTCACATTTTCTTGAGCATATGTTTTTCAAGGGTACTGAAAAGCGCCCGAGGGCTGTGGATATAAGTTCTCTTCTGGATGGAGTCGGGGGAGAATTCAACGCTTTTACCTCCGAAGAGTTTACGGGTTATTATGTCAAAGTGGCAACTTCTCACTTTGAGCTCGCATTGGATGTGGTATCGGATATACTTCTCCATTCGAAGTTTGATCCAAAAGAGGTGGACAGGGAAAGAGGGGTTATAATAGAAGAAATAAACATGAACAACGACAACCCAATGAGAAAGGTGTCCGAATTGTGGGGGGAGGCATTATACGGGGATCAGCCGGCTGGATGGCCGATAGCTGGAACCAAGAAAACAATGGGCGGCATAACCCGCGATGATATATTTGGATATTTCAGCAGGCAATATGTTGGGGAGAGTATTGTTATAACTATAGCTGGGAATACAAATGATGCCGATGTGCGAAAAGAAATAGACAAATATTTTTCCAAACTAAAAAAGGGAAGTCCCAAGGATAAGGAAAAAGTTGTCGAAATGCAAAAAGAGCCCAAAGTCCTCATTTATACGAAAAACACCGACCAAACCCACATAGTTTTGGGAGCTAGACTTTTTGGCACATTCGACAAGAGAAAATACGTCGCAGAAGTGATGGCTACAATCCTTGGAGGCGGGATGAGTTCCCGTATGTTCATAAGCGTCAGGGAAAGAAAGGGGCTCGTTTATTACATTTCCAGTATGTCGGATTTCGACACGGATAGCGGGTCGCTTTTCACCCGCGCGGGAATAGATAATAAGAAAGTTGAACTTGCGGTAAGGACGATAATATCGGAATATGGGAAATTGAAGACGACAAAGATTTCAGAGAAAGAATTGAACAAAGCGAAAAATTATCTTAGGGGTAAGACATATCTGGGGCTTGAAGCATCCGATGATGTGGCGGAATTTTTGGGAGGGCAGGAAGTGATAGAGGGAAATGTGCTTTCGCCGGAAGATATCCTGGATAAAATCGACAAAGTTACGGCAGGTGAAATACAGGAACTGGCGCGAGAGGTATTTTTGCCGGAAAATATGAATCTTGCCATAGTTGGCCCGTTTGAGAATAAAGAGAAGTTTGAAAAATTGTTAAGTAATATTTAAGCCAGTCGGCATAGGATAAGAAATGTGCCGGCTAGCTTGTCTTAATTTTATCAATGCCCAATCAAGTTCTTGAAATATCAACATCCAGCATATTAAGGGTTTTTGTGGTTTTGCTTGGAATAGCTTTCGTATTTTCGGTTTGGCAGATCATAGCTAGCGTTTTTTTGGCGGTGGTAATAGCGTCTGGCGTAGAACCCGCGGTAAACGCTTTATCCAAAGCGAAAATTCCCCGGCTTTTGGCCGCGATTATTATTTATGTCGCAGGTTTTTTGATTTTAGCTTCGGTTTTTTCAACGGTGTTGCCGGTTCTTATAAGTGAAACAAGGCAACTGTCCGTAGAGTTTCCTTCGATATATGATGATTTTGTGGGCGGAGTAGAAAATTTCTTAGGACTATCCGCGGAGGATGAAACCACAAAAAAACAGATCGAGAAAATATTAGCAGGCGCGCAGAAAACCCTTTCAGAAAATGCTTCAAATATATTCACTTTTACATTCAACATATTTGGCGGAATCCTATCTTTTATGCTTGTTGTGGTCATATCCTTTTATTTAGTCATTCAGAAAGACGGAATTGAAAACTTTTTGAAATCTATAATTCCGGGAGGGCACCATGAATACGCGCTAAATTTATGGCACAGAGTAGAAAAACGGCTCGGCAGATGGTTTCAATACCAGATGCTGATGGGTGTTTCAGTCGGGTTTATTTTTTTCATCGCGCTTTGGCTTATGGGAGTTGAATATGCCTTGACGCTTGCGTTAGTGGCGGGAGTTTTTGAGGTAATACCTATGATCGGGCCGATAATAGTCGGCATGATATCTTTTACGCTTACATCCTTTCAATCTTTTATGCTGGCTTTGGGAGTGGTAGCGGTCTATATTTTAATAGAGCAGATTCAACAGCAGTTTCTTATGCCTTCAATAATGTCAAAGGCGATAGGATTAAACCCTATAATTATAATAGTAACCTTGCTTGTAGCGGCAAACCTTATAGGATTTTGGGGAATTGTATTAGCTATACCTTTCGCGGTGGTATTATCCGAGTTCGCAAAAGATTTCAAGAGATAGCTTTAATCAAAACACTATAAAATACAAAGCGACTGCCGAAGCGACTATTTGCGACGCAATCCCGACTCTTAAGGCGGGGCGGTGTTTACCTTTCGGGAAGTGTATTTTTCTATGGATATCGAAAACGGTTTTCAAGATTTTGTTTCCGGGCATTAAGAAATAAACCGCGCTTAATCCATCGGGCAATATTCCTAGAAATCCTCCTAGAGCCAATATTGAAAAGTCAGGTTGGCCTTCGCCGATAATAGCCGATGTTATAAGTATCAGACATCCGGCGAATATGTCTAACAGCACGATGCGGAGTGTCGGAGTCGATTTTTTTAGATTTGTTATTTTGGCATTCCGTAACGATTCTATTGAATACTCCGAGTGAGGTATCCTATCAAGGGCGAAGTGCGATAAAAAAGCCAAAAACAGTCCGGCTATCGGATTTGATATATTCGCGGCTATAGCCGCGCCTACAAGTATGTGCGGAGCTAATGTCATAAAGATTTACAACGGTTATTATAGCATCTCGCGGATAAAAATATATGAGTAATAAATTCTACATAACAACCGCAATAGATTATGTGAACGGGAATCCGCACATAGGCCACGCGTTTGAAAAAATTTTTGCGGATGTGCTCGCAAGATATCATAGAGATACGGGAGATAATGTTTTTTTTCTGACGGGAACGGATGAGCACGGAGTTAAAAATGTAAAATCGGCGGAGGCGGCAGGTATTCCAGTTCGAGAGTTTACGAAAAAAAATAGTGACAAGTTCAAAGAGCTTGCCAAGACGCTTAACATCTCAAACGATTTCTTCATACGCACGACAGACAAAGAAATCCACTGGCCGGCGGTGGAAAAAATGTGGAGGGTTCTCGATAAAGCAGGGGACATTTACAAGAAAAAATATCAGGGACTCTACTGCGTCGGCCATGAAGCGTTTGTAACAAGGAAAGATTTGACCGATGGGAAATGCGCGCTCCATAAAAAAGCGCCGGATATGGTGGAAGAGGAAAATTATTTTTTTCGGCTGTCCAAGTACACCCCAAAAATAAAAGAAGCCGTGACAAGCAAAAAGTTAAGAATAGTCCCGGATTCATCGTTAAATGAGCTTATGAATCTTTTGGAAGATGGCTTGGAAGATGTAAGCTTTTCAAGGCCAAGCAAGGACTTGAAGTGGGGAGTGCCTGTCCCGGGAGACCCATCGCAGACAATTTATGTATGGTGTGACGCCCTGGTGAACTATATATCGGCAATCGGCTACGGTTCGGAAGATTCCGGATCAAAAACCTCAAATTTCAATAAATTTTGGCCGGCAGATCTGCAGGTTATAGGAAAGGATATACTAAGATTCCATGCCGCGATATGGCCCGGTATGCTTATGTCGGCAGGACTTGCTCTGCCAAAAGTATTGTTCGCGCACGGATTTATAAGTGTTGGCGGTGAAAAGATATCAAAATCCGTAGGCAATGTCATTGACCCGTTTGAGCTAATTGAAAAGTACGCGCGTCTAGGCCCCTCCGAATTAATAGCCGATGCAATGCGCTATTATCTTCTTCGCGAAATTCCTTCAACGCGCGACGGCGATTTTACCATTGAGAGATTTGAAGAGAGATATAACGCGGATCTCGCAAGCGGGCTTGGAAATTTCGTATCGCGAGTTGTGACTGTCGGCGCGAAGTGCATATCTGGTGAGTTTGACGGCGCGGAGTCGGAAGATGTTAAACGGCAAATCAAAAAAGTTTGGGCTGAGTATAGAGAATTTGTTGAAAGTTTTAGATTCGATGAAGCGCTCCAAGCCGTATGGGGTCTTATAAGCTACGGAGATAAATTCGTGGACAGCGAGAAGATCTGGGAGCTCGCGAAAAGCGATCCCAAAAGATTTCAGAGCGATATTTTTGAATTGTGCGTTATTTTGGCGAATGTCGCGAAAATGCTTGGGCCATTTCTTCCGAGGACTTCCGAAAAGATATTTGACCAGCTGGGAGCAAAGCCGAGCGGCGATAATTGGAAATTTCAATTAAAAAAAGGCGAAGCGATGTTTCCGCGAATAAAATAACATGAGTGAAGAAAAAATTCGTTTCATAGATACACACGGTCATGTTAACTTCAGCGCGTTCAAAGACGACGGTTTTAATGTCATAGAAAGGGCGCTTACCGGAGGCGTGGGGGTAATAATGCCGGGGTCGCAAATAGACACATCGCGAAGAGCTGTTGAATACGCGGAGAAGTTGAATCATCCATATATCCGCGCGGCAGTAGGGCTTCATCCGATACACCTCGAAGATATAGAAGTGGATAGTGACGAAGTCGAGAATCAGCCGAAATTTCATACAAGAAAAGAGGAGTTCAGAGAAGCGTCCTATGAGGATTTAATAAAATCTTCAGACAAAATAGTCGCGATTGGAGAAGTGGGCCTCGACTACTGGCGGTTGTCTAAAGACGAAAAGGAAAGCTCTGTTTATAAGGCAAGGCAAATCGATGTCTTAAATAGCCAGTTAGAGTTGGCGAGCCAATATGGTTTGCCAGCTATTTTACACTGCAGAAAAGCGCACGACGATCTTTTATCGGTGCTGGAAGACGCCGATATCATAAAAGAAGTGTTTCCTCCTGGAGTGATACATTGCTATACCGGAGGCAAAAAACAGTTGAAAGCGTTTCTTTCGCTAGGTTTTTATATTGGGTATAACGGTATTATTTTCAAAATGAATCTGGACGATGTGATAAAAGCGACTCCCCTTGATAGAATTTTACTCGAGACGGATTCGCCGTATCTTACGCCTCCATTTTTGGGCAATGCCAGAAACGAGCCGATGAATGTGAAATATGTGGCGGAAAAAATTGCGGAAATTAAGGGAGTTTTAGTTGAGGAAGTGGCGAATCAAACGACGGATAACGCGGCGAAAGTATTTAAGCTAAACGCAAAGCCGCTTCACTTATCCACATCCGGATAACCATTTTTTATGGGATAATAAAAAATAAACGGGTTTATATTTCTAAGGGTGAAGAAAAAAATAAAGAAAAATATCAGGAACCTCAAACCTAGCGGATTTTTTTTACTGGCGATTGGATTAATATGCGTGTCGATAACGCTGTTTTATGTTTTAGAGATAAAATCTATCGGCGCGGCGGCAGGGTCGCAACTTACGCAGTTTTCAGTTCAAAACAGCAGTATAAACGCGTGGGTGATGCGGGGACAGATATGCACAGCGACAGCCACGCTTAAGGATCTGTTTGGAAATACGATACCAAACGAAGGGCCTGTAGAATTGCAGTTTAAAGTCGGTTCTAGCTGGTTCTTTGAGGGGGCTAAAGACAATCTGACAGATGCGTCCGGATTTGCGCAAATTCCGTGGAATGTGGATTCGGGAAATATTAATGCGGATTATAGAGTGCGGTTCCCCGGGTCGGTCAACTGGAATCCGAGCCAAAGCAATGTCATAGCTATCAGCATTGATGACACCTTGCCGACAAATGTCGCGATTTCCCATACCGGAGGGCAAAATCCGCCTCCGGGTAATGTGACCATCAGCTTAACCGCTCAAGATCAGCAATCAGGAATTCGATCGCTTTTAATACTTTCGAGCGTTAACGGAAATCCTTTTAATGGAATTCAAACTTGTTCATTCAGTTCTCCGTTTCCGACAACCACGCAAACTTGTAATGCAACAAAAACATACAATAACGGCGATCATGTGGAATACTATGGCGTAGTATTTTCCGGCGCGGATTGTAGTTCTACGGGCGTAAGCACTTTAGTGGGAGTCGCTGTGCCAGCGGCTAATATTTTTAATGTAGGCGGTACCGCAATTACTCTAAACCTTAAGGGTTATCAGGGAAGCTCTTTTCCTTCCTGCTCCTCTTCTTCGTTTAGTGATCCAGTTAGCGCGAGTTCGGGCCAAGATATAAATTTTTGCTATAGCTATACGGGAGTAACTCCCGGAGTAAGCTCTACTATTAGAATAGATTGCAATAACGATTCTACATACGACAATAGCGTCACCCACACGCCATCATCGGCGAGCGGTAGTACGCAGGTTTGGGCACCTGTTTTTTGCAGTGGACAATTTACTTCGGGAAATTATATTGTGGGGGGTAAAATCGAGCAGGGAGCAAATTCCGCGCAGGACACAGTTAATATAAATGTATCGGCGCCGGCATCTTTTAACCTCGCGCTTAGCGGAAATCCTATATCCAGCATATCGCCCGGGACTGCCGTAAGTTTTACCTTCAATGTCACGGGCGCATCGGCCGGAGCTTTAGCGTACGAGATAGATTGCGATTACACCGGAACTTTTTCCGCGAATACTACAGTAAGTTCTCCAAACAATCCTCATACGCTCAACTCATTATGTGGAGGCGTGTATAGCACGGGAGGCGCGACATATACCGCGGCGGGTCGCGCGAGCCAGGGGTCGAATAGCGATACGGAGTTTGTGACAATAACCACAAGCGGCTCGACGCCTAAACCGACGGCAAATTTTCAGATAACAAACGCGTCGAATAATCCTATAACATCCGTGACTGTGGGAACTCCGGCAAAATTTTGGGATTCGTCTACGGCTTCTTCCGGGCAAACCTTGATTTCCTGGATTTGGAATTTCGGTTCGGGCGCTTCCCCGAGTTCAGCGAGTGGCGCGGGACCTCATAATGTGACTTACGGCAATCCCGGGACAAAAACAATAACGCTTACGGTATCCCAAAGTAATGGCGCGGCCGATACGATATCAAAAATATTAACCGTTTCAGCCGGATCAACCTTTTCAATAACGGCGACGCCGGTTCCCGCGTCCGGAGCCGCGGGGATGAATGTAGCATTTAATCTTCAGGCATTCAATGAAACCGGCCCGATAAATTTTTCCGCGGATTGTAACGCAGATGGCACAATAAACAATATCCTATCAAACACTTCAGGCCCATGGCCTAAATCGTGGGTTGGCCCATGCAACTCATTCTATACATCCGCGGGCATATATGCAGGAATTATGCGCGCTATCGACATTAATAGCGGCGATACAGCCCAAGCGCCAATAACGGTTGTGGTAACCGGAGTTTCCGCGGCGGATTTTTCGTTTTCCGTAAACGATTTTACGGTTAGCTTTAACGGTTCGGCTTCAGGCGGTTCGCCGCCATATACCGAATGGTGCTGGAATTTCGGAGACGGTACGCCTGTTCAATGCGGGATAACTTCGAATCCTTCTCATGTGTATAATACCGGAGGCGGCGCGGGAACATTCACAGTAACGCTAACGGTTAAAGATTCAAATAATGTGACGAGCGCGCCTGTTTCAAAGAGCGTTTCTGTGGGACCTCCTATTTCATTGTTCAGCATTTCTTTCCTAAATCCAATAAACGCGACAAATATAAGCGAGCTTGTTGATGCGATTATAAATTTCTTCGCTTTAATAGTTATTCCTATAGGGGTCGGGCTTATAGTATATGCGGCGTTGAAGTACATAATATCAGGGGCGCTTCCCGAAGAACGGCAAAAATCCATAAAAACCATACAATACGCGTTAATGGGTATAGTCGTGGTGCTTATGGCGAAAGTCGCGATAAACATTCTCGAATTTTTGTTATCGTAATTTTGGGCCTGAATTTATACTTATTTTTATTTTATGAGCTTTAGGATATCAAATATTGCAATATTCATTTTTATTGTCGCCGGAAGTTTTTTAGTGTCTGGAGGTTTTGTTTTTGCGGCATCTCCGCAGTATGCCTGCAATACAACAGAATACACATCATGCGCGAAGACCACAATATTAAGTTCAATCAACCAGTGTTCGGCAAGCAATATCGCGAGCGCGTGCGCGCTTAATCCAAGTTCCGGCACTTTTTTTCAAACAAATTGCGTTGATTGTTCCGTTGCCGGATCCGAATTCGGCTGTTATCCGTTTATAACTCCGCCAATTTGCAAGGATATAACAAAGCCAAGCGTTACGGTTGATTACACTCAAAATTCGGAGGATACCGTGACAATTACATCAGCCGCTTTTGATTCGGGAAGCGGCATGGGCGAGATCACGGTGTTCATAGACCTCAACAGGAACGATTTTTTCGCAGACCCGGGAGAAACTAAAAAATGCTTTAATGTCAATTCGTGCAGTTTTCCGATAAACGGACTAAGCGCGGGGCAAAGTTACCAATATTACGCGACAGCCAAAGATAAAAGCGATAACGGATCGAATACCCTTCCGGTGAAAACCTTTACAGTACAAGCTCAAGGCATAGGCTTTACCGTTGGTCCGATAAAACAGAAATCCGTAACAGAGGGCGTTGCCACGAATTTTACGGCAGATGTTGTGGTTGCCGGAAGTTTTGATGTTGTTTCTTGCGTTTTGGTTGTAGATACCGCTACTGCGGGATCTATGGTAAATCAAAGCGCGGGTGGGGCGTTTTTTTCTTCGGCTGGCGGGCAATGCAGTCCGGGTAGCACATGCATAGCGAAATACGCGACAGGATACACATTTATTGCCGGAAGCGCGGGACAGCATACTGTTTCAGCTCGTTGCGCGGATTCCAATAGCAATATTGACGAGGATCCGACAACCGTCATGGTTCAAGAAGCGGCTGTATGTGATCCGAGCCCGTTCGATCCCGTGTTTGGAGTGGGTTGCGATGATTCGCCCGGAGGATGTTGCAATGGAACATCTTGCGTTGACGACGAGAGTTGCTTTAGTGGATTTTGTGACAGTATATGCAAAAATCCGCTAAAAGCAAATGGAGAGGCCTGTTCATCGGGAAATGAATGTCAAAGCGGCGTTTGTTCAAGTAATATCTGTAGCGCCCCTCCTTTAGGATTTGCTCCGGAAGTCGATTTTTTATGTTCATTCGCGGGCGATGGAGTAACGGCGACATTTATTCCGAAATGGAACGGCGGAGGTTCTCCCGTGTACTACGGCTGGAAGTTTGGAGACGGGGCTTCTTTACCAAATGCTCCGATGACCAATCCTCCTAACCCCGATCCTGTAACTCATAGATACGAGCATTCGGATAGATATACAGTAACTCTGACAGCCATAGATATCGCGGGCAGGAGCGGCCAAGCCAGTCATGTATGCGACTCTCTTTTTGAAGACAATACGCCAAATCCTTCTTTGTCCGTGTTTAAAAATTTATTGCCGCCTCTTGTCATAACAAATATTTCAGATCTGCTTAACACTTTCATCACTTTTATATTGTTTATCGCGACTCCCATTCTGGCCCTCCTTATAATTTATTCCGGCGTAACGCTTATGGTTAGCGGGTCATCTCCACAGAACAAGCTCAACGCAATGCGTATTTTGCAGTACGGAATCATAGGATACGGTATAATCCTTCTCTCAAAAGTTCTTCTCGGAGTTATAACGGGGATACTGTTTTAGCGGCCAGGACGCTATAGCTTGAATTCAAAATAAACAAAATAAGCCGCTTTGCGGCTTATTTGTAATCTATAATATACTTTTTAGTTTCCTCGATCAGTTTTTCCAGCCAATCGAGCGGCGGTTTTCCGGTGCCATGCGTTTCCCCATAAGTTTTTATGTAATCTCTGACAAGAAACAGATGTTCGATGCGCCAATCTACAAATGCTTGGATAAGCGAGTTATGCGCTCGTAAAAGCGCGCTATTGTCTCCATGCTCGAGGACATACCGTCTTATATTTGAGTCGGAGATAATGTCGAGCAACTCTTGGTGTTTGGCCGACATATGCAGACGCATTCTGGGAAAATATGCGTCAGTCGAATGCGTTATGTCCATTATCATAAGACGGAAATGCCGCGAAGGGCTTTGTCCGCCGGTCTCCCCTAGAATTTCCATAGGTTTTCCTTCGAGTTCCGCAACATTCTCGAATATGATTTTTTTTGGTAATGTATAGAACAGACGCACTTGGTCAAAATAGGTTTTATAGTCGCATTTTTCGCGCATTCTTTGGAGTATATCCACGGCCCTGTTTTCTGTTCGCGCGGCAGTTTGAAGGAGCGGAGTAATCATTTCTGGCGCGGGGTCGTGTTTAGCGAGGAAGTAGGCCTTTAGCAAGGCCTCTATGCCCGTTGCCACAGTAGCTTCTATCACCTGGTGTATCCAAACAAACCATTTTTCATCAACCGTTCCGGTGAAAGAATATGGCATTTCAACATTGGCTAGAGTGAGGGGCTTTAGAGGATTTTTCTTCTTCCAGTTCCATAGTGCGTATAATGAATAGGACATACTGGGCTGAATTCCCGTGGCTTTGCTAAGTTCCCACATTGGTATCGCGATGGCGGAGCATAATGTCTTTGGCTCATCATCTTTCATCAGTTCAGACACATTTTTGTAGGGGTATTTTTCCTTAAGATACGCGTGCATGATCATTGCCAGCCGCAACATAAAAGCGTGTTGAAAGTTTCTCGACAGATTTCCGTAATCAAGGGAAGTCGGGGATGGCGGATTTGCCAGGTTATCATTTACAAAATGTTCAACTTCACGGTGAGTTATTATCCATACTATATTCCTGGATAGGGTTTCGAGATTATAAAAATAACTAGCGTATCTGTTAGAAGAAACGGAATTTTCCCGTAATTCTTGAAGCAAATCAGTAGGTGGAGACAGGAATCCTTCGGTACCGGACACGAAATGATTCCGCATAAGTTGGCGCGTTTGTTCGCCAGCTTTCCTTGCGAGTTCGGCGTTTTTCATTTGACCTCCAGATTGGATTTTCAAAGTGCAAATTTTTGTACTTTATCATACAACATTTTTTCCAATAAGGCAATCTCGAGTGAAATAAAAACTCCTATCGTGATTGGAGTTTTACAGATAGGAGCTGGATTTTTTTAGAATAATTTCCGCAAGTTTCCATTCAAGATCCGCGGCCAGTTTTTTAGCGGCCGGATCCCATTCGGTTGTGGTGAACTTTAATCTTTCCGCCATAGTCAGCTTTCTGAATATGCGTGGGAAATTTTCTTCAAGATGCCTAATTATACGAGGCAGTATGTAATTTGCGACATCGTTTAAGTCGTCGCTGGATAGGTTCGTCATTTAACCCCCCTTTTAAATGAGCTGTTCTAATGGAGAGTATTTAGCCCCTATGCTATCGGCAAGTCCTTTGTGGGTTATCTTTCCGTTATACACATTTACGCCCGCGGCAAGCGCGGAGTTTTCACGAACCGCCCTTAGAAATCCATTTGCGGATAGTTCGGCAATGTACGAGAATGTTTCCGCTGTTAGAGCGTTAGTTGATTCGCGAGGCACAATTCCGGGCATATTAGGCACGCAATAATGCGTGACTCCGTATTTTTCAAAAGTACGCACCGCTATGGAAGTGGGCATGGATGTTTCAAAGCACCCGCCTTGGTCTATGGATATGTCAACGACTACCGATCCGGGAGTCATTGACTGGATCATTTTCTTAGTAATCAGTTTCTGCTGGAGTTGTCCTGGAATATGGGTAGTGCCTATTAGAAGATCAATTCTTGGAAGTATCGAAGATATAGCCCGCGGGTTATACTGGATGCATTGAATTTTCGTGTAGTCGAAATGAGGGTGAAATATTTTTCTGAAGTTTTCGAGTTTTTCGGGATTCGAGTCAACCGCGAATAGGTTAGCCGGAACACCTTCGGGATTAAGGGGGTTTAGAATTTGTTTGGCGGCGGCAAGTCCAGCATTTCCAAGGCCAAGTATCATCACATTCGCGTGCGAGCCGAGGAGAATGCCTTTATTTTCCATGAGAATTCTTTTGCCTTCTTCACATCCCACTCTGCCCGCTATATTTGACATACTTTTTAGTATGGGGGTTAGGCCGTCCAATCCCACTGTTTCATAAGCGATTGCGGTAACTCCGCTTCGGATCAGAGCGTTTACAAGATTTCTGTTAGGCGCGAGATGAAAAAAGCAAAATATAAAAAGACCGCTTCTGAAGTATCGGAATTCTTCCGGCAACGGCTCCTTTACTTTAACTATCAGATCTGCTTCCGTCCAAACTTTATGGGCGGCGGCTATCTTAGCTCCGGAATCAATGTATTGCTTGTCTTTAAACCCGCTTCCTTGTCCGGCAGATTTTTCCACTAGAACGCTAAAACCCTTTCTTGAAAGTTCCGCCGCTCCTTTTTTTGACGGCTTCATTCCCACCCGCTTTTCACCCTGCTTTATTTCTTTAGGAACGCCTATTATTGTTTGCGTCGTTTGTTTTGTCATATATCCTCCATTATACACACCGTTCGAATAGATTTTCAAGGTGCGCGACTTTTAACTTGATAATAAAGCATAACTGCTAAAGCTACGCAATAGTAGTAAGGCATTGTTTAAGTTATATTTTTATGGTACTACGGAAAAATCAGTACATTAAAAAGGTGGCAGTATGAGTATGTTGCGGAGGATTTTCGATGAAGTAGGATGCCGTTTGCTTGGACGGATGTTTGTTGGCGGTCGTAGCATAGAGGATGTGTTAAAAACAGGGGAGCGTCTAAAAAAGGAAGGTTACAAAGTGACTTATAACCTTCTTGGCGAGCATCAGGGCGACTCCGTTTTCGTGGATTACGCGTTGCGTACGACACTCGAACTTATCGGAAAAATGAGCGAAAGAAATCAAGGCAATGTCGCTATAAAGCCGAGTTTATATGGACTTCAAATTTCTCCGGATAGTTTTCTGGCAAATGCAAAATTTATTGTTGAACGCGCGAAAAGTCAAGGAATATCCGTAGAGTTTGACGCGGAACAACAGAGTTTTACAAATGATACCTTTAAGGTTTTTAATTTTTTTGCGTCAAGGATGGAATATAGGGGTTTTGTGGCGCAGTGCGTTCAGGCGCACGCGAGAAACATAATGAGCGTTATGACAAAATACGGATTGTGGAACAAGCGTATCCGCGTGGTAAAAGGCGCGGGTGTTTATAAAGAAAACGCGGATCGAGTTATCGGAGACGAGAAAGATATTTTGGTAAGGTACAAACAAATAGCGATCCTAAATCGCGACAATTGGCAAGCGCCCCTTATAGCGACGGTAAGAGACAGAACGCTCGCGTATGAAATGGCGAAAATTTTCAGAAATCCCAATACTTTTGAATTCGAGATGCTTTACGGGCCGATTGGGAAGCGTCTTTCAAGGGAACTTTTAGAAAAAGGTTATTCGGTGCGCATATACATTCCGTTTACTGATATTTGGTGCAAAGACGCGTGGATAGAATACGGCATCCGAAGAAGCGCTATGATGAGGAGGTTGGCATTAGGGGAAGTTAAAAGAATAATCGGCAAGGTATTTTTTAGGCATCACGATTCTTTCGAAAACAATTAACAGCATACGGAAATCAAATACAAAGGAGGAAGACGAAATATGACAAGTATAGTAGTACGGTTACGCAATTATATCGGAGGGCATTGGGTTGATGGCGAGGGAGATTGGTTTTCCAGCGTAAATCCAACAGTCCGAACATCAGAACTTGGCAGGGGCAACGCCGCTTCTAGCGAGCAGGTTAAAGCGGCGATTCTGGCGGCGTCAGGAGCTTATGATAATTGGCGCAATATGCCTCGTCCAAAAAAAGAAGAATATTTCTATCGCCTCCTATTAAAGTTTGGGGACCCCGAAGATCCAAGCAATGTGCGAATAAACGCGCTTGCGCGTCTCATTACAAACGAATGCGGAAAAACTTTGAACGAAGCGCGGGCGGATGTTGTGGAAGGAATACACATGATTCGGCTTTGCGCCGGTATGGGTCGCCGTCCTATCGGCGATGTGATTCCGTCAGAATTTCCGGAAAAGTTAATTTATACAGAACGAGACCCGAGGGGAGTCACAGCGGTTATATCGCCGTGGAATTTTCCGTTTGCTATTCCGTGGTGGATGATGGGCCCGGCTCTTATGATGGGTAATACCGTTGTTTTGAAGCCGGCGGAACAAACCGCGGTCGTCGGTCAAAAAATAGTAGAGATGTGCGAGGAAGTCGGATTTCCTGCGGGAGTCGTGAATTTAGTTCACGGGATGGCAGAAACAGGCAAAACTTTAGTGTCCGACGAAAGAGTGCGGCTAGTTTTGTTTACTGGTTCGTACGAAGTGGGCCGAAGCATAAAGCAGGTTTGCGCCGAAGATTCGGAGCTCGACAAAATGGTGGTCGCGGAAACAGGTTCAAAAAGTGCGTTAATCGTCCTTCCGGACGCGGATTTGCTTCTGGCCGCGGAGGCGACTTCGAAAAGCGCATTTAAGACAACTGGCCAGCGGTGCGTATCGGCCGGAAGAGTGTTTGTTCCTGAAAGATTGTTATCACATTTTTGCGATCTTGTTATGGATTGGGTTGCGCAAAATGTGCGTACCGGCAATCCCCTTAACGAGTCCACATTTATGGGTCCGCTGATTGACAAAGAGGGGGCGGAGAAAGTTTTGCGGTATAACGATATGGTAAGGGAAGCTGATTCTATAGGCGAAAGAAATGTGTCTATACTGATGGAAGCGAAAGCGGATAT
>MHOE01000006.1:82703-92223 GCA_001819985.1 Candidatus Spechtbacteria bacterium RIFCSPHIGHO2_02_FULL_43_15b
ATTTCGTAACGCCATTTATATATTTAGCAAAGAACGATCCGACATTCGCACCGTTAGTTGACGAGGTGTTCGGACCGCATCTGGCTATTATTCCGGTTAAGGATGTTGATGAAGCGGTGCGGGCTTATGAATCTGCGCCTTACAGTCTTAGTTTGTCCATAATCACCAAGGGAATGGGTTGGCGAGATGTTGCGAGGAGAATCCGACATAAGGGTATGATCTATGTGAATCTCCCGACTATCGGCGCGGAAGTGCAAGCGCCGTTTGGAGGCACAAGGCGAAGCGGTACGGGAATGCCGTCGGCCGCGGATATGTTTAACCATGTTAGTCACCCCGTGGCTTATACGGTAAACACATCAGATTCAATAAACTTAGCGCAAGGATTGAAGTAAAAAATAAAAAGCCCATAAAGGGCTTTTTGAATTTTTATAAAACTTAAAATTTCATCCAAAACTCTTTTCAAGTTTCTAGCATATTACCCTGATGTTAAAGTTCATCTTATCCGGCATATCATTCCATCTTTCGAGCCATTTTTGTACTTCAGGATCGGTATTTTTATCCAAATACAGAGTTTGCCATTGCTCTCCGCATGAGATGCGGTAGCAGTAGTATAGATGGAAGAACGAGATCCTTAAGAGTTCCGGGTCGAAAGTTTCTTTACTGCCGGTTTTTTTTGCGTTAGCGAACGCCGAAACTGTTTTCCGGGCAATAGTACAATCACCGAGTATAGTGGCCATAACCACCTCTTTCTCTTTCGAGGTTTAAATCTAGGTTCAAACTATCTGTAAAAAGTTAAATTGTCAAATACGAAACTAACGGGGTCAGACCCTGTTAGTTTCGTATTTGAAAAAAGGGTTTAGCAATGCTATTATCTAGTCAAATGGAAGAGTATAATCCTATAAAAATCGAAAAAAAGTGGCGGAAAAAATGGGAGAAAGAAAAACTATGGAATATTGATGTAGAAAACGCTAAAAACCCATACTACAATTTAATGATGTTCCCTTACCCTTCCGCTGAAGGACTGCACATTGGAAATGTTTACGCGTTTACAGGCGCGGATATACACGGCAGATATATGCGAATGAGGGGCTATGATGTTTTTGAACCATTAGGGTTTGACGCTTTCGGAATACATTCGGAAAATTTTGCCATTAAAAAGGGGACTCATCCCAAAGAAGAAACCGAAAAAAATGTTTCTCATTTTCGCGAACAGCTGAAGCGCATGGGCGCGCTTTTTGATTGGGATCGCGAAGTGGATACGAGTAAGCCGGAATATTACAAGTGGACGCAATGGCTGTTTTTACAGCTTTATAAGCACGGTCTTGCTTACCGCGCGAAAGCTCCCGTTGACTGGTGCCCGTCTTGTAAAACCGTGCTCGCTGATGAGCAAGTGATAGGTGGAAAATGTGAAAGATGCGGCACGGAGGTTATACAAAAAGAGCTTTTGCAATGGTTTTTCAAAATTACGGACTACGCGGAGCGGCTTCTGGATAATCTAGACGAAATTGATTGGCCCGAAGCCATAAAAACAGCACAGAGAAATTGGATAGGCAAAAGCGAAGGCGCGCTGATAAAATTTAAAATTTCAAATTTCAAATCTCAAATTTCGGTATTTACAACAAGGCCGGACACACTGTTCGGGGCGACTTACATAGTGCTCGCGCCCGAACATCATTTAGTCGCCAAACTTAAAGGCAATATTGAAAATCGGGGCGAAGTGGAAAAATACATAGAAGGATCGAAAAAGAAAAACGAGCTTGAGAGGACCGATTTGGCGAAAGAAAAAACAGGAGTGGAGTTGAAGGGAATTAAAGCGATAAACCCAGCCAATAATGAGGAAATCCCTGTATGGATTGCGGATTATGTTTCGGCAAGCTATGGGACCGGTGCGATTATGGCCGTGCCGGCGCATGACGATAGAGATTTTGAATTCGCGAATAAGTTTGGTCTTGTCATCAGGAATGTTATCAAGCCGCAGATGATAGCCGGCGATAAAGGCATAAAGCAAGGCAATTTAACGGACGAAGAATTCGCTGACTATGGAGAAAGACAATTAGCGAATAAGTACGACGATATCTTAGAGGGCCGGCGCGTTTATACGGGCGAGGGAAAATTAAGAAATTCTGGAGATTGGGACGGAATGCATTCGCTGGAAGTTAAGGGAAAAATCATAGAATCTGTCGGCGGAGAGAAAAAAATAAACTATCATCTTCGCGATTGGCTTATTTCCAGACAGCGTTACTGGGGACCCCCAATCCCGATTATCTATTGCGAAAAGTGCGGAATAGTGGCTGTGCTGGAAAAAGATCTTCCAGTAGAGCTTCCGCAAGTGGAAGATTTTCGGCCTACGGGAACGGACAAATCTCCCCTCGCGACGGTTAAAGAATTTGTAAAAACAAAATGCCCAGAATGCGGCGCGGAAGCGAAAAGAGAAACGGATGTATCCGATAATTTCCTCGATTCTTCCTGGTACTT
The DNA here is from genome assembly GCA_001819985.1 of Candidatus Spechtbacteria bacterium RIFCSPHIGHO2_02_FULL_43_15b. GTDB lineage: Bacteria > Patescibacteriota > Minisyncoccia > Spechtbacterales > HO2-43-30 > HO2-43-30. Next base: position 85,179 of record MHOE01000006.1, read on the forward strand.
CCTAAGATATCCCTCGACTGATTTTAAGGACAAACCTTTCGACGAAAAAATTACAAAAAAATGGCTTCCCGTGCAAATGTACATCGGCGGCAAAGAACACGCCGTGCTTCATTTAATGTACGCGCGATTCGTAACAATGGCTTTGCGCGATTTTGGCTTTATAGATTTTGAAGAGCCGTTTACTAAATTTCGAGCTCATGGTCTATTGATAAAAGACGGGGCAAAGATGTCTAAATCAAAAGGTAATGTCGTGAATCCCGATGAATATTTTGATTCCTACGGCGCGGATATTGTTAGAATGTACCTTATGTTTCTGGGTCCGTATGAGCAGGGAGGGGACTGGAGAGACGAAGGTATATCAGGTATCGCGAGATTTTTGAAAAGAGTGCACACGCTTTTGTTTCAGGTTAAGTCCGATAACGATAAAAATCGAAACGAATCACTAAGCGAGAATGATCTCGAAAGAGCAACTCATAAAGCTGTAAAAAAAGTTACTGGAGATTTGGAGAACTTGCAATATAACACCGCGATTTCTTCGCTGATGGAATTCGCAAACAAAATCCAGCAAAGCAAAGAGGGCGCGTTTTATAGATTGGAAGCCGTAAAATCACTGGTAAAGCTTATGGTTCCTTTTTGCCCACATCTTTCAGAGGAGCTTTGGCACGAAGCATTGGGGTATAAAACAAGCGTTCACGGTGAAAAATGGCCGGAGTACGACGAATCAAAAGTTGCAGAAAACACGGTAAAATTAGCGGTTGAGATTAACGGAAAAGTGCGCTCGCAAATTCAAGTGGATGTCGGGATGTCCGAGGATGCGGTGAAAGAAATGGCGCTTAACGATGAGAAAATAAAAAAAATGCTTAACGGCAATGAGCCCCAAAAAATTATAGTAGTGCAAAATAGAGTGGTAAATATTGTCATATAAAAATACTATATTTTTCTATAGTATTTTTTGGAGGCACCCGTCCGAAAGCGGGTTTTTATGCGATTCGACATAATTATTAAACAAAGAGCCAAAGCCACGCCTAACGCATCAGACAGCAAATCTTCTGCTATGCCATTCTTATTGAGTTTGAAGTCGCTAACCTCCTTAACTCCCCCCGCGGAAAACATCAAGACGGATGCTATTATAGCGGATAGCTTAAAATTCATCCGTAATAATCTGCAAATACTAAATACAAGGATTACTCCCATAAAACTGACAAGGAAATGCGCCGTGTAGTCCCATGGATGAGTAAGATTTTCCGGCAAAAAGAAGAGAAAGTGTTTTTGCAAAAAATCAGCCGTTCTTTGAATCAATGCCCACCTCGCTAAATCGCTAAATCGGAAAGTTTTTGAATTGTAGCATATTTTTCAGTTTTACAAAAGTCATTTTATTAGCTTTAGCCTTATTGCTTATTTAGCCAATTTTGGGTAAAATAGCGTGGCCTAAATTATGGAGTGATTTTTAACAACAAAACACGCAAAAATTATGGAGGAGTCAAGTGAAAAGCATAAAAATAAAGGAATCCGGTGTTTACGCGCCAAAAGATATTGAAGGTATTGTTTACGAAACGGATTTGGGTTATCCCGGCAGTTTTCCATACACTCGGGGCGTGTATCCTTCAATGTACAGGGCAAGATTATGGACTATGAGGCAATTCGCGGGATTCGGACTGCCGGAAGATACGAACCGGAGATTTCGTAAGCTTTGGGAAGAAGGCGAGACCGGTTTTTCCACGGCTTTCGATATGCCTACTTTGCTTGGATACGACTCCGATGACTCGCATTCGCTTGGTGAAGTGGGTAAGGGCGGAGTGGCGATAGACACATTTGAGGATATGGAGCGCTTATTCAGAGGCATACCCATAGGCGATGAAAAAGTAAGCGTATCCATGACTATAAACGCTCCGGCCTGTATTTTGCTCGGGATGTATTATGCGTTGGGCAAGAAGAGAAGGGGCGTTAACCCGAGAAATCTCCGAGGGACGATACAAAACGATATTTTGAAAGAGTTTAGCGCTCAAAATGAGCTTATCGTCCCCCCCGATGCTTCAATGAAAATTTTCGTGGACACAATAGAGTTTTGCGTGAATTATATGCCAAATTGGAATCCGGTGAGCATATCGGGCTATCACATGCGGGAGAAGGGTTCTACCGCCGTTCAGGAGCTGGCATTTACGCTCGCGGACGGCATAGCATATGTTAAAGCGTGCGTGGAACGCGGGCTTAATGTTGACGAGTTTGCTCCAAGATTTTCATTTTTTTTCAATGTTCACAACGATTTTTTTGAAGAGATAGCAAAACTTAGAGCGGCGCGAAGAATATGGGCGCGTATTATGAGATACAGGTTTGAGGCGAAAAATGAAAATTCATGGAAGCTTAGAACCCATACCCAGACCTCGGGCGTAAGTTTATCGTGGCAACAGGAAGACAATAATGTGGTAAGGGCAACACTGCAGACCCTTGCGGCTGTTCTTGGGGGGACGCAGAGTCATCATACGGACGGGAAAGACGAGCAGTATAGCTTGCCTTCAGAGCACGCGGCGCTTCTAGCGCTTCGCACGCAACAAATAGTTTCTCACGAAAGCGGAGTGTCGGAAGTAGTTGATCCGTTAGCCGGGTCATATTTCATGGAATGGCTGACAAGGCAAATGGAAGAGGCGGCGCTGGAAGAGATTGAAAGGATAGATGCGATGGGCGGTATGGTGGAGGCGGTAAAGCAGAGATATCCAAAACTGGAAATCGAACACGCTTCACTTATTCATTCTCGATTAGTGGAAAGCGGAGCAGAGAAAGTTGTGGGCGTGAATATGTTTGTTGATAGAAATGAAAAGCCGAAGCAAATTGAGTTTCGCGGGAATCCGAAAGCGGAAAAAACACAGAAGGAGCGTCTAGAAAGATTTAGGAGTAAAAGAGACGGGAATCTCGTTGGAAAATGTTTAATGGATACGAAAATTTCAGCCAGGAAAGGCGAGAATATTATGCCCTCCATAATCAATGCCGTTGAACACGGGGTAACCGAGGGCGAGATAGTTAATGTGTTGAAAGATGTTCACGGAGAATTCATAGAGGGATAATTTATAGATTCCAAGCGCTGGACTTTGAAATTTAAGGAGGAGTTGATGAGCGAAGAACATCAGATGATTTACGAAATGGCAGATGATTTCGGGAAGAAAGAGCTTTTGGGAGAAGGGTATCCCAATCTGGAAAGAATCGGAAAATATCCGGAGTTTCTTATACCTCGCCTTGCGGAGCTTGGAATCCTTGGAATGTCTTTTCCCGAGGAATATGGAGGCATGGGAGCGGACACCGTTTCAACTTCTATCGTGGCCGAACGGCTCGCATACTATTGGGCAAGCGCCCAGCTTATATGGACTGCGAGTCATGGGCTTGCTGGTTTCCCCATAATGACATTCGGCAACGAGGAGCAAAAAAAGAGATATTTGCCGCGCATCGCGAAAGGCGATGCTCTTGGTTGCTATGCGCTCACGGAATCAGGCGCGGGTTCAGACGCGGCATCTATCGGGACAACCGCTGAATTGGTAGGAAGAAAGAGCAAGAATATGTGGAAGATATCCGGAAGCAAGGTTTTTATAACAAACGCGAACGAAGCGTCTGTTTGTATTTTAATAGCGAGGCGAAAACATTCGGTTAAAAGTCATAAAGATATAACGGCTTTCGTGTTTGAAACCGAAAACCGCGGTCTTCAAAATCCCGCAATCAGTGTGAGAGAGATCCCAAAACATTCATTAAGATCTTCGCATTTTTGCGAGATAACCTTCAACGAGTTTTTGCTAAGAGAAGGAAATATGCTCGGCGATATGGAAAGTGGATTCAAGGTAGCAATGGAAACATTAAATAACGGTCGTATAAACATCGCGGCTCAAGCAGTAGGAATTGCGCGCCGCGCGATTCACGAAGCCGTAAGTTATGCCGGACAACGGGAAGTATTCGGCGAAAAACTTATTAAAAAACAGGCGCGCGCATTTCCGCTTGCGGAAATTTCAGCGGAAACAGAAGCGGCGTGGCATCTTACGGTTCACGCTTCCAGGGTAAAGGACTCGGGGCAGGATTATAAAAGCGAGGCCGCTATGGCAAAGTTAACGGCAACCGAGGCGGCGCTACGAGCTTCAACAGAGTTAATACGCACCTTGGGGGGACTTGGAGTTACAGAGGAATCCATAGGTATGCAGTTGCATCATGACGCGTTAGCCGCCGTTATCTATGAGGGAACATCGGATATTCAGAAAATGCTTATCGCGAAAAATTTCAAATAGTGGAAAATAGTTTAGAAAAGAGCTCTAATTGGGCTCTTTTAATTTTGTTCAGTTGGTGATAAAGTGGCAATGCCATGTGCGGAATTTTTGGATATGTGGGAAAAGAGAATAATTCATCAATAGGCATAGAAGCGCTGAAGCGGCTTGAATATCGGGGCTATGACTCTTGCGGCATAGCTGTTTTTAACGCGGTCAAGAAAAATATAGGAGTAGAGAAAGTCGCGGGGAGAATTTCGGAGCTCGAAAAAAAGATAGCTGTTAAAGGCATAAAAGGTTCCGCTATGATAGGGCATTCGCGGTGGGCTACTCACGGAGGTCCCACGGTAAAAAACGCTCACCCGCATTGGGATTGCCATAAAGACATACATTTAGTGCATAACGGTATAATCGAAAATTATAAGCAGATAAAAGACCGTCTTTCAAAAAAAGGCCACAAATTCATATCGGAAACAGATACCGAAGTTCTATGTCATTTAATAGAGGAATACGCGACGGGTTCAAACGGGTCGAAGAGTTATACGCTTGAAGAAGCGGTGCGCCGCGCGTTGGGACATGTAAGGGGCACTTACGGCATAGCGGTCATATCGAAATCCGACCCCAATAAAATAGTTGCGGCTAGAATGTCCAGTCCGTTGCTTATAGGAGTAAACGACGGAGAATATGTGATAGCGTCCGATCCGGCCGCTGTCATAACGCATACCAATAAAGTGATATATCTCGAGGACGGAGATATAGCGGTTCTCACAAAATCCGGATTTAGAATCGCGGATCTTAACAGGGCGGCTCAAAAAAGAGTTGAGCAGGAATTGGACTGGGATGTGGAGGAGGCGCAGAAGGGAGGGTATCCCCACTTTATGCTGAAAGAAATATTTGAACAGCCGGAATCATTGCAAAATTCAATAAGGGGAAGGTTAATACAAGATGAGGGAATGGCTCGACTCGGAGGACTTGAGCCGGTTAAAGAACGGATAAAGAGCATAGAGCGAGTTAACATACTGGGGTGCGGCACGGCTTATCACGCCGGACTTATAGGGGAGTATATGTTTGAAGAGTACGCGGGCGTGCCTTGCGAAGTGGACTTTTCGGCGGAGTTTAGATACAGGAAACCTATAATAGACAAAAATACCGCGGCAATTTTCGTGTCTCAATCGGGAGAGACCGCGGATACTTTAGGCGCTCTTCGCGAAGCAAAAGAGAAAGGAGCTTTGTGTCTTGGAATTGTGAACACTGTTGGTTCGTCTATCGTGCGTATGACGGACGCGGGAGTTTACAATCATGCTGGACCGGAGATTGGCGTGGCTTCAACAAAAGCATTCACTTCGCAACTCGTGGTTCTTGCGTTACTCACGCTTTATCTAGGGCGTCTTCGCGGAATGTCTTATGTGCTTGGGGAAAGAATAGCTAAGGAAATCGCGAAACTTCCGGAATTGACAAAAACGGTATTGAAGCAGGACAATCATATAAAAGAAATAGCCGAGAAATACAAAGGCGCAAAAAGCTTCCTCTTTATAGGAAGAAAGTATAACTATCCGATAGCTCTTGAGGGAGCGCTAAAATTAAAAGAAATATCGTACATTCACGCTGAAGGATTGAGCGCCGGCGAACTTAAACACGGCCACATAGCTCTAATAGATAAAAATGTGCCTACTATCGCGATAGCGACAAGAGACAGCGTTTACGAGAAGATGCTTTCTAACATTCAGGAAATTAAAGCCAGAGGAGGCCCCGTTATCGCCATAACCACCAAAGGTAATACAAAATTAGCGGATATAGTTGACGACATAATATATGTCCCCAAAAATCTTGAAATGCTAAGTCCCATATTGACCGTGATACCTCTTCAGCTCTTTGCGTATCATGTGGCGGCTCTAAACGGAAGAGATGTTGATAAGCCAAGAAATTTGGCAAAATCAGTAACTGTGGAATAAGTATAGAATTTTTACGATAAATAAAACCCCAACTTCAAAATGAAGAAAGAGGTTTTTCTAGGGGTTCATTGCTTTCTAAATTTTAGAGCCCCGGATTACTTTGCAGTTCCCAAGGTATATGGGAACTCGAAATTTTTGTTGAAGGCGTATCGCCACCTGTTTTGTGGCTTGCGCCTCGTTCGAGGCGGTAGTCCACTCCTGGATTTCGGTTTGAAATCCAGGGACTGGCCCCGCTACCAAAAAGCGGAATTTTGTCGCAGTTTTGGTTTTCAAGGCGCACCTCCTGCAAACTGTATGTTGTAGTATTATACCATATTTTTCATATTTTGACAAGATTTGCAATCCTAGTCTATTCCGATCCAGCTTATGCGGGAAGATGTATGTGGGAAGACGGGAATCTCACATAATCGGGAATCCCACATAATTTTATTTCACAAACTTCCATTACGAAGCGTTCGTTTACTTATTGAATTGGCAAACTAACGAAAAAATGATATTGTGTTTTGGGTTTCGAATTTCCAAATTTGTATTTTAACAACAAGGAGGACTTGATATGGCAAAATCTTGCATGGAATTGTGCGAGCAAAAATGGGCGGAGAAAAAATTTGTTTGCGTGGGGCTCGATACGAGCTTTGAGCAATTGCCAGAGCATATCCGGAACGCGAAGGGTAGCATAGGAGCAAAGATAAAAAATTTCAATTCGGAAATAATACTTGCGACTCGAGATATAGCTTCCGCGTATAAGTACAATTTCGGATTTTACCTTGGAGTGCATCGGCTGTGGGCGCTCGAAGAATCTATCAGGTTTTCCCAAACCGCGGCGCCGGATGTGCCGATTATATTGGATTGGAAAGCGGG
>MHOE01000006.1:92257-93016 GCA_001819985.1 Candidatus Spechtbacteria bacterium RIFCSPHIGHO2_02_FULL_43_15b
TACGCGTTTGAAGAAATGGGGGTTGACGCGGTTACGGTAAATCCATGGGGCGGGAAAGCCGATGGAATAGATGTATTTTTTGAATATAAAGATAAGCTGATATTTGTGTGGTGCGCGGGCTCGAACATTGGATCCGCCGAAATACAAGATTTAATGACCGGAAACCGCTATGAAAAGATGAGTATTTTTGAGTCGTTGGCTCTGAAAGCTAGCGTCTCCGCGCGTGATAGCTGGAACTACAATCAAAATTGCGGGCTTATTGTAGGAGCTGATAGCTCTGATCAGTATTGTATTAGCATATATAAAGCGCGATTGCAGTCGGGGCGCGTGCCATTTCTTATACCGGGAATCGGCAAACAAGGAGGCGATCTTTATCAAGCGGTGATATCCGCGATTTATATGGACCCCGAAAGTAAGGATACAAGTTTTCCCGCAATAATAAATTCTTCGCGGGATATTATTTACGCATCAAGCGGACTTGATTTCGCGGAAGCGGCAAGAGAAAAAACCGACGATCTAAACAGTAGAATTTTATTAGCGCTCAAGGATGGGGGATGCGGGATTGATGAAAGAAGACATCCTTAGTATTTGTTTAAGGACTTATGCTTCAGAAGCAATTCTTGCGTTGAGGTTATACGATATAGGCGCGATAAAATTTGGAAGCTTTGAGCTTAAAAATCCGGCTCTTTCTCCGTCGCCGGTTTACTTGAATCTAAGAGACGAGCATCACCCGGAAGAAGAAAGCCGAGGGCCGCTTGC
>MHOE01000007.1:0-10241 GCA_001819985.1 Candidatus Spechtbacteria bacterium RIFCSPHIGHO2_02_FULL_43_15b
ATAGACATAGCTTATTGGGCTCCAGAGGAAATAAGAGCCATCATCATCCAAAAAGGCCTAAAAGATGACGACCTTGATATCGTCCTTAAAAATGCGGGAATGATAGATTTAGTAGTACCGCAACAAGACTGGCAATTGCTTGAGGAGGACATACTAGAAGTAATCTTAAAGTATTTTGAATATATACCCGCTTTTAATCAATATACGCGTCAAATTCTAACTAAAATTATACGGTTTGCTCCTAAAGACAAAAGGATGCCTTTTGTAATAGAAGCGCTTAAAGACGATGATAGTGCTGTTCAAGAAATAGCCGCAGAAACAATTAAGTATATCCCCGAATCCGAAGAGCGGCGTTTTGCGGAAAAGAAATTAGCCGATGTTATAAGAAAACGGCTCGAAGAAGGTGACTTATCGGCCGCGCGGATGTTGGATAATTTTCCGGTTGAGGACCAGTTGTCGCTTCGAGAAAAAGTGAGAGATATTATTAAAGTGAATTTGGAATTTAAACATTACAATTCTTACGGCGAATTTGCGTTAAGCATGATTCGATACGCGCCAGAAGAAGCTAGAGCGGACCTGATAGAAGAAGGTCTTGAGAATCATTCATCGCATATGCGGAGAGAAATTATTAAAATGATACGATACGCTCGCGATGACGAAAGGGCCGATTTGATTATGCGGGCCCTTAGAAGAGATAACGATTGGTATGCCATCGAGCAGGTCGCGGAAGAGATAGAGTATATTGATACATCATATCGTCATTTGTTTTACGCGAGGTTTGCGGAAATAGTAGAGATGGGCATTGAAGATAACGCTTTACCGATATCTATATTGGCATATCTCGATAAAGAGACCCAAACAAGAATAGAAAGCAGGGCTATTCGAGAAAGAGGAAAAAGGCAGAAAGGAAGTCCGGATTTTGAGTATTTACGGAAATTAGCAGGCACAACACCGCTTTATGGAAACGGCGAAAAAGATTTTTTTAGAAAGGAATTTTTTAAATCGGGATCCAGGACCACTTTACTTGACTCCGTGCCGGGAGAGACAGATAAAACCCTAAAAGATAGAGTGATAATCCGGCATATAAAGATAGGCCCCTATTTATCGTGGGAAAAAGCGTTTGAGGCGCATGATTTCTGGGAGAGCAAAGGGTTTGATTATGTGCCGGTAGAACCCATATTAAGGACACGGCGCCATGGAGAAAGCGCAGATGTAGATGTCTTTACAAGAGTTCTGAAAGGACCGTCCGTTGCGGTATGGATGGATGAAATTAGAGATACGGAATATGAGGCATTAATGCCGTACGGGGAGGAAATTTTCAATCAGATAGATAAAATCAAAGAAGGTCTTGTAGAGCTTAGCATAGTTCATGGTCATCCGCATGAAGGGAATTTTGTTTTGTATTTTGAAAGGGATGAAAATAACGAACCCGATATTTCTACACCTCCAAGAGTATATGTGATTGATTTCGATATGGCAAAATCGTCCGGAAAACCGGAAGATAAGAGTTTTCTTTGATCTAGGTCTCACTTTTATATTTGATTCAAATTGCGAGGGCGGATTGTTTACTCGATCTCTTCAACTTTCAAAGTAAAGTCCCGTCCTTTTTTGACGGTGCCTTCGAGAATTTTTCGCGCGATTACGGTTTCGATTTTATCCTGTATAGCCCTATTCATAGGGCGGGCTCCAAATTGGGGGTCGAATCCGACATTGGAAATGTAATCTATAGCGTCTTCATCCGGTTTATAATAATAACCTTTTTCCTCGAGGCGTTTTACAAGTTTATGGATCAAAATATCCGCGATTTTTCTTATATGGTCTCTTGTGAGCGGATGGAATATTACTATCTCGTCAAATCTATTCAAAAATTCTGGTCTAAAATATGATTCGCTTACGAAAACATCAACAACTTTTTCTTTTTGCATAGAAGGGTCTATGCCCTGGCGCACCATCTCCCGTATGTAATTTGCCGCGGCGTTGGAAGTGGCTATGATTATGTTTTGATCAAACCTTATCTTTTTGCCGAAAGCGTCTGTGATCCATCCCTCGTCAAAAACTTGAAGAAATAAGTTCAAAATATCCGGATGGGCCTTTTCAACTTCATCAAGAAGAAGCACGGAGAAAGGATTATCCCGCACCGCGGTTATGAGCCGGCCTGGCTGGTTTAGTTCCAAACTGCCTATCAATGTGTCAACAGAATCCTTATTTTGATATTCAGACATGTCAAACCGTATCATTCTCGTTTCGGATCCGAAATAATGCTTCGCCAGCATTTTCGCGGTTAAAGTTTTTCCGACTCCAGTAGGGCCGACAAAAAGAAAAACTCCGGCAGGTTTCCCCTCCTTTGCAAGTCCGGATCTTAGGCGCTGAAGCGCTTGCACGACAACGGATACTGCCTTTTCCTGTCCCACTATTTCTTTGTGCATTTCTTCAGCGAGATTTATTAGTTTTTTCTTTTCTGACGCGCTTATGGCGCCAAGCGGTATATTTGTTTTTTTAGTTATAACTTCATGCACATCTTGCGTTGTGACCAGCGCTCTTCTTTGGGCCTGTACATATCCGGCGACTTCGTGAAGCAGTGTTATGCCTTTTTCGGGAAACGGCGCTTGGCTTATAAATTTATCGGCATCATCAACTACGGTTTTCATAGCGCCGTATGTGAAAAACAATTCAGATTTGGCTTCAATTTCAACAGCCATATCGGCTATTATTTTGAAAACCTCAATTTTGCCGAGTTCCTCGACATTTATTTTTGAAAAAGAGGTCGCAACCGCGGAATTATTGGCTATGTGTTTATGGTATCCGACGGAGTCGGTAGTCGCGATTATTTGGAGTTGCGAGGACTGAAGATATGGAATAAGAACGCCTGTTATGTCAACCTTGCCCAATCCCTCGGATTCGCCAACAAAATTTTGAAGATCCCTTATGAATAGTATTATATTGCCTACGCGCGCGGCTTCTTTTAGCAACTCCGTGAGAGTATTTACGATATCTCCCCGATATTTAGATGAAGATGTGGCAAGAGTTATATCGAGCTCCAGTATTTTTTTATAGTTTAACTGTTGCTCGGTTTTTCCTCCGTAAGTTTTTTCAGCTAGCTTCGCTACTATTGTGCGTTTGCCTACGCCAGCTTCTCCAACGAGAAGAATATTCGCGTTGTTGTGCTGGGCAAGGATTTGTTGCATCTCGGCAAGTTCTTTTTCGCGATTTACCATAGGTATTTCCTTGCCACTTTTTTTAATAGGCAAAGTTATATCCCTTGTAAAATTCGCAAGCGTGAGCGGGTAGCCATAAGTCCACTCGGCTCCGATTGGGGGACTTTTTATAAGATTTTGTATGCGCCAAAATCTTTTTTTGGAATCAATGCGGGCTTTATTTCCTTCATGCCACGCGGAAAGAGTGGTAAGGTCGGTTTTATCAAGATCCTGGTCTATGACAAGTTGTTTGAAAATCGGGTTTAAGTCAAAGAGGGGAGCCAGAAAATCTGTTACGGATATGTGGTCTCTGTTTTCTTTTACGCGCGTTTCATTGGCCCGTACTAAAAGATTCATCAAATCTTCGGAAAGATTTTTTTTCCCGTAGAGCGAGAATTTAGAAAGCAAAGACCAATTTAGACCAAGTGAATCGGCAAGAAGTTTTTTTAGGTGTTTGGGACTGACTCCCAAGCGCATGAATATTATCTCGGAAGGTTCGTAATCCACGATGCCTATAAACAAACTGTCCGTTGATATCTCATTCTCCTTTAGCCGATTGGAGATTGTTATGGCGTTATTCATAACAAAAGCCGAATCGTAATCAAGAAAACCCGCAAGATTTTTAGGGTCTCGCGCTATCGTCTTTTTCAGATAGAATTCAAAGAATATGTTAACAAAAAGAAAAGAAGCGCCTATCGGCGAGAGTATGTAAAATATTGCGACCCAGAAATACGGTTCGAAAATCGGAGCCGCAAAAGAAGCTATTTCATAAGTCGCGCTATATGATTCTAAATTTTGGGCGTACTCATCGGCATAATCTTTCAGGGGCTGTGTGTCTGTGTTTTTCAACAAAACTAACGCGTCTTCAGGCACGAATTTTGTGATTATGCTCCAAAGCAGATTTTGTTGTTGCGTAAATAAATACGCCGAGCCGGCCAGTATTCCGAGGGAAACGAAAATTATACTGGCAAATCTCAAAAGCGAAACAGAGAAAAGTTTGTCGAAGATTAGAGCTTTGTATATATGAGCTTTTTTTAGATCAAAATACACTTGATTTTTGCTAAAAGATTATTGTTATACCCTTAGCTAAGGAAATGAAAACCAACGCCGGCCACATAAGCCAAGCTAAGAATATTACAATAAACAAGAACAGTATAGTTATTTGAACCGTAACTCCAAATAACACTACAGTCATCCTTATAATAGCGGCAACTAATCTTATGTATGCTTCGACCGCCACATTCGCGACTCGGTCAGTTATATTTTTTGGCTTGGCGACATCGGACACTCTAAGCCGATGCCACGGATAGAATAAAGTTTTAAGATGTCCAAAAATTAAAAATTTTCTCGATGTTGCTATCGAGTAATTTTTTAACAGTTTTACGATTTCCACGGGCGCTATCACATAGTGCCAATAGAGATAATTAAAGAAAAGCATATATCTTTATTCTACCATAATCTCATTTGCGGAATAAGGAAAAAAATGTTATTGTATGGCATAAGTGCCGTTTTGCTTTAAGAATTTGGTGAATGCTCGAATAATTTTTCTTCATAAGATGCCGGCGGAGGGTTGCGCCGAACGGTAAGGCACTGGTTTCGAAAACCAGCGGGAGTAATCCCTTAGAGGTTCGAGTCCTCTACCCTCCGCATTTGAAACCTTTCGCGTCAGTCGCGTCTGGGGACGCGCAAGTTTTTAGCGGCGAATATTTCGCATAAAAGTATATGCAAGAAATCAGTCCGATAATAATGGTAGCGGTAGGTATTCTTTTCGCGTTGGAAGCGGCGATGTTCTTATTTGTATGGAAAACAAACAAAAGGATGTCCAAATTTTTTAACGGGAGCGGCGGAAAATCTATCGAAAAAATTTTGGAATACGAGTTTAAGCGCATGGAAAAAAATGAGGGGGATATAAGGCATCTTATAGAAAATATGAAGTGGATAGAAGGCGTGGCAAGAAAAAGCATCAGCAAGACCTCCATAAAGCGATTTAACCCATTCAAGGGTATAGGCGGAAATCAAAGTTTTTCAATCGCGTTTTTGGATAATAAAAATGATGGCGTGGTACTTTCGTCTTTATATTCGAGCGAAGGAACAAAAATTTACGCAAAAGCTGTGGAAAACGGGATTTCGGAGCACCAATTAACGGATGAAGAAAAAGAAGTATTGTCGAAAGCGGCGGAGCTTAATTAGGAGAATATAAGTTTATGGCAGAAAACAAGGCAAATGAAATCAAATCAAATATGCGGATTCGCCCTCCCGTAGTGGTTGTTATGGGACATGTGGATCACGGGAAAACCAGTATTTTGGATTACATACGAAAAACAAAAGCGGTAGAGAAAGAATCGGGCGGGATAACCCAGAATATAGGCGCATATCAGGTTTCGCACGGGGATAAAAAAATAACCTTTATTGATACGCCCGGACACGAAGCGTTTTTCGCAATGCGCGCGCATGGAGCCAAAGTCGCGGACATAGCGATTCTTGTTGTTGCGGCTGACGACGGAGTTATGCCGCAGACAAAGGAAGCTATAAGGCATATAAAACTGGCTGGGATCCCTATGATAATTGCTATAAACAAGATAGACAGGCAAAACGCAGACGCAATGAAAGTAAAAAATCAGTTACTCGAGGATAACATTGTGGTGGAGGATTATAAAGGCGACACGCCAAGCGTAAATGTTTCAGCAAAGACGGGAGAGGGTATGGATAATCTCCTGGAGATGATAAATTTAGTGGCTGAAATTTCAGAGATTAAATCCGAAGAAGGCGCGTTGCCGGAAGGCATTGTAATAGAATCGGAGTTGGATCATAAAAGGGGGCCTGTCGCTACTCTTATTGTGAGGCAGGGTATTTTGAAAAAAGGCGATATTGTCTCTCTAAGCACTACATGGGGGACGGTAAAAATACTGGAAGATTTTCAGGGAACTTTGATGGCGGAAGCCGAACCAGGCACTCCGGTTTTCGTAGTGGGTTTAAGCGAAGTTCCTCAAGTGGGAGAAAAGTTTAAGGTAGTCAATTCCCAGAAAGAGGCGGAAGAGCGGGTTGCTAAAGACGCGAATAAGGAAAAAGTGGCGGAAGTTATCGAGGTGAAGGAAGGGGCGAAGATTTTTAATTTAGTCCTGAAATCGGATGTTCGGGGCACTCTGGAGGCGCTTCGCAATGTCATACTCGGGGTTGAAGACGAAAATGTTACATTTCGATTTCTTAGCGAAGGCGTTGGCGAGATTACCGAACGAGATATTAAGCTTGCGTCAACGGCGAAAGCTTTGATAGTCGGTTTCAGAACAAAAGTAACGCAGTCATCAGAAAATTTTGCCAAACAAATGAAGGTCGGAATAATCACCGGCGATGTGATATATGAATTGGTGGAGTCGGTGCGCGCCGCGGTGAGCGATTTAATAAGCGGTGAAAAGGAGGAAGTGGACCTCGGGTCTCTGAAGGTAGCGGCTATTTTTAGGACCGAAAAGTCAAAAATGATAATTGGAGGGAGAGTTTCCGGAGATGAGCTAAAAAAAGGCGCGAGGGTCAGAGTTATCAGGGGCGAAGAAATAATCGGTGAGGGCAAGATTTCCCAACTGAAAATAATCGATAAAGCGGTTGATAAGGTTGAGGCGGGTAAAGAATGCGGAGTTTTATTCGAGGGGCCGGTTAAGATTTTGGCCGGAGATATATTGCAGGCGTATGAAATTAGAGAGAAAATTATACGATTATAAGCCGTTTAGTTATAATTCATCAAATGAGCCGGAGATTGGAGCAGGTAAATGAGCTCATACTTAAGGAGCTTAACACTATAATACTAAAAGAGCTTGAAACTCCGGGAGTTTTGTTGACACTCACAAGAGTTATGGTATCGAAGGATCTCGGATACGCGGATGTCTATTTTGCCACGATACCCGATGAAGCATCCCCATCGGCAAAACAGAAATTGGACAAAAATAGAGGGGTTTTTCAAAAAATTCTTAACAAGCGTTTGCGTATGCGTCCGCTTCCGATGATTAGATTTCGCGTAGATGAAGAAGAGCGGGAAGCGGCAAAGCTGGACGAACTGCTTAGTAATCTTTAGCTTGTGGCGGCTGGAGCTGCTATGGTATAAAATTACTTGCTATTCTTCGCAAAATTTACTGTAAACCATGTCGTTTGACCGGGAATTTGAGGAAGTATCAAAGCTTTTAAGAGAAAAAAAGCGGATACTTCTTGCCATTCATCAAAGGCCAGATGGCGATGCTATCGGGTCTATGATAGGAATGTTTTTGGCCATTTCGGAATTAGGGGATAAGGATGTGGTTATGTTTTCCAAAGATCCGGTTCCTGATAATTTCAAGTTTCTTCCTTGCTGGGATTTAATAATGGAAGAAATTCCAAGGGGTTTTTCTCCGGATATCCTAATAGGATTGGACTACGGAGATTTTGGACGGTTAGGGGTTGACGAGAATACGGTAAGGAATTCAATAATTATTACATTCGATCACCATCCGTTAAACAAACAGAAGGGGGATGTAATGATTATAGATCCGTTGTTGTCTTCAACCTGTGAGCTTGTGTACAACTTCCTAATTCACGAGGGATATACGATTTCTTCCGGAGCGGCGGAGGCGCTTCTTATGGGAATATTCACGGATACCGGAGGATTTTCCCATATCAACACTACAGTAAAAACTTTAAGCGTTAGCGCGGAACTTTTAGGCCTCGGCGTTTACATAAAGAATTTACATAAACACGCGTTTTCAAATAGATCTTTATCATCAGTTAGGGTTTGGGGATATGTTTTACAAAATATACGGTACTGCAAAGACATCGGAATGTGCTATGCCGGAATAGATATGCGGGGATTTGAGGAACTTGGGTCGCGCCTTGATGATTTCGAGGGCGTAGTGAACATTATGAATATGCCTCCCGAGGCATTTTTTTCACTTTTACTGATTGAGCACAAGCCAGCTGTAATAAAGGGCAGTATGAGAAGCGAGCCATTCAAAAGGGGTCTGGGCGGAAAAGGCGACGGCGCGGGAGTTGATGTGTCTAAGATAGCTAAAGAGCTTGGAGGCGGTGGACACAGATACGCGGCAGGGTTTGAAATAAGCGGCGAAACTTTGGAAAATGTTGTGGAATATGTTAAAAAGGTAGCTGTAGGTGTGGTTTAGTAAAGAAATAATAAGAATTTCAAAAATAAAAACTAATCAATGGCCATGTGGCGAAGTGGTTAACGCGGCTGTCTGCAAAACAGCTATGCGCCGGTTCGACTCCGGCCGTGGCCTCCTGAAAGCCCGGGTGGTGGAATGGTATACACGGCAGACTTAAAATCTGCTGCCGAAAGGATTGAGAGTTCGAGTCTCTCCCCGGGCACCATGTAGGAAAAGTCAAAGAGTTTTGGTTCGCCTCGCTTCGCTCGGCGACTAATTTGTATTCAATTTTGGGTTTTAGCGGGCGAACATTCATTTTAGAGCAAACAGTTTTCGCAATGCAGGTTCTTGCATTACTGCGTGGCTTGCTCCATATACAATAAAAATTCGTTTGTGAGTTTTTATTGTTTCAGCTATATCACTGACAATTTTTCTATCCCTAAAAAGCGACGAGGCTTCGCCAATTCGATTTAAAATTGTTTGTTTTTCTTTTTTCTCGTCCCACGGTATTGGGTCAATCCGGTCAAGTGCATTTGGATCGTTTTCAACATCTACGGCTTCGCCGAAAATCTGCTCGCCAAGTTGCATAACACGCTCATAAGAGTAATCAAATCCTTCCCAATATGTAGCTTGTTTAAAGCTCTCAAGAAATGGTTGGATATATTGCTTGAATCCTTGTTTATTCGTTTGACGATGATATTGAGGAAGTATAAGAAAAACATCCCATGCAAAAATTTGGTCTTTTGAAAATCCCTTGGCGAGCAGGTTCTTATACAAATCCTCATCAGTTGGTTCTGGCGAACTCCAATCAATCCCTTTATCAACTCCGAGTTTCAAAGTAAAACCCGACTCACCCATGCGATCTATTGCTTCCTCGCGTGTAGCAGATTTTACCTTCTCATTAAACTTGGTTTTATATCCACTCACATTTATACCTTCGACAAAAACAATATCAGGATTAACTTTGTTGAAAGCCGCCTCAATTTCCGTAAATAGAGGATTTTGAGGGTCACTAATATGGGGTGAGCCAAAATAGTGTAGTTGAGTATCTCCAGTTTTCAACTCAAAAGTATAAGGTGTTGGATATTCAATGTGACTATATTCTTCTGCCGACATTATGCTATCCAAAACAGACTCAAGTGTTTCTGTTTGATTTTCTTTTTTTTCGAATGATTGTTCTTTTTGTGGGCCGACGACAGATTCAAAAATTGGCATATATTTTTTTCAGTTTTTTCAATTTGCTTTTTTATTTTTTCAGATTTATCCTTAGGTAAACTTCTTAGATAATGAAATCAAATTTCTTTTTGTTTGGGCGAAATGCCGCGAGTAATTATTTCGATATTGCAACTCTGATGTTCCATGCACCACGCTTCGCATTTTTCTGCCCACGATTGTTCTTCGTATAGAAAACCGCATTCTTCGCATTGATAGCGCGTCTTGTTATTCTCATCAATAATTTTCATCGTATGTTTTTATTCATATCGTAATTCGATTTTATCTCCGTCTTTCATAATGTAGTTTTGAAGCTCGACATTTTCCTCGCCGTTTACCGTCATTTTAACAGACGATCCAAACTCCATAAAATCTTTACCCCACACTTCAAAAAAGTGGCTAAACTTCAGATCGTCTTTGCGAACAACGCCCGGAAATTCCAAATGAATGACACCGCTTGAATCATGAGTATGCATGGGATTGTGCATCGCGCCAATTCCGATATTGGCGGATATTTCCCGCTTTTCTCCTTCGACGAAAATCGTAAGTTCAGGGTGCCAGTGGAGTCCGTTTTGTGAAAGTATCTCTCCTTGAGGAATAGGCGTACGAGTCGCAAGATACCAAACAAGAGCGCCAATACTTCCGGCAATGATAGCAACAATGAGCGTGAGCTTCGTTACACGCTTTATGGCGCGGCGTTGCGTAGATTTCTGTTTTT
>MHOE01000007.1:10269-35106 GCA_001819985.1 Candidatus Spechtbacteria bacterium RIFCSPHIGHO2_02_FULL_43_15b
TTTCCGTTCTTTTTTGTTCAACTCAATTTGTGGTTTGTTCTCCATAATTTTTAGTGATGATGTTCGTTATCACCGCCGCACCCGCCGGAGAGATTCCATAGTTCGGTAATCTGCTCGCCGGTGAAGCCGTGGTTTTGAATAAGAAACTTCGCCAAGCCGCCGTATACATACCAACGCCAGCATCTACAGCAACACGGGCCTTTCTCGCTTGAGTTGAGCATGGCGTAATCGTACGCCGCTTGTTCTTCCGGCGTAAGTTCTATGTCGTAATACGAGATGAGTCGCTTTGCGAGTTCGGCGGAAATATCATACGGATCATCGGGGATTTCAGCGATGTTCTGGCTATGCTCTGTTTTGAAATTTTGTAAACCTTCAACTTGTTCGCTGTAGCGATGAATGCTCATCGGACTGCAACACGAACCCTGAAGTCGCGCACTGTCTGGCATGGTGGTTATTGAATCCTTGAATGTGTCCGAACAAGATGAATTGCCGTTTTGGGATAACTCTTCGAATTTCGCGGCGAGCGCGGTATTGGCGAAACTGCCGCTCTGCTCCGGTTGTTCGGGCGAGCGGCCGAGGAAAAACATCCCTCCGATGAGCAGAGCGGCTATTGCGATAGCAAAAATAGTTTGTTTATGCATAATCATTTTACGGTACAAGTTAATGGCGCGGCGATTTTTCTGCTGATGAGTATAATCGAGAACGCAAGCAGAACGACGCTCAATATTCCAAACTCTCCGCCGTGAAGAGGCAGAATTGCGAGCGCGCTTGCGGCTCCAAGAGATGATAGCGCTGTGTTCAAAATGAAAGACCCACAGGCGGCGCATCCTATGCCAAGCGCGCCGCTTGCAATGCCGCCTACTCCTGCCGCCAGATTTTGTCTGCCAAGACCAGCGCGTGTGCGTTTTAAGAAATAAACAATCATTGCCAAGTTAATTCCGAAAAGCGTGGCGATTGCGATAGTGTATCCGGCGGAAAGAAAACTGAAATTCGTGCCGATGCCGCCGAGTAATGCAATTGCAATTTTAAGTTTTGCCGTAAGCGGCGCGCTTGAAGTGCTAAACACTTCACCAATGAGACCAAAGTTAGGAAGCCAGACGGCAAAGAGAAAGGCGGCAATCGCAAGCGTACTCGCGAGCGCGATACATGAGGTATTAGAAAACACTTCGCTAAAGGCCACTTGAAGATTTTTGAGATTTTCTTTCATAATTATTTTTCTTGAAGCGCAAGTTCTATGAGTTGTTTGACCGCTTCGTATGGTTGCGCGCCCGTTAGGGGATATTTTTTGCCGCTTTTAGTTACGACAATGCTCCACGGCGTGCCGTTGCCTCCGGTTGCGGTTGCATTGTCGAGGTCGTCTTGAATATGTTTGTCGTACTTTTTGCTTGCGAGGCACGAGTTGAATTTTGTTTCGTCAAGCCCGATTTCTCGCGCGATTTGAGGCAGTACGGTCGCGATGTTGGTTTGATTGTTCGACGGAGTAAGTTCAAAGAAGCGATTGATGTATTTCCAGAATGAATCATTTCCGCCAAGCTCGTTCGCGCATTCGCTTGCAACCGCCTCCGTTCTTGCTTGCGAGTGAATCGAGTCAAGCGGAAAATGGCGATACACCCACGCCACTTTGCCGCCCTTGCCGTACTCGTCCATAACTTGTTCCATTGTGGAATGAAAACGCTTGCAAAACGGACATTCCATGTCCGAGTACTCAACGATTTTCACTGAAGCATTCAGGTTGCCGCGGATATGGTCAGAATCTTCGATGGGGTTCATGTTTTTAAGCCCCATGGTATTTTCCGCTTCGGCTTTAGGTTGCGGCGCGACGGCGACATTATCTCCTCGCGCGCTCCAATAGACGGCTCCCGCGATTAGCGCTCCGGCAATAACGATTGCGACTGGTATCGCGAGATTATTTTTTTGTATCGTTTGTTGCGTAATTTCTTGTTCCATAAATTTAGAAATGATGTTAATAACAAAAAAGCCAGCGATACGAGTTCGCGTTCATGCAAAATACGCGAACTCAACGCTAGCCGATGCGGGACGGATATATTTTCGGTTGGATTATACCGCGCGCTAGCGCTCGTTTTATAGGGTCAACAATGCCGAGCGTTGGCCAGCTTCTCGCGGTTAAACCCTTCACTATTTCCGGCACGCGCGGCCGGATGTTTTTGTATGTGGCCGGAACAAGAACAAGCAACAAAGCTAGCAGAAGCAGGTCAGAAGTTTTTTGCGGGATGACATTCAAGAAATTTTGCCATGCGAAAATATGGCTTTGCGCGTCAGTGCCGCATGGAGTCATCTGGTTTCCGTAGCTGGCACAATTATTTGAAGATTTGCCCATAGTCATCGCGTTTACGCTCCATAGACAGAGAATACTTATCGCGAGAAAGGATAAAAATATGAGGAGGGCGATATTTTTTGAATAAAAACTGGATATCATGCTTGCACTCTATCACTTTTGATGCAATGAGACAACTTTATCGGTGGCGCTGTATTGTTAAATAAGTCCTTAACTCAAAAGGTTGCGTTAGTTAAAGTTGCAAATTGTTTTGCGATCAGGTAATATAAAAGTAGCTTTAGCTATACCTAGTTAGGATAGGGATAGGTGAGGCAACACTATTTAGAAAGGTCGCGATTTTATTTGAAGTAATTATTATTACAGAAAACTAAAAACTATGCTAGAAGAATTTGAAGGTGATATGTCGCCACGAGAGCTTGAAAGGAAAAAATCCTTCAGTGATTTATTTAGTAGTCGATTTGGTAATGTAGATGCCAAAGAAGGCATTAAAGAGAATACACTTTCATGGGAGGTTACTTACGGGAGGATAGTAATCACTTTTCCAAAAGAATGGGAAGTTACATCGGTATATGCGATAAATGTTGAAGCTATTACAGGCGATGTTCATAATAAAGATGGGAACAGTGCAGTATTAACCGGCAGTGATATATTGCACGCCGCACAATATATTGAAATGTGGGATCAGGCATTTGAAGATCCAAAAAAAATTCAACAAGCACTGGGGGAAAAGAAGAATTCCTGAACATTTTATTACTGCGAAAAAGGCTTTCCTCAAAGCCTTTTTGTTTCGAAAGATTTGTCGCCAAAGAAAATTTTGGATTGCGAGCTATGTGGCTTCTCGGTTATGTCTTTAGTTTTGCCGTGGGTGTTTGTTCAAAATTTTTTGGCAAATAAATTTGACTGGATAAGCAAGAGATTGAAGTTTATTTGCATATTATGGTATAATTAAAACCATGAAAGAGTTTCTAAAGAAAAATTTTGCCATAATTCTGGCTTTCGCTTTGCCTATCGTGCTGATTTTGGTTGTCGCGCTGACTATTTATGTACCGTCGCTTTTTATTTCAACTAATTACAATTTTATATATTCTTCGTGTACGGCAGGCACAAATTACTACCCATACTATTGCAATAATTACCTTCAAAGACTCCACTCTGTCGCAAGCGGTAAATTGGTCGAGAACGCAATCGATCCATTAGAGGATTTTGATAAGAATGGCTTACCAGACATCAACGAAAACTATACCGCCCGTATTTTCCTTCACGATACGCAAAAAAATGAGAGCGTAGAGATTACTTTGGAGGAAGCAAAGGAGCTGTCTCTTAATGGCCTTTTGACTTCTCCTGATGGAGTTACCATTTCAAGCAATTACGAAAGAGGATCCGGGTTTTTTCTTTTTGATGGCGGCTCGTCATACGGGTATTACCTGACGAAGGGCAAGAGCAGAAGCAGGCTTAATCTTATAAATCGCGATGATTCGTACTACTATCGTGATAATTTTCAATTTCTCGGATGGGTTTTACCCGGGAGGAAATAACTTTCTACACCTATGAACAAGGAAGAACTTTTACGGGAACTTTCAAGCAAAATAAGCTCCGGCGAAATAAGCCGCGAGGAAGTATTAAGCCAGCTTAACTTTGGCGCGATAGCCCCGCGGGAAGTCAATCGGGGCGCGAAGGGGTTTTCTCATTTTTCCGTAACGAAAATGCTGTATGCTTTGGGTGCGGCTGTAGTTATCATCGGCATTGTTATATTTGTTGCTCAAATTTGGCAGGATATCGGGTCTTTTGGGCGCATATCGGTAACGCTTGGTCTCGGTTTTCTTATTTCGGCTATCGGGTCAATGTTATTGAAACAAAAACCGGAAGATAATATCGGGGCGATTTTCCACTTTATCGGCGGAATGTTGATTCCGGGCGGAACAGCAGTCACTCTATACGAGTTTAATTTGAACTCCGTTTCTCTGTGGCCTGTCGCTATCGCGTTCGGTGCTGTATTTGCGTTTTATGTGTTGCTTAATTCTATTCATAGGCATCCCGTATTGACATTTTTTGCAGTCGCAAACGGCACCGCATTTGCTTATCTTATTGTGGAAGCTATAGTAGAAGGCGTATATTACAGGGATTTGTATGCTTATCTCACGATGGTGATAGGCGCGAGTTATCTGTTGCTCGCGCACGCTTTCCGAGAGGGGAGGAATAAAAATTTGATTGGCGTGCTTCGTTTTTTCGGTAGCGCGGGCCTTCTCGGAGCCGCGTTCACCCAGACATTTGATTCCGGTTTGTGGCAGTTGCTGTATTTTTTTGTTGTTTTCGCGGGTCTTTTCCTCTCGGTGCATATAAGAAGCAGTATTGTTTTGGTGATGAGCACCATTTTTCTTATCGCGCATATTTCGTACATAACGAATTTGTATTTCGCGGATTCTATTGGCTGGCCTATTTCTCTTATCATTTTAGGTTTTTTGTTTATCGGGCTCGGGTACGCTTCAATAAGTATAAACAAAAAGTATATCAGGCAGGCAAGTTAGTTTTGTTAATTTGTGAATAACTTGATTAAAATCAAAAACAGGGCAGTAGCCCTGTTTTTGATCGTCCTAAATTTATTCGCACGATTTGCATATTCCAAAAAATTCAAGGGAATGGTGTTTTATAGACGAGAACCCGCGAGATTTCTTCGATATGTTTTTTGAAAATTCTTCAAGGTCGCAGTGAGTAAAATCTTCAACCTTACCGCACTTGACGCAAACTATGTGGTGATGATGCTCTTTTGTCGCGGCAAGCTCGAAATGAGCGTGGCCATGCTGAAAATCAATCTGGCTCACAAGTCCGGCTCCCTCCAGTTTTTTCAGGGCGCGATACGCTGTTGCCTGATCCATTTCCTTTCCTGTTTTTTCCATTATTTCTTTAATAGTCATAGGACTTTTTGCTTTGTCGAGGAGTTCTAGAAGAAGTACCCGTGGAGGGGTAGTTTTGTAACCCGCGGATCGCAGTATATCGGAAAATTTACTTACATTTAGTTTATTCATTATTTCCGTACTTGAATTAAAGCCGTGATAAAAAAGAAGAGAATAGCCGTGAGCACAATAGTCGCTCCGGATGCGGTGTTGAAATAGAAAGACCCGATAAGTCCTATTAAAACACTAAGAACGCCGAATATTATCGAGAAAACAATCATTTGCTTAAAGCTCTGGCTTACATTTTTAGCGGCGGCGGCGGGTATAACAAGAAGGGCGGGCACAAGTATAATTCCTATAATTTTTATGCTGACCGCGGTAACAAGGGCGAGCATAGCCAAGAAAATATATTCGTAGTATTCGACTCTGACTCCCGCGACTGCGGCAACCTCTTTGTTAAAAGTTATTCTAAAAAGCGGTTTCCATGTAATCATAAATATAATGAAAACCGTGAAAGCGATTAAAACCGCAAAAAACGCGTCAGTCCACGAGACGGATATGATATCTCCGAAAAGAAATTGGAAAAGATCGACGCGGTATCCCTCAAGAAGGCCTATGGTAAATATTCCAAGTGCGGCCGCGCCCGAAAAAAATATTCCTATTATTGTGTCCAGGGATTGTATGGAAACGCGGCGTTGAATGTAGCCGATGCCTATTGCGAGCAGTAAAGAAACTCCGACCGCGGTAGCAATGGGGTTCATTGAAATGAGAAATCCAAGCGCTATCCCGAGAAAAGCGAAGTGGGCGACTGCGTCGCCAAAAAACGCGGATCTCCTAAGTACTACGAAAACGCCTATTATTGATAAGGCAAAACCCGTGGATACGCCGGCAACCAACGCGCGTTGCATAAATTGTAGTTCAAAAAGTTCAAACATGGCCGTTATTTTCGTGCGCAAAAAATTTTTGATGTTTTCCGTATAAGCGTTCCAGAGTTTCAGTCGTAAGAGCTTCGCTTGGCGAAGCATGACAAAGTAGTTTATGGCTTACGCATAAGACCGAAGTCGCATATTTGTACACTACATCAATATCATGGGAAACAAGAAGGATGGTTAGATTTTTTTTCGCGCGGAGTTCTTTTATCAGGGAATAAAATTCCATAACTCCTTCAGCGTCAACATTAGATGATGGTTCGTCGAGCAGGAGCAATTCAGGGTCGTTGAGAAGCGCAAGGGCGAGTATTATTCTTTGAAATTCGCCTCCCGATAAAATTCCGACCCGCTTGTCTATTAGGTGGCGAGCCCTTACAAGGTCTAATGTTTTGAGTATCGAGTCCTCGGTTTGACCTTTTAGCAAATGCAGAGAAAAAAGTTCCTTTATAGTCATAGGGATAGTCCTGTCGAATTCCAATCTTTGTGGAACATAACCGATTTTGTGCGCGATTTCATGGAGTTTACGCGGTGTGGAGTTAAAAATTTTAATATCTCCCGTGTAAGGCGTGAGGCCTAGGAGCGCCTTTAAGAGGGTTGTTTTCCCGGATCCGTTGGGGCCTATAATAGCAGTTATTTCGCCCTGATTTATGTCAAAAGATATGCTCTCAAGAATGCGATGAGAGTTTAAGCTGACATTTAGATTTTTTACGGAAATTATGGGCATAACCGCGGAAATTTTGAGTATTTATCTTAACGCGTTTTTTAGCGTTAATAGATTATCCTCCATTATTTTAACATAAGAATCTCGGGATATGTCGCCGGTTTCAACCGGATTCAACGGATAAACTGTAAGATTCAAGTCCTTGGCGAGAGCATCGGCTATGCGCGGTGAGAACTGCGGTTCTGAAAAGATAACTTTAACGCCGGTTTCTTTTATAGTTCGTATCACATCGGAGATATACTTTGGCGATGGTTCTTTGCCCGGGAATTCTTCAATCACCGCTACTTGATTCAAGCCGTAACGCTGTGCGAAATACCCAAAAGCGGAGTGAAATGCGATAAAATCTTTTTCAGAAAGAGCCGAGATTTCAATATAGAGGCGTTGGTCGAGTTCTATTAGTTTAGAAATGTATGTTTCGGAGTTTTCGCGATAAAATTGGGCGTTTTCCGGATCAAGCTGGATCAAAGCATCGCGGATATTTTTAACTTGAATAATCGCATTTTGCGGATTGAGCCAAATATGCGGATCGGCCAGTCCATGATCTTGATGACGGTCTTCGTCTTCGTGCGTTTCAATATCGCCCGGATTTTCAGCAAATATCACGCCTTCACTGGTATCAGCCACAGTAACATCTTTATTGTCACTTGCTAAAATCAATTCGTCCAGTATCGGTTCGAGGCCTATGCCGTTTTTTATTACAAGATGCGCTTTGTTTATTTTTTCTATATCATTTGGAGAAAACGAAGAAACTTCTGGCGTTTGAGTGAAGATTATATCAAGGTTTATCCTATCACCAGCGATTTCTCGGGTAAAATCATAAAGGGGAAAGAATGTTGCTATGACATTCGGTTTGCCGTCTATTTCAAGTTCGTTTTTGTCTTGGGTTAAAACATTCAAGCCAAACGCGGCCGCCGTTATTAAAAACGCGAATCCGGAAATTATTAAAATTTGTTTAGTGATGCGTTTGTGAGGTGGGTTGCCCTTAGCCATGCTTCGAGGTAATTATTGCTTATAAATTCATTGTATCACATTTGCAAAAGATTTGCAAATGGAGCTGATAAGAAATCTAAACTAAAAGCCCCGTTATGGGGCTTTTAGTTTAGATTTCTCTAAGTATCTCAATGGGAATATTCTTAACGCCGAATCGCAGGGCTTCTTCTCGAGTTTTCATCCAGATATCCGCTTTGTAGTAGTATCTCTTATTCATCCTGTCTTCAACGACGAAGATTTTATCTCCGTATAGGGTGGGGAAGCGAACTTTAGTGTACATAGGCAAGAAGTTTGCCGCTATGATGCCGTCCCTCACATGATTGCCGGAAGCGGTTATAAACGGCGTATCATCAGTTTGATCCGGAGTGGATGAGTATGCCGTAGCAAATATCCACATCGTGGATGAAACCGCATACCTATTCGTTGGCGGGATTTTGCTTGCTATAAGGCTGTTATCGTTTACGAAAAGGAACTGGGAGGCCTCATGGTAGTTTAAGGTTTCCGGAATCTGGAAACTGTCCCCTTCGGTCGCCTTGTTTGAAGCATCCGAAACTGATGTTGATATTGTATCTTCTGTTCCAGCAAGTAAGCTTCCGAGATTGAAGTTTTGCGGAGAATAAACCCCGACAACGATTGAAACGGCCAAGAACGCGGAAGCCAATTTTTGCGGTGCTGGATTTTCGTGATTGTTTTTTTTCATAAGTACGGGTTTTACTAAACCCTGCACTTTCCCACTACTCAAGCCAATATTGGTTTTAGTAATGTTTGCCGATTCTGTGGCGGATATGTGTATTAAGAAGATACGCCACAATCGGAATTCGGCTACCGAAAAGTGTAGGGTTATTTGCTTGCAACTGGTATAGGCATTTATTTAGTCGTATAATTAAAGCAAATAAAAATCTCCGCATTGCAGAGAACACAGTATTGTAACATATTTTATACAATATGTCAATGATTATGTCAAGGTTATATAATCTAAAAATGGCTTGATAGAGCCATTTTTAGATTATACTTGCCTAGATCTGGCTCTATAAAGCCACTAAAAAGATATCGAAAATAAAAGCAGTTCTAATATTTGGAATAAAAAAAGCCAGTTTGATTTATCTGGCTTTTGAATTTCTATATCCCTATAAAGACCTGGTGCGGCGGAATGGATTTGAACCATTGACCACAGGTTTATAAGACCTGCGCTCTTCCGCTGAGCTACCGCCGCACTTTCGAATAAGGGGATTATTATGGCGTATCTTTACTGAATTTAATTATATACTCTCGACGATATTTGTCAATAGTTATAGAGTTATAGGTATTTTACATGGTTTTACGGGTTATAAAAATGCGCCGTGTTCAAGCGCATTTATTTGATTGCTATTTGCTGTGGAGCCGTATTGCCACGGGAATAGGGAATTCACAGTCGGGAACGCCTTTTTGGGGTTTGGTAAATTCAACGCACCATAGCGAATCTTGATTGCATTTGGGGTTTACGCATCTATAAAATTTTTCACCCTGCGAGATTCCACTGAATAAACAGCAACTTTTACAAGAAAGGCATAGTGGACTGAACTCCTTAAAGTATGCTCTTTCGGCAAAGAATGACATAACATCAAAATCAGAGTTTTCGTTCAGCCAGTTTTCGATCTCAAGAATTAGAGAAGACACCTTGCCGTATATTTCGTTTGCATCGGCGTAGCCAAGAATTGTGTGTATATTTATCATTCCGCGGGTAAGCCGTGAAATTTTGGCTTTTTCCGGAACGCACATTATTGTTGGAATATGCGCGGCTTCGGCCCAGCCCTCTTCGATAGCATTTCCATGAGCAATTGGAGCTAGAAAATTTATATGAACCTCGGCCATCACCGAGGCCCACAGATAATCTATATCCCTTACTTCCTCTGGCGTAACTGAAGGATTCTTTTTGGGATCTGTGCCGTAAATGTGAGGGGCGTATCCGAAGAAAGGTCGTCCGTTAGCATTGTGGCGGGATACAATTTCAGAAATTTCGGCATAGCGTTCTTTGTCCAATTCGTCTGCTTCCGTGAGGGCGCCTGCTATGTAAAATACGATAGTTTTTTTGTCGAGTTTGTCTTCAGCTAGCCGCACAGCGTCCACTACCGCGGGTGTAAACCGCCCCTGCATCGTTAGCCACTCGACATACTGTTTAAGATTGGTACGGTATTGCTTTGCGGGGAATCTGGAATGATAGAAATCGCTAAGACCCATTTGGCGCCTCCTTACTAAATTTATAGGTACTGTTCTACTGTTGGAGTATTAGCATACCAAACAAAAATGAGCAATGAATTTAACTAAAAAGCTTGGCGAGGGTTTTGTTATTTTTGTCCCAATGTGACCCCACGGTCACATTGTTCCAGTATATTTGCTTAATGGGTCGCTGAATAAAATTACAATTAGGCCAAAAAAGACAACCGTTTGGACAGGAAGGAAAAGAAAGTTTTTTTGCTCGGCTCCGCCGCTCCGCGCGCGGGGCGGCGGAGCGACTTTTTTCGTTAGAGATTTCGCATAAAATGAGTTCGAGCGCAGTCGGAAAGTCTAATTGTGGAGCGGGTAACGGGAATCGAACCCGTCTCTCTACCATGGCAAGGTAGTATAATGGCCACTATACGATACCCGCTTATAAAATTCGCGCAATTTATGGTTTGTATTTTATCACTATCGGGAGACAATATCAATAATACGCGGCATAAATATTACCATGCCGGTTACGAAAGCCGCTACGGATGATATCAGCACAGCCGCGGCCGCCGCGTCCTTGATAAATTTTATATCTTCGTTGTATTTGGTGGTATATTTTGAACATAGCCGCTCTATAGCGTTATTCATAAGTTCTAGTGAAACTACGAGTGAAATCGCCAAAATTAAAAACATCCATTCAGCGCGGGTTATCTGGAAAAAAGCCGCGGAAATAATTACAAGCACAGCCACCGCGATATGAATTACAGTATTTCTTTCGGTTGTAAGGGCCCGGAATCCGCTTGACGCATACATAAAACTTTTCATTAGGCCATTTAATTCTCGCATTACTATATTTACATTTCTATCTTCATAGTAGGTCGAAATTATCGCGAAAGAAGAGAATAGGAAGCTGACAAGCGTCCACCATACAATATCCTCAACGGAAATAGTTAGGAATTCGAGGCCGGTTAATTTTTCTGGAGAATATGTCCACGCTTCGAAATGTAGGCCTATCTTCCACATTATACTGCCATATACGGTAAGGAGCGCGGTTGATATGAGAAGTGTTTTAAGGTTTTGTTTTAGGATGTCAAAAAAATCCCGCCTTAGCCAAAGAAAAATAATGGGGGGAATCGTGAATATTAAGGTATAGCCAAGATAACTAAGATCTTGAAACATATTTTCTTACCGTGAGAATTACGCTTAAAATAAGCAATGTCCCAAACAGATAAAATCCTATAAATTCTTCAATTGGAATTCCGCTTATCCACACGCCTGCGGTTTTCGCGCTGTCATATTTCCAAACTTCGGTTTTGTATGACATCCAGTCCCAAAACCATCCCAAAGTAAAAACAAAAAAGAGCGACCAAAGGATCGTTTTTTTGTATTTGGAAAATTCCTTCTTGTAAACGGCCCATAATATGGCAACGGGAAGCGCAAAGAAAACGGCAAGGTAAATAAGATAGATTGGCATATTTATGCTATGCGGTTAATGGCGGAATAGCGCGAGAGAAAGCGCGCATCTGCCATAAGGGGATTAGCTACGAAAAAAGTATCTAGTCCTGCGCAAATGTTGCCCTAGGGTTAACAAAGCCGTTCTTGAACGACAGCACTAAATCTATCATTGGATTACGCCTTTTTTTACGCAAAGAAGTAAGCGCGTATTTTTGAAAATCATAGTCCATGCAGGCCTCTTTAATCGCTTGTATAACCTCTTCGGAAACCGGCATATTCTCCTCATTAAATTTTAACCCCAGCATTTGCTTCTCCAAATTATAGGTCAAGGTAAAATTTAATTCCCCCGTAAACCCTTTTTTAGTAGAGGTTTTTAGTTCAATTGAGTTTCCAACATTGTAAATAAACAGCGGCGAAATTAACCGAATTTCATCCGTGATATTATTTGGTATCGCCGTACGGGCAGGAACTACTAATTCAAGCCAAAAAGTTTCGCCGGGTGTAACATTTTTTTCGCCATCGATAAGTATCTTCCTCCTTTCGGTAGTAGGTGATTTTTTATCTACAGATACCCTTTTTGAATTAAGCCATATGTTAACCGCGGCTTGAGTATCTGGAGCCCTAAATCCTATGGCAACAGCATTTTCGGCCCCGTTGCGTAGAAGCGCTTCTCTTGCTGGGTCCGGAAGTTGCGCCAGCTTTTCTAACTCTTGAAATTCTGCCGCCGAAGCCGTTCCAAGGATCAAAACTGACGGGTCACTACTAAGAGTTTCCGCAACCGATACTTTCGGGTTGGTTGGTAATTGAACAGGGCTTCTCAATTTTTGTTTTTTTCCATCCGATTTTTTTCCAGCATAGTCCTCAACTATCGAATCCAATTGCGAACGAAATCCTGTAGCGGCTATTGCGGAGTCGGCAAGCAAAGAATTACCAGAATTATCTTTTATAATTTTTCCGTCCCTGCCGTAAAAAACCAACTTCCTTTTTGATGGTTCTGATTCTGTTTCATTAAAATCAACATCCGACACTCTGGCATTAACCAGCTCAATTAAGTTACCTCGGCCATTTCTGGGCTTAAGATCGCTTATAAGAGAATACCTCGGACGAGTACTTAGATCCCCCTCGCAAATTACATAAATTTTCGTAATATTTCGCACTCTTGGGTTATTTCCTCCAAAAATACTGCCGAGGTATTCTATAAGTACATCAGCAGAATTTCCTTTTCCCCATATCGCAATAGTTTCTCCGGGAGGAGAAAGCTGTTCATTTGACCGGCCAGCCAGAGCATTGAACGCGTCTAATGTTTTTGTAATTTTTGGGAAGCCCATATCCCTTGTTTGAGAAATCACTTTTTCCGCTTTACTTCCCTCAAGATTAAAGCCATATCCAGATTCGCCCAATCCTGTTGCCGCGAATATTGCGTCAGTAGCGATTTTAACTACGCGCGTACCGTTTTCATCGGTGATTTCAAGAGTAACTAATTTATCACCTTTGGCTTTAGGATCGGGATTTTCCTCTAGTTTAACTACTTTCGTTCGCAAAGCAACATTTTTGGTAAGCACGGCGGCTTGTAACGCTAAAACCAGTTGTAATTCTTCGTTGGTTGGATATCGTAAGGTGGAAATATCATCCGGAGTTATAAGCCAGTCAACGGTGGCGTTAATACTTCCTTGGCGCACGGCTTTGCCAGGACCTCTTTCTCCGGGATACCAACGCATTGGACTTCCATATGCCCTGACAGTTTGCAGTTCTTTGGGACCCGGTTTTTGCGGCAAAGTTCTATTTGGAGAGCTTCGTTTATTCGCGCTATTGAGTTCCCATGCCGGACCCTCGGGTATCGCAAACGGACCGCCGGGTTGTTTACCCGCGTCAACAACAAGCATTGCGCTTGCAAGGTCGGGATTATTTCTTACCGTTTCTCCGAGGGCGGCCAGTCCATTTGGCCCCAAACCTATTTGCAGTAGAGGAAAGTAATCTCCGTCAATAAGGTTCGAAGTTGTGTTTTGAGAAATATTTTCAAAATGATGCCTTAGAAATTCACTTGTAACTCCCGGTTCCGCGTATGCGCAGGCGACAAGGTATGGATTAAATAATGAAAGCATTTCAACGGATTCTAAATAACTCTTTTCTATATCGGTAAGCGGGCGCTGTTTTTCAAGTAAAAACATTCTCTGTTCAAATTGGCGACGAGGATTTGGCGTTTCCGGGTTTTGCGTATCCGATGTCAAAAAACTTTGTACCGTCGAAGCCGTTGATTCGTCCGATCTTAGCGATTCGACAAGCGGATATACGGTTTCGATGAACCTTTGTCGCATAAAATTGAAAGCTTCTCTGTTTCTGCCTTTTTCAGGACTAATAAATTTCTTCCGCACTCTTTCCAACTCTCGCAATTTTATTTGTTCCGCAAATTTAGAAGTAAATACTTCAGGTTTATTGGTAGCCAGGTAACTTTTGTAAAGTTGTAGCAATTGGTTTCTAATAGCCTGATCCGCTTCTGTTTCGCCCGGAAAATTATAGATGCTATTGAGTATTGAATCAGGATCGTTCCGCGAAAATTTTTCGCGAATCACCGTAGTCGCTTGAATTCGTCTGATTTCTAAGATTTTATCAATCAATTGAAAAGCTCGCTCCCTGATTCGAGTGACACTTTTAATATAGTCTATGCTCGCATAATTAACCCTAAAAGAGGGTCGTATCGGAAAACCGTCAATATATATGCGAACCATTTCAGGATCAACATTCGGTTCGATCATGCGCTGTACTTCGCTTTCGAAAGTAGCAATCTCCAATGCGCATATTTGTTCTAATAATTCAGTGCCAATTTTTTTCTCATCGGGATTTTTTGAGCTAAGAAGCGGTGTAACTTGCTCTATGGCCGCATCTATGTTTCTTTCCTGTATTCGAAGGTTACGCGTTGTGAAAACTATAACATTTCTTTTCGTTCTTGCGGCCACTTCCGCTTGTAGTTCTCCGGCTAACTTCAAATCCGAATCCGTCATTTTTTCAGATTCGGAAATTTTTTGCAGAAGTTCTTGGGTTGGCTTGCCTTCAACAATCCCTGTATAAATATCTCCCGTTAACTCTATATTTCTTCTAGCGTTCGTGAAATCTGATATAAAGCCGTTGACTTCAGACCGAATTTGTTCGTCGTTTAAATCTGCCACCATCAATTCTATCCTTTCGATAGCTTGATCATCCCGATCCTTTCTTGAGAGCTTCGGCAATAAAAGTCCCTTTAATTTTTTTATTTCATTCGGAATAGCTGGATTTTCAAATATTTTAAGTAGTCTAATAGCGAGGGTAAAATCTTCTTCGGTAATGTTGATTCTTTCTAGAGTGCGTTTGTCTACATAGCTATTATCAATCCTGACAAGTGAACCTTGTGCGTCAATAAGGTAAGAATTTGTATTTACGGCTTTGAACTTGGGATTAACCAACGCGCGAAGCTGTGTTTCGCTGTTAACGCCAGTAGAAGCCGCTAGTAAAAGAAAATTCAAACCTCCGATTCGGGATTTTATTAACTCGAATTTTTCTGACGCGTTTTTTACTTCTTGTAAAGTGTTTAGTAAAATGCGGAATTCGGTTTGGTAGATTTGTCCATTACCCACCTCTCCTTCGGTTACGAAATTATTTGGGCCGAATTTTATGGGCACGCCTTTTTCATCCAAAAGATACTTGATATTAGTAGTAGTGAAACTTTTAAACTTAGGACTAATTAGTGCGATAAGCTGTGCCTCTTCGGTAATACGGCCATCAAGAACTGCTCTTAAGGCAAAATCAAAACCGGCAACTCGGGATTCTTCCTGGCTAGCATTTGCTAACATTTGCTTTCTGGGATAAATGCTCTCGCTAAGTATGTATTCATCAAGTATGTATTCATCGCTTGTTGCATTCGCAGTAAGATTTATGTCTCCCAATTCTTTTCTTGTCACAAATCTTGAGCCGATGACTTCTGGCTCTCTGGGACTTTCGGAATTTAAAAGATATTCATCGCCAGTGGGGTCAGGAATAAAACTTTTGCCATCGACAACGATCTTAAAGCGTCCAAAACGAGGTTTATATAAGCTAGTTACTTTAGCTTTATTGGTAATACGGCCATCAAGAACTGCTCTTAAGGCAAAATCAAAACCGGCAACTCGGGCTTTATCTTGTTCTAGGGTTTGGAGCAGTTTTTTTTTCGCTGGCTCTTTTTCCGTAGAAGGATTTTCGCCTTCAGGGATTTGAGGACGGAAGGCCGATGGTTGTTCTCGTTCCATATATGTAAATTGTAACTTTTCCCGCCATTGCAGTAAATAGTTGCAATCTAGTCCGTTGCTAGCGGGAATGTTTTAGTTTATTTTTCCTTTCTGGTGCCGCGGAAGAGAATCGAACTCCTTACTCAAGGCTCTTCAGGCCTCAGCTCTACCAATGAGCTACCGCGGCTATTATACTATGTTATGTTAACAAAAAACGCGCCGTATTTCAATAATAAAACGGCATTTTGTGCCGTTCCGGTGAAATGGTGGGCGCTGAGAGATTTGAACTCCCGACTTCTTCCGTGTAAAGGAAGCACTCTAGCCACTGAGTTAAGCGCCCGCGTTTTTTGCGGGTAAACCGTAAAAACTCTCCCGAAAGAAGTAAAATGGTGCGGACGAGAGGACTTGAACCTCCAAGGGATTACTCCCACTACCACCTCAAGGTAGCGCGTATGCCAGTTCCGCCACGTCCGCAGGTTTAATCGCCGCCGTCACGCTAAGTGCGGCGCGGCATTGAAGTGTATGCAGGATGAAAGTGTTAAGTTTACTCCTCCTTTTTTGGAGTAGAATTTTGTGTCTCGACAGGTATGTTTTCAACTGGCTGTTCGGCTGGTTTTAGATCTTCTTTTTCTTGTTCTTCGTCCGATTGCGGCTGTTCCGCGCTTTCTTCAAAAACCATGCCGAGAATCTTGGAGGCCCTCCTCTTTTTCTTTTTGCCGACTAAATTTCTTAGGTAGTAAAGTTTGCCTCTTCGGACTTTATCGTGCTTAACAATTTCCACTTTTTGTATGGTGGGGGAGTGGAGGGGAAATATTTTTTCAACACCTATTCCATTTGAAATTTTCCTCACGATAAAAGTCGCGCTCGGACTTTTTGAGCCGTGTTTTGATGCAATAATAAGACCTTCGAAAACCTGTATCCTTTCTTTATCGCCCTCTCTTATTTTTTCGTGGACGCGTACGGTGTCTCCCGACCTAAAAAGGGGCATATTTTTTTTGATGTGTTGCTTAGTAAATAATTGAAGTTTGTCCATATTGTTTTTAATCCAATGATTTCAGAGCTTCCGATAAATCCGGCGGAAGTTCACTTTCAAACTCCATTAAAGCACTTTTAAGACGAAAACGCAAGTATGTAGCATGGAGAAAGTGCCTGTTGAGTCCGGCAGGGCATTTAAGTGCCTTTCTGCCGTATAATTTATCGCAAGCAATGGGGTGATTTATAGAGGCGAGATGCACTCTTATTTGGTGCTGGCGGCCGGTTTTAGGGCGAATTTCCAAAAGAGTGTATCCGTTGTAGAATTTCACAACTTTGTATTCAGTATAGGCATTTTTCGCCTTTGTGGTATCGGAAAGTCGGCTAGCCAAACGGGTTTTTGGCCCAAATTTTTGGAGCGGAGTGTCTATAAATCCGCTTTCTTTTTGGAAAATTCCGCAGGCAAGCGCTATGTATTTTTTTTCTACTTTTCGCTGTTGGAATTGCCGTTTAAGCTCATAAAAGGTTTCGTTGTTTTTCGCGACGACCATAATTCCAGAAGTTTCTTTGTCGAGGCGATGGACTATCCCGGGTCTTTCTGCGTTTTCCCCAACTTTGCCAATTCCCGGGTAGCGGGAAATCAAAAAAGAGACAACCGTTTCAGTATCACTGTTCTTATTGGCGGCATGAACGGGCAAGCCGGCGGGCTTGTCAATTACTGCCAAATCTTTATCTTCGTAAATTATTTTGGGAATCACGCATTGATTATGAAATACATAGTCATTTAAGTAAAGTAGCCGTACAAGTTCTATAAATTTCAATCTCTATGGTTCGCGCGCGAATAATCTGCAGTTAAGCGGTTATTGGAGTTTTAAACAAACAATGACTTTCGCGAAGAAAGCCATTGTTTGTTTATGCTACTTTGCTGACCCCGCTAGGGCATTGTTAAACTCGCCGTATTTGAGTATCCGGAATTGCCAATTGCGTTGAATGCGCGTACGCGGTAGTAATATGTTCCGGACGATAGATTCGGATCGGTATGCGTCGTTGCGTTAATTCCCTTGCTGGCGATTTCGCTGAAGTTCACTCCATCAGTGCTTCGTTCCACGCTAAATCCCTCTTCGTTGGCTGAATCCTGTTCCCAACTTAACGCGGCGCTTGTGGACGATGCGTTGGCGGTGAGGTTTGACGGGTCATTCGGGACAACTGTCGCGGTAATAGCGTAGTCGATATTTTGGAATCCGGACTCGCCAGCTATGTTATATGCGCGGATATAATAATAGTATGTCTGATCTTCCGTAACGGCTGTGTCGCTGTAAGAAACGACATCAGCCGAAGTTGTGGCGATTTGCGAGAAAACTCCGCCGTCAAGTTTTCTTGATACTTTGAACCCGTTTTCATTTGAAGAATTGTCGCTCCAGGTAATGTCATTTCGAGTTCCGGATACATTAGAAGCGTCGATATTGGTTACATCGGCCGGTTTGGTGACATAGGTTAACACCGCGGCAAGACGGCTTATTCTGGCTCCTCTATTTCCGGAAGAAAAGACCGCTCCGATTTGAAGCGCGCTCGACGAGCCCTTTAATAGCGCTAGGTCGCTAAACGAAGTAGCGGAAAGTTCTACCGGCGTGGTTCCGGTAAGGTTATAATTTCCAGCGTCTTCGCTATCCGCTCCGTTCCAGATGTAAAAAGCATCCATTACGGACGATCCGCCGCCCGTACTGCCATTTCTTGACGCGCACGGGGCAATGGAAATATCGGTTATCACAGCTCCATTCGGAACAGATGTTATGCCTACATTAAATGACTCGCGGCCGCCTACTGTGGTCTCTTTTATGTAATCCGTTGTGCCGTTGCATTCGGATTCGTCAACTGCGGTATAGTGTATGCTTCCTGATGAAACGCGCGTCCATTGTTCGTAAGTTCCATCAGATAAAGGAAGGAGGTCGCTTGTTGAATCGGCAAACACCAACCCGTTCATCAATCCAAGCGTGATTCCGGCAATAGCAACGCTTACCAATGTAAATAATTTTTTTCTGAGTTTTTTCATATTTATTTCATTTTTGGTTAGTAATTAGTAATTGTTTAGTGAACTAGTCGACTTTCGTTCTTGGCTTTTAATTTGAACCGCGAGAATGCGTAAATCGAATCTGGAAGAAAAACGCAGTATAAATCGGGGAAATGCGATTCACAATATATTCAAGTATACAAAACTTTATTCAATCCAAGCAAGTTCATATTCTGTGGATAAAACAAAAAACGCGAAGCCGTAACTGCGCGCGCATACGCTTTAAGTATTCTATTTTGCCGCAAGGAGAATTTCTAAAGGAAAAAATTGCGAGATTTTTGTTGGTGGGCGCATCTGGACTCGAACCAGAGACCTTCACAATGTCAATGTGACGCTCTAACCAGCTGAGCTATGCGCCCTTGCGGATAAAATAAATTTTGGTGGGCATGCCTGGACTCGAACCAGGAACCATTCGGGTATAAGCCGAAAGCTCTAGCCAATTGAGCTACATGCCCTACAATTTGTCTTATACCGTAGAACTCATCAGTTTTTCAAATTCTTTTCTTTCGAGCGTCTCTTTCTTTAACAGCGCTTGAGCTATTTTTTCAAGTCGCGTTGCTTCTTCTTTCACTATCCTAAGAGCGGTTTTCAAGCCGTTTGAAATGAGATTGGAAACTTCCTGGTCGATTTGCGCGGCTATGGCTTCGGAATAATTTCTTGTATGTCCAAGGTCTCTTCCCAGGAAAACCATTTCCTCCCTCTCTCCGAATGTTACAGGCCCGAGCTTATCGCTCATACCGTACTCTGTAACCATTTTTCTCGCAAGCTCGGAAGCGTTTTGAAGGTCGTTTGACGCGCCCGTAGTAAGTTCGTTGAAGATAGTTTTTTCAGCCGCGTATCCTCCAAGCATCACCGCGAGTTCTTCGTTGAATTCGGTCCTTGATCTGAAATGCTTGTCCTCATCGGGCATTTTCAGGGTGTATCCGGCCGCTCTGCCGCGGGACACTATCGAAATTTTGTGGACAGGATCGGTATTCGGCAAAATGTGGGCGACAAGAGCGTGGCCCGCTTCATGGTATGCCGTTATTTTCTTTTCCTTATCCGTGTATATGTGGCTTTTTCTTTCGGGGCCTAGCATAACTTTTTCGATAGAGGAGAGTATGTCAATTTGGTTTATGATTTTTTGGTCTTTTCTCGCGGCAAGTATCGCCGCTTCGTTCATTAGGTTTGCAAGTTCCGCGCCGGAAAATCCGGGCGTGCGGGAAGCCACCACTTTAAGGTCAACATTTCTTGCCAATGGTTTTCCCTTGCCGTGAATTTTGAGAATCTGTTCCCTCGCGGCTATATCGGGATTGTCTATCACGATTCTTCTGTCAAACCTGCCTGGCCTCAAAAGCGCGGGGTCGAGAACATCCGGCCTGTTTGTGGCGGCCATTACTATCACATTGGTATCCTGCTCGAAGCCGTCCATTTCGGAGAGTATCTGGTTAAGCGTTTGTTCGCGTTCGTCATGGCCTCCGCCAAGTCCGGACCCTCTTAACCGGCCCACAGCGTCTATTTCGTCAATGAATATTATGGAAGGCGCGTGTTTTTTCGCGGTCTCAAATAAGTCCCTTACCCTCGCGGCTCCCACGCCGACGAACATTTCAACGAATTCGGAACCCGATATGGAAAAGAAAGGAACTTGAGCTTCGCCGGATACGGCTCGTGCAAGCAAGGTTTTTCCGGTGCCTGGAGCTCCCATAAGAAGAACTCCTTTGGGAATTTTCGCGCCCATACTCGTAAATTTTTTGGGAGTTTTCAAAAATTCGACAATTTCCATCAGTTCTTCTTTGGCCTCTTTAGCGTTTGCCACATCTTTGAATGTAACATTTTGCTTTTTACCCTGCGGGCCAAAAAGGCGGGCTTTTGCTTTGGCAAACGACAATGCCTGCATACTTCCCCTCTGCGCGGAGCGAAGCATAAACCAAAGAAACGCGCCTATTATAAGAAAAGGAAGTATAAACGGCAAAAGAACGCCGAGCCAGTAAGCGGTGCCGCTTTGCCCCTTGAGCGTAATTTCCACGGCGCTTAGATTCACGGGATTAACGCCATAGTTAGACAGGGATTCCGTGAGGGCGGACTCGTTTTCCTTTCTTGATATTTGTTTTGTTTCGTCCTTGAGCTCTATGTTTAGAGTGTTTCCTTCAACCGCTATTTTCGTTACTTTTCCATCGTTTATTTCCTGCACGAGCTTGCTCAAAGATATTTCCTCCTTTTCTTCAAAAGGAGATGCTATGAGAGTGAAAAGCGCGACTATCGAAAAAAAGATTAAAACAATCGCTAGTATATTTTTGGTTAGGTATTTCATCATGGCTTGTTTTATAACATTTTCTAACGCGCCGGGCAAGCTGTTGATAACGCCTCCCACCCAAAACTACCGGGGTTAGACCCCGGTAGTTTGCAATCGTTTTTTACTATGTCAATATATTCAGTATATTATGAAAGGGAATGGACAGGGTATGCTTTTTATGCTTAAATAGCGGGTACCTTGAAAATATAAAGCGTGAGCTTTATGCGCCCGCTAAAAGGAGAAAATCTAATGGCGTTGAAACTGACTTCTCTGGGAGAATTGAACGCGGTAGGCGAAAGGAATTGCCTTTCGATTGAGCATCCGAAAGGGGCGATTTTGCTGGATTTTGGAATAAAGGTGCCGTTCGGCCAGCAGAATAGCGCGGATAGCGGGTTTTTGCCGGACGAATTTTATCCGGATATGGCGAAAGTAACAAAACTTTTGAAAGACGGGCGTCTTCTCGCGGTGCTGGAATCGCACGGACATTTGGATCATGCCGGAGGATACGATCGTTTGTTGAGCGCTGGGGTATGTCCGTTGACTTTGGCATCCACTTTTACTTTGGAAGTGATAAGGCAAAAAATCCTTCGAGGTTCAGGGGTTAATCTAAAATCCGCCACGGCTACGGAAGCATCCGTCGGGCCGTTTTCCGTGACAAGGTTTCCGGCGCTTCACAGCATTCCGGGGTCGTCGGGTTTCTTTGTGGAGGCGGATGGCATCGGCGTTTTATACACGGGCGATATAAAAACGGGAGTTTTGGCAAGGGGAAAATCGGCGGAAAAGTATTCGTTTTATACGGATTCGCTGAAAAGTTTTGGGGGAGCCGTAAAGTACCTTATCCTTGACTGTACGAATGTCTATGAGGAAGGATACGCCGGGATTGAAGAGGATGTGGCGCCGGAAATAGAAAAAATCTTAGGCGAAAATCCAAAGAGCCGAGTATTCATAAGTTTAATTTCGTCTAATGTGCTAAGAATCAAAAACATCATCAGAGCCGCTTCGGTGTGGGGAAGACCTGTTTATGTGGGCGGGGCATCTATAAGGGAAATCCTGCGTATAGCTCAAAAACGAAACGGGTGGAAAACGCTAGACAGGTTTTCCGCCGAGGTTTTGCCGCAAAACGCGGTTGTGATTGTTACGGGGTGTCAGGGGGAAAACGGAAGTTTTCTTTCCAGTATATCAAGCGGGACATTGAAAATGAATCTAAGAGTGCGCGGAGAAGACGCTTTGGTCATTTCTTCGGACACAATACCAATGCCCGAAATAGAACATAGTTTTTCGAGTATGATAACCGCGCTTTCTGGAATATTCGGGAAGATTTATTTGCCTAACGCGACTCCGGCATTCAAAAGCATGGGAGCAAGGTTGATAAGAAGGGAAAATCTGCATGTCTCGGGGCATGGGAAACTGGGCGATTTAAGAGAGATAATGCGAGCGTTGAAACCAGAGGTTGTGATACCCTACCATGGCGAGCTTGAACGAAGGCGCAGAATGGCGGAATTCGTAAAAAACGAATTTGGCGCGGAAAGCATAATAATGGAGCAGGATAGGGTATTTGACTTGACTTTGTAGGTAAAAAGTGGTATTATAGCAATACTGAAGTGCTGTTAAGCCAAAATTTAACAGTACTTCAAAATCAAAAACCTAAGGAGGTTTTTCAATGGCGATACCCGAAAAGGGTACGAGAAAATTTGACTTTCTGGCCGATGGGTCTATACCTTTTATAAGGTATAGGTTAGGAGTGATTTTTCCGGAGGGTGAAGGCCCCGAGAGTGCCGATGGCGTATTACGCCATGCGAAGCCGCCGGGGAAGCCGGGTCGTTGTGAAAAGTTTTATCTCCCTCCGGCAGGCGTAAGTTTGCCTGCGGACGGAGAAACGGCGACATACGCCGTTCCGCAAAGCGTTCAGGGAGCTCCGAACGCCGAGCTCGTCCTAAACAGGCGAGCTGGCTATGTCGTGCTATTAGGCCGACATGGCGAGGAAAAGCCATTCGGCTTTGCGGAAGGAAAAAATTACATTTTCTTGCGGGTATACCGCAAAGAAGAATATGAATTTAACCCCCTTTTCCTAAAAGTAATCAGGGGAGACGAGGAAAAATACTACTGTATGTCAGTAGTATGGGAAGGCGACAATATTAAGGTTGTTGTCATTCCAATTTCGGAAAAAAACTTAGTTCCGGCCCACCTGTCAAAGGCGAAGCCGTAAGTTAGCAAAAATTTAATAGGGCATCCGAGATCGGGTGCCCTATTTAGTTGTTAAAATTAAAATTAATTAGAATTGAAAAGCCCCTGCACTGGTTGTGCAGGGGCTCGTTGTTTGTCCGCGCCCGCTGTTGCGGGGCGGTAATTTAGACGGTTGCCACCGGCTCGGTGGCAACCGTCGCAGGAGCAGGCTTGGTAGCCTGCTCCTTGCGGCGGTCCCACACCATCTGCGCCACCATGGCGCCGATGATACGGCTAATCGCCGCCTTAATCGCCGCCTTGACCTCCTCGTTGTTTTCGGGGAGGTTTGGGTCCCGGAGGCCGACACGACCGTTCGCGTCGACCTCCATAACCAGCTCGCGTCCTACTAGGATCGCGAGGCTGACTGCGCCAGAAGACGACCACCATTGCTGGAGCGTGAACGCTCCAGATTCTTCCACCCTAGCCGTAAAGGCCAGGTGGAATCTCTGACTCTTTGGGTCACCCGGCGTGACCCAAAGGGAGGGGTTGTTCACCGCAACCATCCCCGAAGGGATGGTACCAGATCCCCTGACGGCGGCGAACAAGTCGCCGACCTTCAGGGTTCCCTGGTTTCCCAGGTATGAGGCGTAGGCCTGGCTGGCCTGCGCCTCACCCAGGTATTCCGCGTTTTCGGCCGCGTCCTTCTCGGCCGCGAGATCGTTAGTATAGCGCACTTGAAGCGCGCTTGCCAGATCCTTGTGGACTCCCTCGGCCTTGAATGCCGGGGGCCGGAGGGGTAGAGGGACAGCAGTGGGTATGTGCGGGGGGCAGTTATGCTCAAACGAGTCGAGCACAATAAACCGATCTGCCTCTGGAAGGACACGGATTTTAATCAATCCGTGCCTTTCCTTGTTCCCTAACGGCACCATTCGATAGGTGCCGTTAGGGAATCTTTCCTTCCTCATCGCCCGGTAGGCGATGTTGACCACGGCATCGCCGCCGCTCCTCATCGCGGCGAGGAGGGACACGGCTCCCTCGGAGTATGCCCGTACCCGGGCCTTGGCCGCATCCAGAGCGGCCTGTTTGCGCGCGTTTTCCGCGCGCAACCATCCCCTTAGCCCAAGACGGAGTTCTTCCGCGGAGAACTCCTTATCCCCGTCTAGTATTAGGCGCTTAGCCTCGAGAGGCCAAGCGCTGAATACTGCAATGATTTCCTTCGCGCCGGGCGCGACGGGATCTTGAAGTGCGTGGAGGTATGTTGCCAATACCTCCTCCGCGATGCTTTTAATAGCCGCCGTAGAGGCGGTTATTTTGGCCTGGCGCGCCTGGCGCGCCTCTTGGGCGGCGGTCCGCTCGGCCTGGGCGGCGGTCCGCTCGGCCGCCTTTTCGGCCGGGCTTTTCAGCCCGGCCCCGTAGGTCTGGGCCGCCTCGATCGCGAGGCGGACAAGGCGCATGGCCTCGGTCTCGGCGGCCGCGGCCTCCGCGACGACCTGCTGGTCGTCGCCCTCTTCGGCGGCCTCGGCGGCTTCGACGACCTGCTGGTCGTCGGCGTTCTCGGCGGGGGCGGGGGCCTCGGTGGTCTCGGGGACGAAGTCCGGGAAATCGCTGGGGGTCACCCCCGCGATTTCCATCGCCCGCGCCATCGTGTTTGTTGCGTT